>JAIQFJ010000078.1 GCA_020073325.1 Terriglobia bacterium | reverse complement strand
GTAAGCTGTCCCAGTGATTTCGAGAGCGGCGCTACCCACTCGCTCGCGCTCGTGGTTCTGTGGTCTGCATTGCAACTCCATCGCTTAGCACTGAACCGCGAACGCGAGTGAGCAGGTCCGTTCGCTTTCCACTCGCTGGCGCTCGTGGTTCTGTGGTCTACATTGCAACTCCATCGCTTAGCACTGAACCGCGAACGCGAGTGAGCGGACCCGTTCGCTTTCGAAATCGCCGGGACAGCTTACTAGTTACTTCGGCGCCATCCGCAGAGCGCCGTCCAGCCGGATCACTTCGCCGTTCAGATAAACGTTCTGGACGCAGTGCTCCACCAGGTGCGCGAACTCGGCGGGATTCCCCAGGCGTTTCGGAAATGGAATCGATGAGCCGAGGCTTGCCTGCACATCGCCCGGCAATTTCCCGAGCAGCGGCGTCAGAAACACGCCCGGCGCGATCGCCAGCACGCGAATCCCGAACTGCGCCAGCTCGCGCGCGGCCGGCATCGTCAGCGCGACGATCCCCCCTTTCGACGCCGTATACGCCGCCTGCCCGATCTGCCCTTCGTAGGCCGCGATCGATGCCGTTGATATAATCACGCCGCGCTCGCCGTCCTCCAGCGGATCGAGCGTCGTCATATCCGCCGCCGCCAGCCGCATCATGTTGAACGTGCCGATCAGGTTCACCTGAATCACGCGCGAAAAATCCTCCAGCGGCATGGGACCGTCCTTGCCCACGATACGGCGGCCCAGCCCGATGCCCGCGCAGTTGACCAGGATCCGCGCGGGACCATGCTTGGCGCGCGCCTCCGCCACCGCCGCCGCGCCCGCAGCCGCATCGGCAACGTCGCACCTGATCGCGATCCCACCGCACTTCTTCGCGACATCGTTTGCGGCGTCCAGATTCACGTCCACCAGCGCGACCTTCACGCCCGCGGCTCTCAGCCGCTCCGCCGTCGCTGCTCCCAGGCCCGATCCGCCGCCCGTAATGATTGCTGCTTTTCCGTCGAGTTTCATCCAGACGAGTCTACCAAAGACTACCGTTCAGGAAGATAAATTTCGATCCACTGGCCGCGCCGCGTCCACTTCAGCACGGGGACGAATCCGAACCCCGCGCGAATCTGCTCCGGCGTGGCAGGCGTGTTCCAACCCCAATTCCGGCGAACATATTCGCGCAACAGCATGAGATTCGGCGTGCCTCCGTCGAGCCCCCACGTCCGGCTGAACACGACCAGCACGTCGATCTGGCTGCGGTCGAGATCGGCAATGCTGGTCAGGCGAAAATCCTCGGCGCGTCCGGTGACCTTCAACGGATGGTGCACGTATCCCGCTTCGGGACGTCCCACGGCATCGACGAAAGGCCACGCGCTCGCGATTCGTTTTCCGGGGGCATGGTCTTCCAGGTAAGCGGCGGCTTGCCTTTGCAGCTCCACAAAATCGACCATCGCGAGATTGTTCTCAAAAGAAAACGGATACGGCGGATTGACGAACAGGCCCAGGGCCAGCGCGAAGGTCATGGCGAATTGTGTCGTCCAGCGCCAGCTTTGCGGCAGCGCCGAACCAGCCGCGGCCATCGCCGCGAACACGACGGGGAACGCCGGCATCGAGTAGCGATCGAGCGACGCGCCTCCGAAGATGCTGACCAGAAGAATCTGCGCACCGGCCACCAGAAAGGCGATCGTCCAATCGCGGCCGCGGAGCACGCGCGAGCCGATCCACAGCACGATCGCGCCGATCCACAATCCGTCGGAAACGAAAAGGAAATAAATTCTTCGCTCGAGGGTCATCGCGATGTGCGCCGGCTGCAGCGAATCGCCGACGTTGTATTTTGCGAACTCGGAATTTCCCAGCCAGTGGCCGGTGCCGTGATGCAGCGCGATCAGCCACGCGCCTAAAGCGATGGCCGGAGCCAGAAAGTACAGAGCTTCGCGGCGACGTTTTTCGTAAATCCACAGCCACGCCGCCAGAACGAAGGGAGTCGAGATGCCGGTCTCTTTCACCAGCACAAGCACGGTACACGCCGCTGCGCACCACGCGAATCGATTTTCGAGGAACAACAGCAGCGCGAGCGCGGTGAGCACCATCGCCGGCATATCGAGCTGCGCCATCATCGACTGCGTGTAGAACATCGGCGACGCCATCATGAAAATCACGGCCGCAAACGCCGGCGCGCCGACGGTTTTCTGCGACAGCCGGATCGCGAGCAGGAACGAAAACAGCAGCCCCGCCGATGCGACCACGATCATCGCGACGCGCGTGGCCGGGATCGAATACCCGAAGATTTTCCAGGCCAGCGCAAGATACGCCATCACCGCGGGCGGATGCACGTTCGGCAGGGTCGAGACCGGAATCCACGCGCCCTTCTGAAAAATATCGAGCGACGCTGGTATGAACTGCCCGAGTTCGTCCCAATGATAGGGAAGCTGCAGATACGGCAGATGCATCGCGATTTCGACGATGGTGAAGATCGCGAAAAAGATCAGCGTCGGCCGTGCCTTTGAGGACACTACTGGATGACGGAGCCCGCGGCCTGCGGCTCCAGCTTGATCTCGCCGAAAGCCGATTCGTATTGCTGGACGTTCTGCAGCAGCACGTTCGAGAGCGCCTTGGCCTGCTGCGGGCTCAGGAACACGCCCTGGTAGTTTTGAATGGAGACGCTATCGGGAGCGGTCTGGTTGATGGTGCCGAACAGCAGAAAAAAATCCCACAAGCTCACGCGCACCTGCACGCTGTTGGCGTAGTTTTCACGGTAATCGGCCGTTGTCGAAAGCTGGATCTTCGGCGCCGGTTGTTGAGGATGCATTCCCCCCAGAATAACAAGCCCGGCAGTGTACGAAAAAGAAAAACGCGCGCGAACCCGAAGGCCGCGCGCGTCTTGTCTTGCCGATCGGCGAAACTATTCTTCCGGAGCTTCGCCTTCTTCCTTGCCCTGGCGCATCGCCTGCAGCCGTTCTTCACGCCGCTTGGCGCGATCCGCGGCGCGCTTGACCAACTCGCTGCCGACGAGTTCGATGATCGCCTGTTCGGCTCCATCGCCCTTGCGGAAACCGAGCCGCACCACGCGCGTGTAGCCGCCGTTGCGCTGCCCGAACCGCGTCCCGAGCTTGTCGAACAGCTTCTTCACCGCGTCCGGAGTCTCCAGGAACGCCGCCGCCTGCCGCCGCGCGTGAAGATTATCGCGCTTGGCCAGCGTGATCATCTTCTCCACCAGCGGCTGCACGGCCTTCGCCTTCGGGACCGTCGTCACCACGCGCTCGTGCTCGATCACGCTGGTGACCAAGCCCTTGAAAAGGGCCTTGCGCGCGCCGACGCTCCGCTTGAGTTTATAACCCGATACCTTGTGTCTCATCGTGCGCTATTCAGCCGAAGGGCTGGCCTCCTCGTCCTCGATATCTTCTTCCTCGTCGTCGATGATCTCGTCATCGCCCGGCATCGAACCCGGCGCGCCCAGCATCGCCGGCTGTCCGGCGGGCGAAATCAGGCGGCCCTGCGCGTCGAACTTCATGCCGAACGTCAGGCCGAGACCCGAAAGAATCTCCTTGATCTCGTTCAGCGACTTGCGCCCGAAGTTCTTGGTGCGCAGCATCTCGGCTTCGGTTTTCTGAACCAGGTCGCCGATGGTCTGGATATTCGCGTTCTTCAGGCAGTTGTAAGAGCGGACGCTCAGTTCCAGCTCTTCCACCGAGCGGTTGAGCACTTCGTTCATCTGGCTCAAAGCGCGCTCGGCCGGCTCTTCCGCCGACTCCGGCAATTCTTCGAAGTTGATGAAGATCGCCATGTGATCCTTGAGGAGCTTCGCGGCCTGGCCGATCGAGTCGGCCGGCGAGATGGCTCCGTTGGTCCACACTTCGATGGTGAGCTTGTCGTAGTCGGTCATCTGCCCGAGGCGCGCGGCTTCGACCGAAAAATTCACTTTGCGAACCGGCGAGTGGACCGAGTCGATCGGGATATAGCCGACCGGAAGATCTTCATCGTTGTTGCGGTCCGCCGAAACATAGCCGCGGCCCGACTTCAGACGCATTTCGATGGACAATTTTCCGCCCGGCCCGATGGTCGCGATGTGCATGTTGCGATCGAGCACTTCGATGTCCTGATCGGTTTCAATCTTGCCGCTCATGACTTCCCCGGCGGAATCGGCGCGCAGGCGAACCGTGCGCGTGCCCTCGCCCATCATCTTGAACGGAACCTGCTTCAGGTTGAGGATGATATCGGTGGCGTCTTCGACCACGCCCGGAATCGGACTGAATTCATGCGCGACGCCTTCAATGCGCACGGCAGTGATCGCCGCGCCTTCAATCGAGCTCAGCAGCACGCGGCGCAGGCCGGTGCCGATGGTTGAACCGAATCCGCGCTCAAACGGTTGAGCGGTGAACTGGCCGTAACGCTCATTGAGCGTTTCCGTATTCGCGACAAGTCGCTTGGGTTTCTGGAATCCTTTGAACATATTTTTGACTCCCGTCTTACTTCGAGTACAGTTCCCTACTTGGAGTACAACTCAACGATGAGCTGCTCGTTCAACTGGATTTGCACCAGATCCTCGCGCTTGGGCTGCTGAAGAACGCGCGCGCGAAGATTCTCGCGGTCCACTTCGAGCCAGTTGGGACTCGGAGCATGAGCTGTAGCGTCGCGCGCATGCAGAATCGTGGGATTCTTCTTGCTCGCTTCGCGAATTTCGATAATGTCGTTGGGTTCCACCTGGTAGGAAGGAATGTCGACGCGTCGCGCATTCACGTTCACGTGTCCGTGGCGCACCAGCTGGCGGGCCTGCGCGCGCGAAGTGGCGAATCCCATCCGGAACATGGTCGAATCCAGACGACGTTCGAGCATGTTCAGCAGGTTTTCGCCCGTGATGCCCTTCATCGCGCTGGCTTTTTCGAACAGGTTGCGGAACTGCCCTTCGAGCAGCTGATAATACCGGCGAGCCTTCTGCTTCTCGCGAAGCTGCAGCCCGTAGCCCACCAGCTTCGGCTTGCGATCCTTGCCATGCTGGCCGGGCGCGAAGTTGCGTTTCTCCACCGCGCACTTTTCGGTGTGGCAGCGCTCGCCCTTCAAGAATAGTTTCATGCCCTCGCGCCGGCACTGCCGGAAGACGGGGCCAATGTATCGAGCCAAATCGGACCTCCCTTAAGGTTGGTGCAGTTTACGATCTCAATGGATCTTCGTCCTGCTTCTTTCAAAATCGAGTGGGCAAGCTTGCCGCCTGCCCCACAAAAATCAGACTCTTCGCTTCTTGGGCGGACGGCACCCGTTGTGCGGAATCGGAGTCTTGTCCTTGATCGACCGCACTTCGAGCCCCGCTGTCGCCAGCGCGCGCACGGCCGATTCGCGGCCTGCGCCAGGACCTGCGACATGCACGTCCACCGACCGCAGTCCCGATTCCTTTGCCTTGTTCGCCGCCGTGAGCGATGCCTGCTGCGCGGCGAACGGCGTGCCCTTGCGCGATCCGCGGAACCCGAGCGAGCCCGAGCTCGACCACGCGATCACGTTGCCGATCGGATCGGTGATCGTGATGATGGTGTTGTTGAACGACGCCTGCACGTGCACGAGCCCGCTGGGCACCACACGTTTTTCCTTCTTCTTGAACGTCTTTTTCTTGCCGCCCTTCGCAGGTGCTTTCGCCATTAAGTCTTACCCGTCGCTTTCTTCTTATTCGCCACCGTGCCGCGCCGCGGACCCTTGCGGGTGCGCGCGTTGGTGTGTGTCCGCTGTCCGCGAACCGGCAAACCGCGCCGGTGACGCAATCCGCGGTAGGATCCCATCTCGATCAGCCGCTTGATGTTCATCGAGATTTCTTTGCGCAGGTCGCCTTCGACCGAGCCCTCCGCCTCGAGAATCTGGCGGATGCGATTCACTTCGTCTTCGGTCAGATCGGCGACCTTCTTGTTCGGGTCGACGCCCGCCCGGTGGCACAGCGAATTCGAACGGGTCCGGCCGATGCCGTATATGTAGGTGAGCCCGATCTCGGTCCGCTTCTTTGCCGGTAAATCAACGCCTGCTAGACGCGCCATAGTTATCCCTGCCTCTGCTTATGCTTCGGATTGGTGCAGATCACCCGCACCACGCCCTCGCGGTGCACGATCTTGCACTTGTCGCACATTTTTTTGACGGACGCCCTGACTTTCATATTCAGCCTTTCAGCAACTCCACAATTCTTCCCCGGGTCCGGTCATGCGGCGATAATTCCACCCGCACCCGATCCCCGGGACGCAATCTCACAAAATTCACGGCGCCCGCTCCCGCTGCATGCGCCAGAACCAAATCTTCGTTTTCGAGCTTCACGCGATACTGCGCGCTCGGCAGCAACTCCATCACCGTCGCGACTACGGCCTTGTCAACACCCATGGGCCGTTCGACGTAATCGCCACCGTATGCTCGAAATGCGCCGAGTTTCTTCCGTCCTCGGTCACCGCCGTCCACTTATCCGGCTTCACCCGGCTCCCCGGCTTGCCCGCGTTCACCATGGGCTCGATCGCGAGCACCATGCCTTCCTTCAACCGCGGATTCTCATTCTTCCGGTCGATGTAATTGGGAATCTGCGGCTCTTCGTGCATCTTGGTGCCGATGCCGTGGCCCACAAACTCCCGAACGACCGTAAACCCGTTGGCGGTCACGTGCCGCTCAACGGTTCCGCAAATATCGAACAGCCGGTTGCCCGGCCGCGCTTTCTCGATCGCCAGTTCCAGCGATTCCCGCGTCACTTCCAGCAGGCGCTTGGTTTCTTCCGAAATCTCGCCCACCGGCACCGTGATCGCCGAATCGCCGTAATATCCGTTCAACTGCACTCCGGTATCGATCGATACGATGTCGCCCGCCTTCAAAATCCGTTTCTGCGACGGCATCCCGTGCACGATCTCATCGTTCACCGACGTACACAGCACGAAGGGAAATTTCGTTCCCGTCGCCGGCGTCGAATAACCCTTGAACGCCGGCCTCGCGCCCGCCTCCGTGATCATCTTCTCCGCCTCGACCTCCAGTTCGTAGGTCGAGATCCCTTCGCGAACCATCGTCTTCAGCCGGTCCAGAACCTTGTAAACGAGCAGACCCGCCGCGCGCATCTTTTCCAGCTCCGCCATATTCTTGCGCACGATCATGCCCTGGCTGTTCCGAACTCCCGCTGAATCGATTCCTCAATCTCCCGCGCGATCACCTGCGGCGGCCGCAAATCGCCCTGCACGTCAAAAATGCGATAACCGGCGCTCTTCAAACAATCGAGCACCGGAGCCGTCTGCGATTCGTACGCCTTCAAACGCTGCAAAACCACTTCTTCCCGATCGTCATCCCGCACGATCAGCTTCGATCCGTCGTAATCGCAAACTTCCGAAACCACCGGCGAATTGGCTGAAACACTGTACAGCGCACCGCACGTCGGGCACTGCCGGCGACCGGAGAGGCGGGCGATGATTACATTATAATCCACTTTCAAATACACGACCACCGTGCGGATCTTCTTCCCCTTCAACACACAATCGAGCAACTGCGCCTGCGCCACCGTCCGCGGGTAGCCGTCCAGGATGAACCCGTTGGCCGCGTCCGGCTGCTCGATCCGGTCCTCCACCATCTTGTTGACCAATTCATCGGAAACCAGCCCGCCCGATTGCATGATCGCCGCGACGGCCTTGCCTAATTCGTCCGTCGACCCCTCTTGCTTGGCCAGCACCACCCGCTCCCGCAGCATATCGCCGGTCGAGATATGTGCCATGCCCAGCTTGTCACGCAGCAGCTTCGCTTGCGTGCCCTTCCCCGAACCGGGGGGCCCGAACAAGATGAGACACGGCCTGGTGGTCATCAAACCTTAGCCAATGAGGTCCCCCTCACACGCTGCTGCTGCGGCGTCCGCGAATACTGCCGGCGCGTGGCGTGAACCCCTCGTAGTGGCGCATAATCAACTGCGCCTCGACCTGGTTCACCGTATCCATCGCCACACCCACCACGATCAGCAGCGAAGTTCCTCCGAAATAGAAATTGACTCCCAGTCCGTCCAGCAGCCAGCGCGGAAAGTGCGCGTCGATCCAGTTCCCCATCAACGGCAGCCGCTGCAGCTTGATTCCCGAGATCATGATCATCGGAATCAGCGACAGGATCGAAAGATACAGTCCGCCGACCACCGTGATCTTGGTCAGGATCTTATTCATGTACTCGGCCGTGTTCTTGCCCGGACGGATGCCCGGAATGAACCCGCCATACTTGCGCATGTTGTCCGCCGCTTCGTTCGGGTTGAAGATGATCGACACGTAGAAGAAGCAGAAGAAGATGATCAGCGCCGTGTAGAGCAGATAATACAGCGGCTGCGCGCCCGCGATCGCCCCCAGCATGCCCGAAAGGACCGTCGAGTTCTTCACGTAATCGACGTTCATCAATGTCTGCGGGAACGTCAGCAGCGACGACGCGAAAATCACCGGAATCACACCGCCCGCGTTGACCTTCAGCGGCAGGTGCGTCGACTGGCCGCCCATCATGCGCCGCCCGATCACGCGCTTGGCATACTGCACCGGAATGCGGCGCTCGCCGCGCTCGACCAGTACGATAAAGGCCACCACCGCGATCATCATCACGAGAATGATCGAGATCTGCAGCAGCGACCAGTCGCCGGTCTGGATCTTCACCACCATTTCGTGGATCGCATTCGGCAGGCCGACCACGATACCGGTAAAGATCAGCAGCGACATTCCGTTGCCGATACCTCGCTCGGTGATCTGTTCACCAAGCCACATGATGAACGCCGTGCCGGTGGTCAGACTCAGGATCGTCATCAGAATAAACCCCGGCCCCGGATTCAGAACCAGTCCCTGTCCCGAAGCCTGCAACGCCGCCGCGATTCCGAACGACTGCATCAGCGCCAGTCCGACCGTCAGATAGCGCGTCCACTGCGTGATCTTGCGCCGGCCCAGTTCGCCTTCCTTCTGCAGCTTTTCGAGCGTCGGCACGACGACCGTCAACAACTGCAGAATGATCGACGCCGTGATGTACGGCATGATCCCCAGCGCGAAAATCGTGAGCCGCCGCAGCATGCCGCCGCTGAACAGGTCGAACATGCCGAACACGGTGCCGCTGTTTTTCGCAAAGAAATCCTGCAGCGCGTTCGCGTTCACGCCCGGGGTCGGAATATGACCGCCGATGCGATACACCGCGAGCAGCCCGAGCGCAAACAGCAACCGCTTGCGCAGGTCCGGAATCCGAAATACGTTGGCTACGGCTTCAAAAAACTTCATGAAATCCCTGCCTTTTGGCGGCTTCTTACTTCTCCGCCCCGATCACTTCCGCCGTCCCGCCGGCATCTTCGATCTTTTTCTTGGCCGACTCGGAAAACACGTGCGCCTTCACGGTGATCTTGCGCTTCAGATCGCCCGAGCCGAGAATTTTCAGCCCGTGCTTCAATTTCTTGATCGCCCCGAGTTCGAGCAGCGCGCCCGGATCGAACGTCGACCCTTCCAGCGCCTCCAGCGCGCCGACATTCACGATGGCGTACTCTTTATGGAAAATGTTGGTGAATCCGCGCTTCGGCAGACGGCGATGCAGCGGCATCTGGCCGCCTTCAAATCCGCGCATCCGCGAGTAACCCGAAATCGACTTGGCGCCCTTCGCGCCGCGTCCCGAATACTTTCCGCGGCCCGAGCCCATGCCCTGCCCGACGCGCTGTTTCTTGTGCTTCTGCCCCTTCGGGGGCCGCAATTGGCTTAGATTCATTTTTCTTCTCCGCGCAAAACGGGCTTACACCCTTTGCGCCTGGGCCCTTTACTCCACTATAGCGAGCAGATGCGGAACCTTCTTCACCATCCCGCGAAACGCCGGCGTATCCGGCCGCTCCACCACCCGGTTCATTTTCTTCAAACCGAGGGCGCGGACAATGACCTTGTGCTTTTCCGGGCAGCAGATCGGGCTGCCAATCAGTTTGATCTTGATCATTCCGGCCATGACTACCCTACCTTCTCCTGAGTCAACCCGCGCAGCTCGGCGATTTCATGCTTATCGCGCAACTGTTCAAGCGCGTCGATCGTCGCCTTGACCACGTTGTGCGGATTGTGCGACCCGATCGACTTCGTCAGCACGTTCGGAATCCCGACCGCGGTAATGACGGCGCGCACCGGCCCGCCCGCGATCACGCCCGTTCCTTCCGGAGCCGGCTTCAGCAGCACGCGTCCGCTGCCGAACTCGCCCAGCACAGGATGCTGGATCGTTGTCGCCAGCACGTGGACTTTCCGAAGATTTTTCTTCGCCGCTTCGATGCCCTTCTTGATCGCCGCCGGAACTTCCTTGGCTTTTCCGGTCCCGTAGCCGACGATCTTCGCCCCTGGATCGCCCACCACGACCAGAGCCGAAAAGCTCAGGTTCTTGCCGCCCTTGACGACCTTGGTGACGCGGTTGATGGACACCACCTGCTCTTTGAGATTCAGGCTTGCCGCGTCGATTCGCTTCGCTGCCGTTGAAGACATAGTTTAGAATTCCAATCCTGCTTCGCGCGCCGCATCGGCCAGCGCTTTGATCCGCCCGTGATACAGATACCCGCCGCGATCGAACACCACCGCCTTCACGCCTTTGTCCTTGGCGCGCTCGGCGACCGCTTTGCCGACGCTCTTTGCGCCCGCGAGATTGCCGCCGTTCGTCGCATTTTTCTCGACCGACGACGCCGCCACGATGGTGTGGCCCTTCGAGTCGTCGATCACCTGCGCATAAATATGCTTCACGCTGCGAAACACAGCCAGACGCGGCCGCTCGCCGGTCCCGCTGACCCGCGAACGGATGCGCTTGTGAATGCGCAGGCGAATATCGTTTTTAGAATCGCGTGCCATGCCTTACTTCCCTCCCGACGCGCCGGTCTTGCCGACCTTCTTGCGCAACGGCTCGCCCGTATACCGGACGCCCTTGTTCTTGTACGGATCGGGCGGACGCAGCGCGCGCATGTTCGCCGCCACCTGTCCCAGCAACTGACGATCGGATCCCGTCAGCACCAGGTGCGTCTGCTTGTCGACTCTCATGTCGATCCCGTCCGGCAAATAAAACTCGATCGGGTGCGAATAGCCCAGCGTGAACGTCGCAATCCGGCCCTTCAGGTCGCAGCGATAGCCGATGCCGACAATATCGAGCTCGCGCGTGAACCCGGCCGACACGCCCACCACCGCGTTCGACGCGAGTGCGCGCGTCAACCCGTGGAGCGCGGCCTTATCGTCGCCCGAGCGCTGCAATTCGAGATTGCCGCTCTCCTGCCGCAGCGTGATCCCCGCAGGCACCGGAACGGTCTGCTTGCCCTTCGGCCCTTCCACGTGGATCTCGGTCTCGCTGACCGTGATCTTCACGCCCTTGGGCAGCGGAATCAGCTTTTTTCCAACTCTAGACATAGAATTCTCCGTCGATTACCAGACGTGGCAGAGAACTTCCCCGCCCACGCCCTCTTTGCGAGCCGTCGATCCGGTCATCACCCCGCGCGGCGTCGTCAGGATATTGATTCCCAGTCCGCCCAACACGCGCGGAACTTCCTTCGAGCCGACATACACCCGGCAGCCCGGCCGCGACACCCGCTCGATCCGCGAAATCACCGGCACGTTGCCGGGCGTGTACTTCAGGTATACGCGAATCGACTTCTTCGAGCCGTCTTCGGTCAGCTTGTAGTTGGCGATGTAGCCTTCGTCCTTCAGGATCTTGGCAATATCCATCTTCAGCCGCGACGCCGGCACGTCCACCTTGGGGTGGCGCGCCTGCAGCCCATTACGGATGCGCGTCAGCATGTCGGCGATGGGATCGGTGGTCGTCATTCCTTCTCCTCGTCTTACCAGCTGGCCTTAATCACGCCGGGAACTTCCCCCGCCAGCGCGAGCTTCCGGAAACAGATCCGGCACAGCTTGAATTTGCGGAGATACCCGCGCGGACGCCCGCAGCGGAAGCAGCGATTGCGATGCCGGCAAGCCAGCTTCGGCTTCTTCTCTTTCTGCGCGACGGCCAGTCTTTCGTCTCTTGCGATCTTTGCGGTGGTTGCCATGGATTTCCTACTGTTGTGTCCGGAAGGGCATGCCGAGATGCTTCAACAACGCCACGCCCTCGGCATCGGTCTTGGCCGTTGTGGTGATACAAATATTCATCCCTTTGACTTTTTCGACTTTGTTGTAGTCGATCTCCGGGAAAATCAACTGGTCCTTGATGCCCAGCGTGTAATTGCCGCGCCCGTCAAAGCTCTTCGACGACACCCCGCGGAAATCGCGCACGCGCGGCAGCGCCACGTTCACCAGCCGGTCGAGAAATTCATACATGCGGTCGCCGCGCAGCGTGACCGTGCAGCCGATCGCCATGCCTTCGCGCAGCTTGAACGCCGCAATCGACTTGCGCGCCTTGGTGATTACCGGCTTCTGGCCCGCGATCTGGCCCAGTTCGTTCACCGCGCCGTCGATCAGTTTCGAGTTCTGCGTCGCCTCGCCCATGCCGATGTTCAGCGAGATCTTTTCGATCTTCGGCACGCCCATGACGTTCTTGTAGCCGAACTCCTTGCTCAGGGCCGGAATGACCTGCTTGAGATAGTGCTCTTTCAACCGTGCAGCCATTTTTCTTTACGCCTTCTTGTCCAGAATCTCTCCGCCTTTTTTGGCGATCCGCACGCGCCGCGCGCCTTCCATCTTGTAACCCACGCGCGTCGCCACACCGCCCGACGTCACCACCATCACGTTCGAGATCGCAATCGGGCTCTCCCGCTCCGCGATTCCGCCCTTGATCTGCTTGGCCGGATTCGGACGCGTATGCCGCTTCACCATCCCGACGTGTTCCACCAGAACTCTTCCGCGCCGCTTGTCGATGTCCAGCACGCGACCGGTCTTGCCTTTGTCGCGCCCCGCGATCACCTTCACGGTGTCGTCCTTCTTGATCTTCGTCTTGATCAACTCTTTGGGCGCGTTCACATCGCGCCGCCGAATCTTAAACGCCATGGCTTAGATAACCTCCGGCGCCAGCGAGACAATCTTCATGTACTTCTTGTCACGCAGCTCGCGCGCCACCGGACCGAACACGCGCGTCCCCACCGGCTCGCCGACTTCATTGATCAGCACCGCCGCGTTCGAATCGAACCGGATATACGTCCCGTCCTTGCGGCGCGTTTCTTTCCGCATCCGCACGATCACGCAGCGCACGACCTTCCCTTTCTTGATGGCCGACTCGGGCGAGGCTTCCTTCACCGCCGCTGTGATCACGTCGCCCAATCCTGCGTGCAATCCGAGATCGCCGCCGCGAGGCAGAATACAGCTCAGCTTGCGAGCGCCGCTGTTGTCGGCCACCTCTAGAATTGTTCGCATCCCGATCATAAATTCTGTCTCCTGAAAATCCGGCGATTCTTAAAGAATCAGCCCTTGCCCTTTTTCTTTTTCGAAACCCGCTTCTCCGGCCCCGTCTCGATTCCGATCGAGCTCAGGTCCGTCGTCACCTGCACCGCCTTGCGAATCACCTCGCCAAGCGACCAGCGCTTCAGCTTGCTCATCGGGCGGCACTCGACAATCCGCACCACGTCACCGACGTTCGCCTGACCCTGCTCGTCGTGCGCATAGAACTTCTTGCGCTTGGTGATGATGCGCTTGTACTGCGGATGCGCGACGCGGCGCGTGACCTCGACGACAATCGTCTTGGCCATCTTGTTCGACACCACGTTGCCGACTTTTTCGTTCTTGACGTGCTCTTTCGCCTGCGTCATCGTTATTCCTTACTCGCCTTCGCCTTGCTCGTGGTCTTTTTCGCCGGAGCTTTTTTCGCCGCCGGAGCCGCCTTCGCCTCGGACTTCTTCGCAGCCGCTGCTTTCTTCGGAGCTGCCTTCTTCGGAGCCGCGGCTTTCTTTGCCGGAGCCGCTGCAGCCGGAGCCGACGCCTGCGGATTCAGCTCGCGCTCCCGCAGCACCGTCAGCATCCGCGCCCGGTCCTTGCGCAGCGCGCGATATTTCTTCAGCCCTTCCATCTGCCCCATCGACATCTGGAAGCGCAGCCGGAACATCTGCTCGGCCGATTCCTTGAAGTTCTTATTCAGTTCCGCCGCATCGAGCGCCCGATGCTTGTCCGCATTCTCTTTCATAGGTCCTTACTCCGCGTGCTCGCGCGTAATGAATTTGGTCGGTAGCGGCAGCTTCGCCGCGGCGAGCTTCATCGCCTCCAGCGCAACCTCTTTTCCGACCCCTTCCATTTCGAACAGAATTTTCCCCGGGCGAATGACGCACACCCACTGCTCCGGCGCGCCCTTGCCCTTTCCCATACGGGTTTCAGCCGGCTTCTTGGTGATCGGCTTGTCCGGAAACAGCCGGATCCAGACCTTTCCGCCGCGCTTGATCGACCGCGTCATCGCCACGCGAGCCGCTTCAATCTGCCGGTCCGTGATCCAGCCGCACTCCATCGCTTTCAGTCCGTAGTCGCCGAAAGCGAGCGAGGATCCGCGCCAGGCTTTCCCGGTCATGCGTCCGCGCTGCTGTTTGCGGTACTTGACTTTCTTCGGCATCAACATAGAGTTACTCTCCGCTACCTTCCGGCTTCACCGGGGCCGACATCGGCGGCAAAATCGGAGCCTGAACGCGCTCCGCCTGCGGCTCGGCGCTTTGCGGCGCAGCCGCCACCGGACGAGGTCCCCGGTCTCCGCGATCTCCCCGGTCCCGGTCGCGATCCCGGTCGCGCCGATCCCGCTGCGGCCGCCGCGGCTCGGGTTCGTTGCGCAATCCGCGACGCTGCCCGCCCGGCAGAATCTCGCCCTTGTAGACCCAGCACTTGATCCCGATCACGCCGTAGGTCGTGTAGGCTTCGCAAAAACCGTAGTCGATATCCGCGCGCAGGGTATGCAGCGGAAGCTGGCCCTGCAGATACCATTCAGTGCGCGCGATTTCGGCGCCGTTCAGGCGGCCCGACACGCGAACCTTGATTCCCTTGCATCCGAAACGCAGCGCCGAATCCACCGACTTGCGCATCGCACGGCGGAACGCCACGCGCTTTTCGAGCTGCAGCGCGATCGTCTCGGCGACGAGTTGCGCGTCCAACTCCGGCTTGTGCACTTCCTGAATGTCGATGAAAACCTCGCGTTTAGTTTTCTTGGCGAGATCGGCCTTCAGCTTCTCGATCTCCGCGCCCTTGCGCCCGATGATGATCCCGGGACGCGACGTGTGGATCGTGATCCGCAGCTTGTTGCCGGGCCGATCGACTTCAATCGAGCTGACGCCCGCCGACTTCAGCCGGTCGCGCAGCGATTCTTTCAGCTCCAGGTCCTCGCGCAACAGCTTCGCGTAGTCCTGCTTCGCGAACCAGCGCGAGCGCCAGGTCTTGGTGACGCCCAGCCGGAATCCGTACGGATGTACTTTCTGACCCATATTATTCCTTGTCTCCGACCTTGACGACAATATGCGCGATCCGCCGCTGGTAGCGGTAAGCCCGCCCCATCGGCGCCGGACGCACGCGCTTCATGCGCGGCCCTTCGTTCACATACGCCTCGGTCACGAACAGCTTGTCGACATCGACGTCGTTCGACCGGTTCTCCGCGTTCGCAATCGCGCTGCGCAACACCTTTTCCACCGACGGCGCGATGCGCTTGTTGGTGGTGCGCAGAATGTTGATCGCCTCGCCGGCCTTCTGCCCGCGGATCAGGTCGACCACCAGCCGCGCCTTCTGCGGCGAAATCCGGATATATCTCGCTTCAGCTTTCGCTTGCATGTCAGTTCCTTATGCCGGTTTCGCCGTCTTCTCGGCGGCGGCTTTGGCGGCGTGCCCCTTAAATGTCCGCGTCGGCGAAAATTCGCCGAGCTTGTGGCCCACCATGTTCTCGGTGATGTACACCGGAATGAACTTCTTGCCGTTGTGCACGGCAAGCGTGTGGCCGATGAACTCCGGCAGAATGGTCGACCGGCGCGACCACGTCCGCACCACTTTCTTTTCGTTCTTCTCGTTCATCGCCGTCACCTTCTTTTCCAGGTGATCATCGACAAACGGTCCTTTTGCGAGTGAACGTCCCATGTGTTATCTCTTCTTCGCCTTCCGGGTCACAATCCACTTATCCGTGCGCTTGTTGTTGCGCGTCTTGAACCCGCGCGTCGGCTGGCCCCACGGCGTCACCGGATGCCGGCCGCCCGAAGTTTTTCCTTCACCGCCGCCATGCGGATGATCCACCGGGTTCATCGAAACGCCGCGATTGTGCGGGCGCTTGCCCATCCACACCTTGCGTCCCGCCTTGCCCAGGCTGACGTTTTCATGCTCGACGTTGCCCACCTGGCCGATGGTCGCAGTGCACTCCACCTGCACCTTGCGAATTTCGCCCGAGGGCAGCTTCAGCAGCGCGTAATCGCCTTCTTTCGAAACCAGCTGCGCCTGCGCACCGGCCGAACGAGCCATCTGCCCGCCCTTGCCCGGCTTCAGCTCGATGTTGTGCACCACCGTGCCGGCCGGGATATTCTTCAACGGCAGCGAATTGCCGATCAGAATGTCGGCTTCGGGTCCCGCCGTCACCATGCGCCCCACTTCAAGGCCCACCGGCGCGAGGATATAGCGCTTCTCGCCGTCGATATAATGCAGCAGCGCGATGCGCGCCGAGCGGTTCGGATCGTACTCGATCGCCGCCACCTTCGCCGCGATCCCGACCTTGTCGCGCTTGAAATCGATGATGCGGTAGGCCTGCTTGTGGCCGCCGCCGATGAAGCGCGACGATACGCGGCCGGTCGACGACCGCCCGCCGGTCCGCTTCTTGCCCTCGACCAGCGACTTTTCGGGCTTCTGCTTGGTGATATCCTGGCGCGACACCACCGTCTGAAAACGGCGCGTCGGCGTTGTCGGCCTGTAGCTTTTTACCGGCATCTTAGATCTCCGCGTATTCCGGCATCTTCTCGCCGGCCTTCAGCTTTACGTAAGCCTTCTTCCAGTCGGGACCATACCCCGCGAATCGCCCGCGGCGCCGCAGCTTGCCCGCCGTCGTCGACGTCCGCACGTCCTCGACCTTCACCTTGAACAGCATCTCGACCGCCTGCCGGATCTGCGTCTTGTTCGCACCCGCGGCCACTTCGAAACACAGGGTGCGCTCGTTGTCTTTCTTGGTGACGCCCTTTTCGGTCACCAGCGGCTTCTTGATTACGTCGTACACGCCGATCATGCTCGTTATCCTTTCGCTTACGCGAGGGCCTCCGAAAGTTTTTCCGCCGCCGCCTTCGACAACAAAACCTGCTGGTGACCCAGCAGGTCGTAGACATTCACGTCGCGGCTCGCGACCAGTTTCACGCCTTCGAGATTGCGGCTCGAAAGTTCGAGATTGCGGTCGCTCGCGGTATCCACCAGCAGCACCGTCTTGGTCGCCTCGATCCCATTCAGCGCCTGGCGCATCAGCTTGGTCTTCGGCTCGTTCAGCGAAAACGCGCTGACCACCTTCAATTCGCCGTCGCGCAGTTTCGCCGACAAAGCGCTTCTCAGCGCCCCGAGCTGCATCTTGCGCGGCAGCTTGTAGGCATAGCTCCGCGGTTGCGGACCGTGCACCGTGCCGCCATGGCGCCACAGCGGGCTGCGGATCGAACCCACGCGGGCGCGTCCCGTGCCCTTCTGCTTCCACAATTTCTTGCCCGAACCGGCCACTTCATGCCGAGTCTTGGTCGCCGCCGTCCCGCGCCGGGCCACCGCCAGATGATGCCGGACGGCTTCATACAGCAGGTCTTCGTTGACCGGCGCGCCGAACACGGCGTCCGACAACTCCAGCGTGCCGACTTTCTTGTTATTGAAATCGATGATGTCTACGCTCGGCATGGCTACTTCCTGGCCCTCCGCACGACGACGTATCCGCCGGTCGGGCCGGGAACCGCGCCCTTCACCAGCAGCACATTCTCTTCGGTGTCCACCTCGATGATCTCGAGATTGCGCACCGTCACCTTCGTCGTCCCCATTTGCCCGGCCATTTTCATGCCCGGAAACACGCGGGACGGGAAGCTCGACGCGCCGATCGATCCCGGCGCCCGGTGAAACATCGACCCGTGCGACTTCGGACCGCCCTTGAAATGATGGCGCTTCACCAGGCCCGCAAACCCGCGGCCCTTCGAAAGCCCGATCACGTCGACTTTTTCCCTCGGTTTGAATTCGTCGACCAGAACACGATCGCCCGCCTTCAGGTCGCCGTTCGTTCCTTCGTCGAGTAAAAACTCGCGCAGGAATTTGACACCCTCGGCGCCCGACTTCTTCAGGTGCCCCGCCGCCGGCTTGGTCGTGCTGGTTTTCTTCGCGTATTCCATGAAACCGAGCTGCACGGCGTCGTATCCGTCGGTGGCCGGAGTCTTGCGCTGCACCACCACGCACGGACCCGCCTTCAACACCGTCACGGGCACAACCTGGCCGTCAGGCCGAAAGACCTGCGTCATCCCGATTTTTTTCCCTAAGATTCCAGGACTCATTCGAAACTCCAAGGACCGCTGGCCACTGACCACTGGCCACTGGCCACTTTATTTCCCTTTGCCGAACGCCTTAATCTCCACATCCACGCCTGCCGGCAGATCGAGCTTCATCAGCGCGTCCACCGTATCCTGCGTCGGCTCGAGAATGTCGAGCAAACGCTTGTGCGTGCGGATCTGAAACTGCTCCCGGCTCTTTTTGTCCACGTGCGGCGAGCGCAGCACCGTGTACAAATTCTTCACCGTCGGCAGCGGAATCGGACCAGCCACCTGCGCGCCGGTCCGCTTGGCCGTGTCGACAATCTCCGTCGTCGACTGGTCCAGAATCCGGTGATCGTACGCTTTGAGCCGGATGCGAATGCGTTCTCTTAAGCTACTCATGGTTTTTTACTGGCCACCCGGCCACTACTCGACAATCTCCGACACCGTTCCCGCACCCACCGTGCGACCGCCTTCGCGAATCGCAAACCGCAGCCCCTTGTCCATGGCGACCGGCGTGATCAGCTCCACCACCAGCTGCACATTGTCCCCCGGCATCACCATCTCCATGCCCTCAGGCAACTGCGCCACTCCCGTCACGTCCGTCGTCCGGAAGTAGAACTGCGGACGATAGCCCTTGAAGAACGGCGTGTGCCGCCCGCCTTCGTCCTTGCTCAGCACGTAAACTTCGCCCTTGAACTTCTTGTGCGGCTTGATCGACCCCGGCTTCGCGATCACCTGCCCGCGCTCCACGTCGTCTTTTTCGATACCGCGCAGCAGCAAGCCCACGTTATCGCCCGCACGCGCTTCGTCCAGCAGCTTCTTGAACATCTCGACGCCCGTCACTACCGT
>JAIQFJ010000529.1 GCA_020073325.1 Terriglobia bacterium | reverse complement strand
TCGGGAGATTTTTCGAGGGTCTCGAGCGACGCATGGAAGTCGCGGGCCATCTGCCAGTTTTCGGCGTTGAGGACTTCGGGTCGATTGAAGGTCAGTTCGGCGATGTGTCCGCGTTTTTCAAGCAGGACGGCGGGCGTTTCCATGGGGCGAGTCTATCATGTCGCTACGGGAGCGCCGCGATGAATCGGGACGCCCGTTCGATCACTGCCTCCGCCTGATCGCGATGCGGAGAATGGCCGCAGCGGGCGAGTTTGAGAACTTCGACCTGGTGAATCGCGCATTGGATACGGTCGATTTGTTCCATCGTGCCGTATTCGTCGTCTTCGCCTTGGATCGCGAGCACGGGACACGCGATGCGCGGCAGGTATGCTTCGATATTCCAGGCGCGAAAATCCGGGTGCAGCCAGATGTCGTTCCAGCCGCGGAATGCCGAGTCAGGATCGGCATGATAGCGAGCCAGCTTGTCGCGCAGACCGGTGGTTGCGTAGGTTCGCTTCGCGGCTTCGATACTGCGGATGCCGAACTCTTCAACAAAGACGTGCGGAGCCATCGCGATGACGCCGCGCACGGGACGTCCGCTGCCGCCGGCGTGGATCAAGGCGATCGATCCGCCGTCGCTGTGGCCGAAAAGAATCGGACGCGCGATGCCGAGTTGATCGAGAAGATCGGGCAGAGTCTTCAGCGCCTCGTCGTGCATGAACGAAACAGCGCGCGGCTCGGTGAGCGGATCAGACTGGCCGTAGCCGTAGCGGGAATAGACCAGCGCGCCGCATCCGGTGGCCTGGACGACGCGCGCGGGAAAATCCTTCCACAACGCGAGGGAGCCGAGTCCTTCGTGCAGAAAAACAATGCAGGGATCGCCGGGGATCCACTGATATTCGATGCGGTGGCCCTGAACAGAGAGAAATTTCGATTCGTGCGCCAACACGCAGTATATGTCATGATTTCGACTGAGCATGCAGGTGGATTACGTTACGAGTCCGGAATGCTACCGCCACTGGCGGCTGAGTTTCGACGGCGCGATCGCGACGCTCACCATGGATGTGCAGGAGGACGCGGGGATACAGCCGGGCTACAAGCTGAAGCTGAATTCGTACGACCTGGGGGTCGACATCGAACTGCACGACGCGCTGCAGCGGATCCGGTTCGAGCATCCCGAGGTTCGCACGGTGGTGATTGCCAGCGCGAAACCTCGCGTGTTCTGCTCGGGCGCGAACATTTATATGTTGGGCCTGGCGAGCCATGCGTGGAAGGTGAATTTTTGCAAGTTCACCAACGAGACGCGCAACGGGATCGAGGATTCCAGCCGTCATTCGGGGCTGAAATTTGTCGCGGCGTGCAACGGGTCGACAGCGGGCGGCGGTTATGAGCTGGCGCTGGCGTGCGATGAAATTATTCTGGTCGATGATCGGTCGTCATCGGTGAGCCTGCCGGAACTTCCGCTGCTCGGCGTGCTTCCGGGAACCGGCGGACTGACGCGGCTGATCGACAAGAGAAAAGTCCGCCGCGACCATGCCGATGTTTTCTGCACGGTCTCCGACGGATTGCAGGGACAACGCGCGAAGGACTGGCGGCTGGTGGATGCAATCGCCAAACCGCAGCAGTTTGGGGATTTCGTGAAGAAGCGCGCGGAAGAATTGGCTCAGCACAGCGACCGGCCAAGCGGCGCGGCGGGTGTCGCGCTGACACCGCTGCGGCGGACGGTCGATGAGGATGGGTATCGCTACGAGTACGTCGATGTGCGGATCGATCGCGAGGCGTCGACGGCGACGATTACGGTGCGGGCGCCGGAAAGTCTGCGCGAGACGACGCTCGAGGAAATTGTCGCGGCAGGAGCGAACTGGTGGCCGCTGCAGATGTGCCGCGAACTCGACGATGCGATCCTGAGCCTGCGCACGAATGAACTCGAGATCGGCCTGTGGATCCTGAAAACCAGCGGCTCCGCGGAAAATGTGATGGCCACGGATCGCCAGATTGCCGAGCATCAGGGTCACTGGTTCGTGCGCGAAGTGCTCGGGATGATGCGGCGGACGCTGGCTCGGCTGGATGTTTCGTCGCGATCGCTGTACGCGGTGGTCGAGCCGGGGTCGTGCTTTGCGGGAACGCTGCTCGAACTGGCATTGGCGGCGGATCGTGTGTACATGCTCGATCCACAAGAGGGCGAGGCTCCGGCGCTGATGTTGTCGGAACTGAATTTCGGTGCGCTTCCGACGGCCGGCCGGGTGTCGCGGATCGCGGCTCGATTCTATGGAGAATGTGATGCGCTGCGGAGCCGCATCGGCGAGGCGTTGGGTCCGCGCGAGGCGCTCGAACTGGGACTGGTCACGTTTGCGCCGGACGATCTGGACTGGGCAGACGAATTGCGCCAGGCGATCGAGGCGCGCGCGGCATTGTCGCCCGATGCGCTGACGGGGCTCGAATCGAATTTGCGCTTCGCGTTGCCGGAGACGATGGAGACGCGCATTTTCGGCAGATTGTCGGCGTGGCAGAACTGGATTTTCAATCGTCCGAACGCGGTGGGTCCGTCGGGAGCTTTGAAAGTATACGGCACCGGAGCACGACCGCGCTTCGATAAAGAAAGGGTCTGACGATGATCGATTATTCGGAAATCATTCCCAACAACGTCGATTTGGCGGGCGACAAAACGCTGCAGCGTGCGCTCGAACGCTGGCAACCCGCGTTTCTGAACTGGTGGAACGACGCGGGTCCGGCGGATAGCGGGAAGCTCGAGGTGTACCTCCGCACGGCGATCAGCGTGGAAAAAGACGGCTGGGCGAATTTCGGCTATGTGCGGATGCCGGAATATCGCTGGGGAATTTTTCTGGTTCCGCGCGACGAGAAGCGCACGATCGCGTTCGGCGATCATCAGGGCGAGCCCGCATGGCAGGATGTTCCGGGCGAATATCGATCGACGCTGCGGCGCATCATCGTGACGCAGGGCGATACGGAGCCGGCGTCGGTGGAACAGCAGCGGCTGCTCGGCATGACGGCGCCGTCGCTGTACGATTTGCGCAATCTGTTTCAGGTGAACGTCGAAGAAGGGCGGCATCTGTGGGCAATGGTTTATTTGCTGCATCGCTATTTCGGCCGCGATGGTCGCGACGAAGCCGAGGCGCTGCTGGAACGGCGCGCGGGGGCGCAGAACAATCCGCGCATTCTGACGGCGTTCAATGAAGAGACGCGGCACTGGCTGGCGTTTTTCATGTTCGCGTTCTTTACGGATCGCGACGGGAAATTTCAGCTCGCGTCGCTGGCCGAATCGAGCTTCGATCCGCTGGCGCGCACGTGCCGGTTCATGCTGACCGAAGAGGCGCATCATCTTTTTGTCGGCGAATCGGGCGTCGCGCGAATCGTGCAGCGGACCTGCGAAGTCATGCGCGACCACAACGTGAGCGATGCGGCCGCCGTGCGCGCACTGGGGGTGATCGACCTGGAGACGATTCAGAAATTCCTCAACTTTCACTACGCGGTGACGCTCGATCTGTATGGCTCCGAGATTTCGTCGAACGCAGCGAGCTATTTCACCACGGGGCTGAAGGGCCGTTATGAGGAGAGCAGGCTCGCCGACGATCACAGGTTGTCGGGCGATGTCTATCCGGTGCAGGAAGTGTCGGGCGCGCCGGTGGAGCCGACAAAAGTAGAGGCGCCCAAACCCGAGGCCCCCAAATTCATTCCGGCGATCGCTCCCGTGCGGGCGCTGCAACTCGAACCTGCCAAGCCCAATG
>JAIQFJ010000077.1 GCA_020073325.1 Terriglobia bacterium | reverse complement strand
ACGTCTATCCGGAGTCGGCGGCGGCGGGGTTGTGGACCACGCCGACGGATCTGGCGAAGTTCGCGATCGAAGTGCAGAACACGCTGGCTGGAAAATCGACGCGTATCTTGAGCCGGCAGATGATGCAGGAAATGGTGACGCCGGTGGGGACGGGTCCTTTTGCCGTCGGGTTCACGATGGAGAAGCGCGGCGAAGGATGGTATTTCGGGCACACGGGAGGGAACTGGGGCTTTCAATGCGAGTTGATCGCGCATCGAGCCAAGGGTTACGGCGTCGCGATCATGACGAACAGCGACAACGGCGGCGCGCTGGCGCGTGAGATTATCGATCGCGTGGCGCGCGCTTATAACTGGGATTCGCTCGACAAGCCCGTGCTGCGCTAGTCGTGCGGGACCAGGCAATACGTGAGGGACTTGAAAATATCCAGGCGCGCGTCACCCATGTCCTGATCGATGTGCACGCCGGCATCGAGCACGTCCCGCATATCGCCGGATTTCCAGCGAGGACGGATCTGCTGGAATAGAGCGACCGCGCCGGCGACCAGCGGAGCGCTGAAGCTGGTGCCCCACGCGGCGGCGTAGTTGTTTCCGGGATACGTCGTGACGATCGCTTCACCGGGCGCCGAGGTTGCGGCCGAGGGCTCGGTATTGCTGAACGGGCTGCGGCGATCGGAAAAATTCGTGGACCCGACGCCGATCACGCCGCGGATCGCCGCCGGATAATAGTATTTCCCAGGGCCGTTGTTTCCGGCCGCGGCGATGCAGATCACGCCTTTGCTGGCGGCATAGCTGACCGCGGCCTGCAAATCCGGCGAGAGCGCGTCGAACGTGAAACTCATCACGATGACGTTGGAGCCGTTGTCGGCCGCATAGTGGATCGCACGCACGATGTCCGACAGATTTGCCGTTCCGTCGGATTGAAACGCCTTGAGCGGAAGAAGACGCGCGCCGGGGGCGACCAGATGCACCAGACCCGCGACCATCGTGCCGTGTCCGAAAGACTTGGGGAGCTTCGTAGTGTCGAGAATCGCGACGGTCGACTGATCGAGAATCGCCACGGTCGACTGGCCGAGCGCGACCGGGTACAGAATCGTGTCGAGAATCGCGACGGTGGACTGATCCAGAATCGCGACGGTGGATTGATCGAGATCGTTCAGCTCCGATGCGCCCGGCTGATCGCGCGTGAAATCGTAGCCGGTGAGCAGTGATTGTTTGAGCGCCGGGTGATTGGGATCGACGCCGGTATCGATGATCGCGACGGTACTGTTGCCGGTGGAGGCGATTTGATGCGCCGCGCTCAGCTCGATGAGCTGCGCCGCCGGTTGATTCACGTAACCCGCGCGTACGGTGGCGCCGTAATAGCTGACTCGCGTGGGATCGAGCGCATAGGCGCCGAGCGCTTGAAGCGTCGCCTTGGCCTTCGACTGCGAATCGGATTCCGGCTCTGAAAGCTGAGTTTCGGGTTCGAGGTCGAGCACGCCCGGCTGGTCGCGGAGCATACCGATCGAATCCGCGGAAAGCGACGTCGCAGAGATTTTATAGCCCTGCTCGGCGGTCGAGGTCCACGATTTCAGAATCGTGAATTGGAACTGGGAGGCAAGCGAGTTGACGTCAGTGCCGGGCTTGAGTTCGAGAATGTATTGGGTCTGGGCATCGGCTACCAAGCCCAGACAGAGCGTGAGCGCTGCGATCAGCCAGCTTCTCTTCACCATGAGAACTCCTGTTCACGAACGATCCTGCTCAATCAGGATCGGCAGGTTTGTTGGGGTACTGGAGGGGGAGATCGATCCGCTTGCCGTAATGTTTCAGCGCGATACGTAAAATTACGTGACGCGCTTCCGGCTGTTCGATCATGAACTCCCCGAACTGGTTGGTCTCCGTTTCTCCCATGGTTTTCCCCGCGGCGACGATTTGCACGACGGCGCCGGCGAGGTCGTCGTCATGACCCGATTCGTTGGCGATCTGGCCGACGATGTCGCAGAAGCCCTCGGCGGGTTCGAGCATCAGATCGACCGAATAATGGCCGGTTTGGTAGCGCAGTCGCACACCGGCAGCCTCCACCGATCGTACGCCGGCGGGCGCCAGATCACGGCGGCTGTCATAAACCAATTCGGCGGCAAGTTGTTCCAGGCGCTCGATCCAGTCGCGAGGCTCGGGCGCGGCGAAGATCGCGTGGGCGCGGGCCACCACGTCCGGCGGCGGCTCCAGTCCGGCTTCGCCTGCGGCAATTCGCGCAACCTCGCTCAGCCAGCTCATGGCTTCGCGACAGACGGTACAACCGGAATCGAGATGCTCTTTCATCCGGTCGCGTTCTCCGGGTGGCGACAGGCCGCGGACGTAGTCGGACCACTTCTCTGCACTGAAGTGACTCATCGACGTCCCCTTTTAGATAAGAGGGATGCGGCGGCCGGAAAAAATATAGGGGGCGTGCTCATTTTTTTATACCGATCCTCCGACGAAAATGAACTGTGCCCAGAAATACGGGTGTGGATATGCGCGGCGTACGTCGAGCATTGCCTGGCGCAGCGCGCGGGGTGCCGACTGATTCGCGATCAGGCTGGAATAGAAGGACTTCATGAATTCCTTCGTCGCGGCATCGTCGATCTCCCACAGCGACACGACCAGGCTTGCGGCGCCGGCGGCGAGAAATCCGCGAATCATGCCGAGCAGCTCGTCACCGCCGACCGAGACCGAAGAACCTGTGTTGCATGCGCTGAGCGTGACCAGTTCGGTATCGAATCCGGCGTGTTGCAGTTCGATCAGATTAACGCGTCCGTCGGCGAACTGGATAGAGGAAAACAAAGGATTGTCGCGCCGGAAAAACGCGTGGGTGGCGAGGTGCAAAAACCGGAGTCCTGAGCGGTTGCGGCGAAACGCGTCGATGGTGGCCGTGTCGCCAGAGAACAGGCGCGCGCCGGGGAGCAATTCGGCCACGAGTTGTCCTTCGGTGGACGCGTGCGGGGCTCGCGCGTCACCTACCGCGATCACGACCGCGCCTTCAGCGGCCTTGCGCGGACGCGCGCGGCATCCCGCGTAGACGGCAGCGCTCGGGATGGTGGAGATCGTGAAGCGATCGATCAGGCAGTGCCCGTTGTCGTGCAGCGCGGCGAACGGCAGCCCATGCAGATGGCGATGCGGCGCGATCACCAGATGGCGGACGTTCTGCAGCCTCGGCTCGAACGGGGCGAACAGCAAGCGATACAGCTCGCCGAGATGATGGCGGGTGGCTTGGTGTTCCATCGTCCCCATACGCGATTTTCCGAGTTGGAATTGCAGCAGCCGGAGAAGCCGACGCACGGGTGTCGCGATGCCCAGGCGAACCGCTTCGAGCTTTTCCCGATCGAGGAGAAATGCGTAGAGGACGCCGCGCGCTTCGTAATATTCGACGAGCAGCGTATCCTTCGGGATCGCCGCCTGAAGAGAAGAGATCGAGGGAATGCGCGCGGGTTTCGTGCGCAACACTTGAATTTCGATTTCCCGCGCGCGCTGATGCAGGGGCGAGGCGACGCCTCCCATCTCGGCGAGTTCAATTTGGCGATAGCACCAGGTCAGTTCCCGGCGAAGGTTTTCATCAGAGTCGCCGGATTCGTGAGACGTGTGGACGCGATCGGCAAGCGTGCGCGATTTCGCCTGCTGGACCAGGAGCATTGCACGCGCCGTCGATCCAGGCTCGGCGGCCGCGGGCGAATCGAGGAGCATGGAGATAAGAGCGTCGTAGAGCGCGAGCTTGTCTTTGAGAATCGAGATGCGAAGATCTTCGGTGTCGACGCGGCCGCGCAGGTCCTCGATTTCGGCGCGCGCGTTTTCGTAGGCCTCGACGGCTTTGCTCCAGCGGCCCTGCATTTCGTGCACTTCGCCTTCGAGCAGCGCGGCGTGGAATCGCAGCGAAGGCGAGGCGTCGTCGCCGAGGCGTTCGAGCGCGGCGCGGCCGATGGCGCGGGCGCGATCGGGGTGTCCGCCGCGGAGCCATAGCCGCGCGAGCAGGATCTGGCAATAGGCAGCGCGGCCCGGCATCGGCGTTTGCGCGAGGACGCGCCACGCCGACGAGCTGAGCGTGCGGGCGGATCGAAAACGATGATCGTGAAATGCGAGCACGGCTCGCAGCAGGTCCGTCATGGCGGACCAGATGCGGTTTTCTTCTGCAATGAAAAGCGCGCGCGCTTTGCGAAGCGTCGCGTCGGCGGTCTTGTAGGAACCGCGCTGGCTGGCGGCGACCGCGAGGTTGACCAGCGCCTTGGCTTGCTCGTAGCGCATGCCGAGGCGAGCGAATTTTTCCGAGGCGCGCGCGGCGAGTTGCTCGCCTTCGTGAGTGAGATTCAATTCCAGGACCAGCTCGGCTTCGTCCAGATCGCAGAGCGCGGAGTGATACGCATCGGCGTGGACGCGGCAGGCCTGGTAGAGATCGCGCGCGATGCGATATTCGCCGCGGAGGTAATGCAGATAGGCGATATTGTAGTCGGCCTGCGCGGCCAGCGGGTCGAGTCCGTTTGCGAGCGCCACCTCGCGAGCCTTCCGGTAGCAGGCGAACGCTTCCGAGAATTGCGCGAGGCTGGTGTGGCACACAGCCATGTTGCTGAGCACCGCGGTGATATCTTTCGCGTCGCCCGCGTTCTCGAATCCCGCGAGCCCGCGCGTGTAGCGGACGATCGCCTCGCGCGGCTGGTCCTGGCGAAAGAAAATATTGCCGACGTTGCTGTCGAGCCGCGCGAGCCGCAAAACGTCGCCGTGCTTCAGGAAAATCTGTTCGGCGCGCGCGGACCAGTTTCGCGCCTGATCGTAGCGACCGAGCAGAATCAGGGTCTGCAGGCCGCTCGAAAGCGTTTTCGCGGACTCAAGCTCGGCGCCCGATTCATCGAACAGGCGCAGCGCTTCTTCATACTGCGCGATGGCGCTTACGTGCTCGCCGCGCACGTAGGCGACATGTGCGATGCATTTCGCGGCGAAGGCTCGCGATAAATTGTCCTGACGCACGTCGGCGACACTCTGGCCGATTTCGGCGAGCCGCATCGCACGCGAGAGATCGGAATACAGAGCCGCGACCACCGCGCCGTGGACCTGCTCCGGCGCATCCTTCGGGACGGCGCGATTACGCGCCGCATGACCGCGCTCGGCGTCGTCGTCAATGGCGGCAAGCTGTTCGAGCCAGGTTTGCAACTACTCCTCCTGTTGCTCAAATTGCTTGCGCAATTTTTCCAGGCACCGTCCGCGGATGAAGCCGATGGATCCTTCGGCGAGCCCCAGCTCGCGCGCCACTTCGCTGTAAGGCCGCGGCGGATGCTCGAAGAAAAGCATGCGAACCAGGCGCTGGCAGCGCTCCGGCAGGCGGCCGATGGAATCGCGGAGCTTTTGTTCGCGCTGGGCATTTTCAAACAGACGATCGACGAACGGGGCCCCGTCGGGAAACTGCGGATCGAGGTCGCCCGATTTCAGCAATCGCTGGCGGCGCTTTTTATGCAGCATCGAACGGCGCGCGGCCGCGGTGACCAGCCAGGCGCGCAGTCCGGCAACGCGCTCCAGCCGGTCGAGATCGCGATACAGATCGATCCACACGCCTTGAAAAACGTCGGCCGCCTCTTCGGGAGGAAGCTGATAGCGCGCGGGGACGGAATAGACAAGCTTTTTGTATTTGTCGACCAGCGCGCCCCAAGCCGTCTGATCGCCGGCACGGCAAGCGCGGACGAGGTCTTCGTCGGTCCAGGTGGTATCGGGAATTCTGCGGATCATTGGACCGGACCCGCCGTCTTGAGATACAGCTCGTCGGCGTTCCACAGCGTCTGATGGTCGAGGATCGCCGGGCGGAAGTTGCCGACGTTGCCGCGCTGTGCGACCACGACGTGGGGGCTCACCAGAAAGATCATCGGGGCCTGCTCCGCCACGATCTGCTGCACGCGATCGTAGGCTTGCTTGCGCGCGGCATAATCGAGCGTGACCATTTGACGATGCATGAGAGAATCGAGCTCCGCTTCCCACGGCGTCGCGGGATGCGGCTGATTCGGATTCCACAGATGCATCGCGCCTGAAGAGAGCCAGACGTTCATCTCCGGATTCGGATCCGCGTCGCCGCCGCCGAGGCCGAGAATACAGGTATCGAACTGGCGCGTGTTCAGCACGCGGTCGAGCATGGCGCGGAACTCGAGCGTGACGATGTTGACGCTAATTCCGATCTCCTTCCAATCCGACTGGAGCATGGTCGCCATCTGAACGCGCTCGGCGCTGCTGGCGCTCACCAGAATCGAAAAGTCCATGGGTTTCCCCGCGAAACCCGCTCTCTTCAAGAGTTCACGGGCGGCCGGAACGTTTCGCGGCGTCCGCGGGAGCTGCGCGAAATACCACAGTTTGTTGCCGGGACTGACGTGTCCCCAGATGGGCGCGGCGCGGCTCTGAAAAATAATGCGAGCCATCGCCTCGCGATCGACCGCCAGCGACAAGGCTTGCCGGAAGTCGCGATTTTCAAACCACGCACGCTTGGAAGAATTCGGCGAGAGATTGAAGCACAGAAAATTATATTCGAGCCCGGGACCGAGGTCTGCAAGCGACGCGCCTTTGGATTGCAGATACCGGGCCGACTTGGGATTCACGCGATTCAGAATGTCAACGTCACCCGCGACGAATCTCGCAAGCTGCACGTCTTCGTCGGGCAGAAAGCGAAATTCGATCGCGTCGAGATTCGGCAGGGATTTCTTCCAATAGTAAGGATTGCGCTCCAGCACCACTCGCTCGCCGGGAGAATACGATTTCAAGCGGAACGGACCGAGTCCTGCGATTTCCTCGGGCGGAGTGGAAAGCGACCACGCGTCCTGAAGGTTCCCTTGCCGCCAGGCGTTTTCCAGGCGGTGTTTGGGAAGCAGCGCGACGGAATCGAATAATCGTTCGGCGGCGGCGTAGGGCTGGGGCAAGCGAAACTCGACGGTCCACGCATCGATGGCGCGGCACTCGATGGGTCGATCGTCGATCAGCAGCAGATCGCGCTGCGGCGATTTAATTTTTTCGTCGAGATAGACGGCGAAGGAGAACACGACGTCGGCGGCGGTGAACGGCGCGCCGTCGGAAAAGCGGACCTCCTTGCGAAGCTTGAGGCGATACGTGCGACCGTCTTTCGATCGGGTCCAGGATTCGGCCAGCGCGGGCACCGTCGTTTGCGTCTGGCGATCGATGGAAATGAGATCGGCGTGGATGCGGCGAAGAATGTCGCGCGACGGCGCGTCGAGCGCGACCACGGGATTGAACGTCTTCGGCTCGGCCCGTTGAACCACGCGAAGAGTCCCGCCATGCTGCGGCGCAGCATCGGCCGCGAGTAGCGCGGTTTGCAAAATAGAAGCGGCCAAGGCGACCGCCCCCGTCCGGCGGATCCAGGACATCCCTGCTCCCATGTTAACGTGACAACCGGTAACGTTTCTCCAGTCCTTGGGCCAGGATCGCGGTGGCAACAAAAAAGGGCAGCATTAGTAAGGTTGGAAGCAAGGTCCACCAGTGGTCGCTCAGCAGGTAGATCTGTTTCAGGGGAAGGATCAGTGCGCCCCAACTCGGGTGCGGCTCGCCGGCGCCGAGGCCGAGGAAAGAGAGCGTCACTTCGGCGAGCACGAATCGCGGAAACAGGAGCAGCGCTTGCGCGGTCAATAGGCCGGCGGTTCCCGGCAGAATGTGGCGGACGAAGATCTTCCATCGCGGGACGCCGAAACCGCGCGCGGCTTCGACGTATCCTTTGCGCGAAAGCGTCAGGACCAAACCTCGCACGAGGCGCGCCGGCCGGGCCCAGTTGACGATCGCGATCAGAAGAATGATCGCCAGCATCGCGACGCGCGGTGAGAGATCGAGCGGCATGGCGGCGCGTGCGGCCACCAGGAGATAGAGCCACGGGACCGCGAGGAACCATTCGGCGACCATCATGATGATCGCGTCCGCCGCGCCTCCGATAAATCCGGCGGCTCCGCCTGCGATCCAGCCGAGGGTGAGAGCGAGGAGGGTCGCGGCAGCTCCGGTGAGGATGGACCAGCGTCCGCCATAGAGGAATCGAGCGGCGAGGTCGCGGCCATAGTCGTCTGTGCCGAGCCAGTGATGAATGGTCGGCGGAGAACTTGCCGCCTCGCGATCCTGTGCGATCGGATCGAAGGGACAAAAGAGCGGGCCCGCGAGAAGGAGAGCGACGATGACGATGAGGCTAATGCGCGCCATCGGTGTTCAAGTGAATGCGCGGGTCGAGTCGATAGAGAATCAGATCCGCGGCCAGATTCGTAAACGTGAGCACGGCGCCGAGCATCACCACGACGGCCTGCACCACGTCGTAGTCGCGCGACTGCACGGCTTCGAGGAAAAGAGGGCCTAGGCCCGGCCACCCGGACATCGCTTCGATCACCAGCGACGATCCGATGGCGGCGGCGAGCGACGGACCGATCAGCGAGATGAGCGGATTGGCGGCGGCAGGCAGGATGAATCGAATCCAGAGACGCCGCGATGCGATTCCTCGCGATGCTGCGATGCGCACGAAGTTCGCCGATTGAGCTTCCGAGACCGCGCGGAAAGCGTGAATGAAAACCAGCGGAGCGATGGCGAGGATCAGTCCCATCGAGGGCAGCCAGGCGCGTTCGAGCGGGATCCGCAGCGCGACTCCGATCCACAGCAGCACGCTGACGACGATCACTTCGGGGGACATGTTCAGGATCGTCATGGCGGGTTCGAGCATGCGATCACGGCGGCGCGCAGCCCACGCGGCTGTGCAGACAGCTACGATCCATCCGAAGATCCACGCGGGAAAAAGGATCACGGCGCTTCGGACAACGCGCGGTGCGACCAGTCGCGTCACCGGAATTCCGTAGGCGAGCGACGTTCCGAAATCGCCGCGGGCGCAGGATTCGATCCAGCGCGCGTATCGAACGGGCCAGGGGCGGTCGAGCCCGCGCGCGGCTCGCCATTGTTCGATCGAGCGGCCGTGAAGCTGCGGGCTCAGGCGCTCGGCTGAATAAAAGTCGCCGGGCGCGACGCTGAAGAGGAAGAACGCGATGGCCGAAATCGCGACGATCTGCAGGAGTGAAGCGAGCGCGCGGCGAATCATTCGAGGCGTCCTTCACGGATCGACAGAATGCGATGCGCGAGCGATTGGGCCAGGTCCGCGCGATGCGTGATGAGCAGGCACGCCATTCCACTTTCGCGCTGCAGTTCGCAGATATGTCCGGCGGCGGCTCGGATCGAATCGGGATCGAGGCTGGCGAGGGATTCGTCGAGAATCAGCAATCCTCCGCGGGCGGCGCAGGCGGACCGCGCAATCGCGACGCGGGCGCGCTGGCCTTCGCTGAGATCGGTGACGCGGCGATTGGCCCACGTCGCGGACAATCCGACGCTTTCGAGAACATCGGGGCTCGCCTGCGCTTCGCCCAGCGCAGCGGCGATGGTCCCTCGAGGGTTCAGACTTTCCGATGGCTCCTGCTGGGCGAGTTGCACACGCACCTCACCGGGAGAGATTTCTCCTGAATCCCACGTTTCACGCCGAGCAAGGCAGCGCGCCAATGTTGTTTTTCCCGATCCCGACGGACCGACGAGCGCGATCGTTTCGCCGCGATGAATGTCAAGCGAAACTCCGGCTAGAGCGCAAACAGCGGGGCGGGAGCGAAGGAAGAAGTCGCGATGGCAATAAGTCTTGGTGAGCCGATCGACGCGCAGAAGCAGTTCCGCGGCCGCGGCATGCGCGGGGGGAAGCGGCGTCTCAGTAAACGGGGTGAGGCGATGAATCCGGCATTGGAGCCGCGCGAATACGGATTCCTGGTGCGACGCGATCAGCAGCGCGCCGCCGCTTTTCATCAGGTAGTCGTCGATCGCGGCGATCGCGCTCGCTTCCGCCGCTTCATCGAGATTCGCGGTGGGCTCGTCGGCGAGGACCACGCTTGGGCGCATCGCCAGAGCCTGCGCGATCAGCACCCGCTGGCGCTCGCCGCCGCTCAGTTGATGCGGAAACGAATTGCGCCGGCGCTCGTCGAGGCCGAGCCGCGAGAGAAGGCTCGCGGCTTCGTCCCGCGATTTCGCAAACTCGGCAACCTGATCGATGGCGCGCAGGAACGGCGACAAACTGTGCGTCGCTTCCTGCGGGATGTATCCCACCTTTCCCGCCACCGCGGCTCGTCCCGAAACTTTCGCCGAAGGATTGCCGAGACCGGCCAGGATCGTGAGCAGCGTGGTTTTTCCGGACCCGGACGCGCCGGAGATTCCCACGCGATCGCCGGGGCGAAGCGTGAACGACAACGAATCGAGCACGCAACCGCCCGCATAGCTGACGCGCAACTGATCGACCACGACCACCGCTAAACCCCTGATGATCGCATGTCCGGTCGTCAGGCGGCGGAGTTTGAGCAGAGCGCGCCGACCTGAGCGGTGACTTCGTCGGTCAGGTCGCGCGAGCCGAAAGCGACGCCGATGCGCTTCAGAAAATCGTTGGGCGCGACGCCGCCGGCGAAGATCCACACGAAATCGTTGGGGATCTCTTTCACCTCACCCGCGACTTCGAGAATCGCGCTGTGGGGAGTAAACCGGACCGGCGCGGAATCGAAAATGACGTTGACCGCGCCTGCGCGCATGCTATCGGCGATGCGCTGCGCGTTGCGCTCCTTGAGTCGCACGAATTCGGAGCGGCGATACGACAGCGTCACGCGATTCCCTTTCTGACGCGCGAGGCCCATGGCGGCCTCCACCGCGCTATCGCCGCCGCCGACCACCAGAATGTTGCGGCCGACGTAGTGATCGGCCTCCAGCAAACGGTACATCACTTTGGGCAAATCCTCGCCCTCCACGCCGAGGGTCCGCGGAGTGCCGCTGCGACCCATGGCAAGCACGACGGCTCGCGCCAGATATTCGCACTTCGGCGTGGTGACGGAAAACAATCCATCGTGCCGCTTGCGGATGGCTTCGACAGACTCGTGGACGGTCACGCGAAAATCTTCACGCTGGCCGATCCGGTTCCACAAGTCGAGCAGATGCTCCTTGGAAAATTCCATTTTCTTCAACGGGCCGTAGAGCGGAAACTCGACGCGGGTCGCCATGACCATTTTCTGACGCGGATATTTCGCCACCGCACCGCCCACGGTTTCGCGTTCGATGGTGAGATAGTCCAGGTGGCGCTCGATCGCGCGAAGCGACGCGCTGATGCCGGCAGGACCGGCGCCGACGATGATAACGTCGTTCACGCCTTCGATTTTTTTGCGGTTCGGAAGACGCGCGGCGATGGTGTCGATGCAGTCGCGGCCCTGCTGCACGGCGTTCTTGATCAGCGCGAGTCCGCCCAATTCGCCGGCGATGAACAGATTCGCGACGCTGGTCTCGTATTCGGGGGTAAGGAACGGAAGATCGGCGCTCATGCCGGGGCTCGCCATGACGAGTGTGATCGCGCCGACCGGGCACGCTTCGGCGCACAGGCCGTGACCGATGCAACGCTGCGGCCGCACGACCGCGGCTTTTCCGCCGATCATTCCAAGCACGCCACCTTCAGGACAGGCCGTAGTGCAACCCTGGCAGCCGATGCAATTCGACACGTCGACGTGCGGGTGCTGCGCGCGCGGACCCGCGTTCATCAGGTCGCTATGATGCGCCGCCTGCCGCGCGTGTTTTTCGCGATGCGCAAGCCGGTTGATATAGATCGTCAGCGGGACCAGCAGAATCGCCGCGTAGAATCCGTAGAGAAGATAATCCTGCACGTCAGTAATACCCAAGCAGAAGTACGACGCCGATATGAATCAGAATCAGCGCCACGAAAGAGAGACTGAACGGCCGGTGAATCACATGCCACAGGTGAAACACGCGTTCGGTGCGATGGAGGAACGCCATGCGCAGCATGAGGCGCGACTGGCGGCGGACGCTCGCGATGATCGATTCAACCGATTCGTTGCGCGACGCGACCAGACCACCGAGCGTGGGAATCATATGCGCTCGCCGAAGAGCATGGCGGCGCATGCGGCCAATCAGGAAGGGACGCGAAAGATCGGCGCGAAGCATGATCGCAAGCATGCGAACCAGGCCCATTTTCTTGATTTCCTGTGCGGACGGGACCCGCAAAAGAGACTCCAGGTCCGCCGGCGAGATCAAATCCTGATGGGCGAGTCCCTCTGTCAGCGTCGACATTTGCGCCTCCATCTCGCCGACGCTTAGAGTCACCGAGTGAAGCGTGCGCGGAATCTGCGCATAGACGTAGCGCCCGATAAAACCGCTGAGCGCGACAGCGATCATGATCCAATAGGCGAGTCCCGCAACGCCCTGCGTGTGAAACGCGGAGTGGAAGGTGATCACCAGGGGCGCAGTGATTCCGGCGACGACGTGAAAGTCGAGCCAGTATCGAGTGCCGCCCGCGCCTGCCAGCCACTTCGCGCGCTTGCGCAGCGGATAAAGGAAGATGATCGCGAACAGGCCGACGCCCAGCATCCCGAGTTTCAGGCCGATCGTCCCGCTGGAGCGCAGTTGCGAATGCAGCGGCGAGAGGGCGCGGTCTTCGAGCGGCGCGCGATAGTAAGCGCCTCCGTAGATCGCGATCGAAACGATCAGCGAAGCGGACGCGAAGGCCGCAAGCAGCACCAGAAATCGATGGACGGTGATGGCCCGGCGCGGGGGAATCGCGGCGGGAACAGCGGTCAGAGTAGCCATAATTCTCCTAGTGACAGCTCACGCATTCAGTGGGTGTGCCGCGAAAGACGCGAATGGTTTTCGCGTTGACCTCCAGTTGCTGCTTGTGACAGCGCTCACAGCGCACGTTGCGATGCGCCACGTCGAGCGGGAATCGCGTCTTATCGTGCGTGAAGTCGGCGGCGTTCCAACGCTCCATCGTATGGCAGCCTGAACAATCTCTGGCGGGCGCCGTGGTGAATTGTCCTCCATGAATGTCGTTGTGACAGCCGGAGCATTGGGTCGCGGTTCCGGCGAACTTGAGCGACGTCGCGGTGCCGGATCGAGCATGGCAGCGATCGCAAGCGACTTTCTGATGTGCCCCCTGGATGGGGAACTTCGTCGCGGCGTGGTCGAATGACGCGACGGACTTCCATTGCGCGGTGTCGCGGTGGCAGCCTTCGCAAACCAGCTTCGAATCGTGCGGATCTTTGTGGCAGGTGTCGCAGGTGCGTGTCGCGAATCGATAGTTTCGGGCGGCGATTCGTCCGGCGGGGGAGGTCGTGTGGCACGAATCGCAGGCGGCTTTCGCGTGCGCTCCCGTGAGTGCGAACTTCGTTTCGGCATGGCGCGCGATGGTGAATGTCGTCTGCTTGAAACCGTCCGTCGTGTGACATTTCTCGCACTGATTCGAATACGGCGCCGCGGCGAATTGGCGATCGTGAGGGTCGGTGTGGCATTCGGCGCATCGCAATTTGGCGGTCTTAAATTGCGTGTGGCCGCCGGCGTCGGGATGGCACTTTTCGCAGGCGACTTCGCGATGCTTGCCGTCGAGATGAAACGCCGCGAGCTGATGCGAATCCCTGGTGAACAGCGCCGGCTTGAATCCTGTCTCGTTGTGGCACGCCGCGCAATCTTTGCCGGCGAACTGGCCCTGGTGTTTATCCTCATGGCAGCTCGAACAGCGGTCATGGGCGATTGCGCGATGAAAGTCGGCGTCGCGATGGCAGCGCGCGCAGGATAGATCCGCGTGTTTGCCGCGCAGCGCGAACGGGGTGGTATCGTGATTGAAATGTGCGCTGGGGTGATTTGTTTTCCATCCGGCCGTCGTATGGCAGGACTCGCACGCGCCCGAGAATTTGGCGTCCTGAAACGCGCCTTTGTGCGGGTCCATATGACAGCCTCGGCACGACCCCGCCGGCGCGCCTTTGAAGTGGACCGGCTTCTGTCCGGCGGGAGCGCTGTGGCATTTCTCGCACGCGACATTCGTGTGCGCGCCGGTAAGCGGAAACGCTGTCGCGTGAGAAAAACCCGCGGCGGGCCGCCAGGCCGATTGGTTATGACAACCGGTGCAATTCGTGCCGAGCTCGCCCGTGTGCGGATCCTGATGACATGTCGCGCAATCGTGCGGCAGGCCCAGAAAGGACCGGCTGAGATCCTTCATCTTGATTTCGGCGCGCGTGGCCGGTTGAATGTTTTTCGGATTGTGACACTCCTCACAGCGCCGACGAATGTGTGCGCCTTCGAGTGCGTAACCCGTTTCCGCGCGGTGATCGAACTTCGCGCGATCGAATCGGATCGGCGGGATCTTCTCGCCGGTATGCTCGGTGTGACAGCGCGTACAGTCTTTCTGTCCGGCGGAGGCTTTGTACACGCGCGCATGATAGCCGGCGCCGGCCGCGATCCGATGTTGGATTTCCACGTGGCAATCGAGACACTTGAATCCGCGCGTCCCGGCCCCGAAATCATGACAGGCGGCGCAGCGCGAGATTTTATCCAGGTGGCGGTGCGCGTGCGACAACGCGCCCGGAGAGATCTGCCCGAATGCGCTGGCCGAGAACATGAGAATCCAGCTTGCGGCTCGCCGTCGCATGGACGAATGGATCGGCGAAGTAGTCAATTCCATTAGGTCGCAAAAGCAGCGGCAATCATCGCTAGATCAAAGGGACGCGCGAGCCGCCGAAAAATATAGGCGGGCGCGAAAAGAACGAGCCTTAAGGCGACAAACCGATTTCGCGGTAAGGTGATTTTTCTCCCGCCGCATTATATTTTCCACAGCGCGCGGACTCCCTTGTGAGCGAAACGGAATTCCTTAGTACCGGTTTCCTAGTTCTCCTAGACGGCAAAGTAATGATGGTCGATCGACGACAATTCCAAATGATGGCGGCCGCGGCGGCCGGCGGGATGCTGCTTTCGGGCGGGGATCAAGGGTCGAAGAAAACGGCTCCGCCTCCGCCGGAACAAAACCCCAAGGATTTGATTTGGCCGCTTCCACCCGACCCTCCGCGAATCAAATGGCTGGCCCAGTATCGCGACCTGGCGAAGGTAAAGGATCCCGTGAAGAAGTCGGGGTGGCTCGAAAAGGTCACGGGGACCAAGACGCTGGAAGAGAAGATCGAGCTGCGCAAGCCGTACGGCGTCACGGCGGACTCGCGCGGCCGCATCTACACGGCCGACACCGAACTGAAAGTCATCTTCGTGATCGATCCGGCGACGAAGCAGATTTCGCGCCGCGAGTCGAGCACGCGCGCGCCGCTGGCGCTGCCCGTAGGTGTCGCGCTCGACGCGCAGGATCGGCTGTTCGTCTCCGATGCCGCGCTGCACAGCATTATTTGTTTTAATCCCTCGGGCGAACCGGTGGGCCATTTCGGAACCTCGTCGCTGGGACGGCCCGGCGGAATCGCGATCGACAAGACGCGCAATCTTCTCTATGCGGCGGACGCCAAGGAGAGCCGGATCGCGGTGTTCGATCTGCGCTCCTTCGAATTCGTGAAGTTCATCGGGGGACCGAACAAGCCCGGCCAGCACGAAGAGGGTCGCTTCAACGCGCCGACCAATGTCGCGCTCGATCGCAACGGGAACATCTACGTCGCCGACACGTGGAATTACCGCGTGCAGATCCTGGAGGCGTCGGGAAAATTCGTGCGCGCGTTCGGCGCGCAGGGCGACCGGCCCGGCGAATTCATCCGGCCCAAAGGAATCGGCGTCGATTCCGAAGGTCACATTTACGTCGCCGACGCCGAGTTCAACAATTTTCAGGTTTTGACTGCCGAAGGCAGGCCTCTGCTTGCCGTCGGTATGCTCGGCGACGCGCCGGGCCAGTTCGCTTTGGTCGCCGGGTTGTTTGTCGACTCGGGCGACCGCATTTACACCACCGAGCAGTTTCGCGGGCGGGTCCAGGTGTTTCAGTACCTTTCGCAGCACGATGCGCAAACCGGATCCGCGGAAAACAAGGGGGTGCCCCGGCCCAATCACTAAAGCGATCACCAACTGGAACTGATGAGGAGGAACTTTCATGAGAAAGAAATTGTTTTTGTTCGCCGGCTTGCTTGGGCTGGCGTCGCTGAACGCGGCGTCGCTGCCCAAGACGGGACTTGCCGGCACGAAGCATGACATTGGAGGCAACGGCTGTAAGTCCTGTCATGCTCCGCACAATGGTTCGGTCTCAAACGGCGGCACGCAGGGGACAGGATTGATCCTGCTGTGGGCTCGCTCGTTTCCGGCCGCGGCCAATACGTTCGGTGTGTACGATTCCAACACGATGCAGAACAAAGCAACGGAGCTTGGAGGAAGCACGCTGACCACGTCGACCGACGTTCGCATGTACTCGCTGTTGTGCCTGAGTTGCCACGACGGCGTGACATCATCGTTTTCGCCGGCGATGCAGACCGTGAATATGGTCGGTTCACGGGCTTCGTTCGGATCGGGCGCTTATGAATCACTGGGTCTCACCAATGATCATCCGGTGAACCTGAACTACGATCCGACGAAGAATCCGTCGCTGCAGGTGGTGGCCACCGTCACGTCGTCGATGCCGCTGTATGGCTCGACGAACACGATGCAGTGCGCCACTTGTCACGAACCGCATAACAACACGTACACGATGTTCCTTCGCTCCACCAACAATACGACCCTGTGCACGACTTGCCACATGTAATAGCCGTGGCCCGGTGGGATGCGCCCCTACCCCATCCCACCGGAACTTTTCCCATGAATTTTTCTTTTCGCTCCACCATCCACGTTTCGCTTGCGCTTCTTGCCGCGCGATCCGCCGTCGCGCAGGAGCGTCCGCTGCAGATCACCGGGACATTTTCCACCGGCTACTACAGCGCGACCAGCCGCGGCGATGCGACGCAGGATGTGCAATTCGTCCCCTTCGGCGCGAAGTTCGACATGAGCGGCTATTTTATTTCGCCCGATCTGCTGAGCTTCTCCGTGCAGCCCGAATTGAACGTCGGGCCGCAGGCCAGCGAAGCCGGATTTGAGGGCGGCAACGGAATTTCGATGCGCCTGGTTTTTCTGCGCAAACAGGCTTTCCCGTTTACGTTTCGCTATTCGAACGTGCAGGTGGCCGACGTTTATTTCGGCAGCCTGACGCAGGTTTCCGCGTATACGCTGAGCAATCGCACGCGCGACCTGGGTTTCACCTGGGAATTGAAGCCGCGCTGGCTGCCCTACACGACCATCGACTGGGGCCAGGGCTCGGTCGACGCAAAGTCCGACATCGCGCTGGTTCCCGACTATCTTTCTTCGATGCATCATCTGAACATCGACAGCCGCTACACGCATTGGGGCTGGAATTTCGACGGATTTGCGCACTGGCAGGATGTGCAGGCGGACCTTTTCGCGCCGCTCAATAACGGTACGAACACTTCGTCGCTGCAGCAAAATGTCACGCAATATCAGGCGTCCGGGCAACGGACGATCGGGCGCGATTCCGAAATTTACTTCACCGCCGGCCAGCAGTCCACGGCCAGCCAGCTGTTCGACATTCCGATCAATCTATCGACCCAGATCGCCAACGCGCATCTCCGCCTGTTCCAGCGCCGCCGCTGGAAAACGTCTTTGCGCGCGAATTACGCGTCGAATCTCGCGAATCAGCTTCTCAATCAGGTGATCGGCGGACTGAGCAACGCTCCCGGGTCCATCGCGCCCGTGACGACCGTTCTGACCCCGCTACAGCAACGCATCTCGAATCTGGATCTGAACGCCGTCACCTCGGTCGATCTCTCGCATGGAGTCAGTCTGTTCGGAAGCGTCGACCGCAATTCGGTGCTGGCGGCGAGTTTCGAAACGCCGATCAGCGCGAGCTATTTCACGACGTCGGCCGGTGTGACCTACGCAGGATCGTGGGGCGCGACGCGCGTTTCCGGCCAATATAGCCGCGACTTCGGCGAGGGCTCGGTCACAGGCCAGACCGGCCGGATCGACGGACAGAGCTACATGTTCACCGCGCAGCGCGGGTCGCCGGACAAGCTGCAGCTTGAAGGCTCGGTTCACGGGACCGATCAGAGCGTTCGCAACGTGCTGCCGTCGTCCACCAGCAGTTTCGGCGTGGAAGGAAGCATCGGGCACAACGTCACAGGGTCGTGGCGCGCGCGCGTCGGCGGCGGATATCAGTGGGGCGTATTCCAAAACGCGGGCAACGAATTTCGCTCGAACGGATTCACGGCGCGCCTCGGCGTGGAACATCCGCGCGTGCAGATCAACGGATCGATCAGCGACAGCTTCGGCAATTCGCTTCCGGTGTACAGCCAGTACGTCATCTACAACCCGGTGGCGGGCGCGCTGTTCTCGGACATTCCGACGATCCCCAGCGACTTTCGCGCGGCCACCTTCACGGTTCACACCAACCCGGTCCGCAAGCTGGAGCTATCGGCGGTGTGGACGCGCTCGCTGCAGCATCTGGAAGGAATCCTCAACAACGATTTCCAGATGATCACGATTTACGGTACGTATCATTACCGGCGCGTGCAGCTCGAAAGCGGATATATCCGCTCGAATCAGGTTTTCCTGAATTATCCGGATGCCCGCCGCGGACGATTCTATGTCAGAGTTTCACGCACGGCGCGGATTTTATGATGGCTCGCCGACTGCAGTTCGCCCTGATCGCGGCCGCTTGCGCGCATGCGGCGACGCCCGCGCGCGGCACCGTGGAATACGTGCGAACGATTCCTTCGGTGAAGGAATTCACCAAATCGCACAGCGTTTTCACGAAAGTCTTCGACTGGCTGGTGGGACCTGCCGACGGCAAGCCTGAAGTCCTGCGTCCCTACGCGACCACGCGCGACAGCGCCGGACGATTATTTGTCGCCGATCCGGGCCAGCACGGCGTGCATGTCTACGACTTCGAAAAGCACAAGTATCAATTTCTGAAAGGGCCGCGCGGCAAGACCATGGATTCGCCGATCGATCTCGCCTGCGATGCTTCGGACAATCTGTACGTCACCGATTCGGTGCGCGCGCGAATTTATGTTTTCGATACGAAGGGAAAATTCCGGCGCACGATCGAGGGCGGATTCCTGCGGCCGACCGGAATGGCGCTCGATCGCCGCGCGCAGCGGATCTACGTCGCCGACACGCTGCGCCACCAGGTGATCATGCTTACGTTCGACGGCAAAGAGCTTGGCACGATCGGCCGTCGCGGCGCGGCGCAGGGCGAGTTCAACTTCCCGACGGCGCTCACACTCGCGTCCGGCAAACTGTACGTCGTCGACGCGATGAACTTCCGGATCCAATCGTTCACCATCGATGGCCGCTTCGTCAGCAGCTTCGGCCAGCTCGGCAACCAAAGCGGCACGCTGAGCCGTCCCAAGGGAATCGCCGCGGACAGCGACGGCAACATCTACGTGGTCTACGCGATGTTCGAAACC
>JAIQFJ010000076.1 GCA_020073325.1 Terriglobia bacterium | reverse complement strand
GGAACACGCGGCCCGGCAGCTCATCCACGCGCAGTTCGGCGGGCAGACCGTCGTGAATCATCGACGCGTAGGATTGGGGGATGCTTACGAACACGCGCAGCACATCGATCTGCGCCACGCGCAGCAGCTCCCGTGACGAGGCCGTGTTGCCGCTGGTGATCAGCGTTCCCAGGTCGGAGTGCAGGCTGCGATACGTGACCACGCCGTCGTAGGGAGCCACCAGCTTGTCGAACGATTTCAGCTCCACCAGCCGCTTGAGGTTCGCCTCGTTCGAGGAGATGGTGCTTTCGGCCGCGCGGATATTTTCCTCGGCCGACTTGACGTTCGCCTGGGCCAGTTCCAGCGCCGCGGCTTTTTCGTCGTAATCCTGTTTCGCGAACACCCCCTGATCGGCCAGCGTCTGCCACCGCTTCGCCGTCACTTCGGCCAGTTTCAGATTGCTCTGCGTGGCCACCAATGCGGCGCGCAACTGCTGTAGCGCGGCTCTCGACTGCGCCAGAGTCGCCTTGGCCTGCTCGATCTGCTGGTCGAGTTCCGGGGACTCGATCTCGAAAAGGAGCTGTCCTTTCTTGACGCGATTCCCGATATCGACGGGACGCGCGCGGATGTAGCCGTCGGCACGCGCGTAGATCGGCGTTTCCACCATCGCGACGGTCTGACACGGCAGCTCGATGGTCGATTGCGCCGGCGCCGCGCGGACATGGCCGACGTTGACCACCGGAGCGCGCGTGGCGTCCGACACGACCGTCGCCGCCAGAGCGTTGGTCTGCGTCTTCCGCTGGCCGAGTTCGTAAACGACGGCCGCCGCAAGCGCCACGCCTACCAGAAAGAGAAGGATCAGAAATCCGGCGTGGGATTTTTTCTGCGGCGGGGCCTTGCTTTCAAACTGGCCGGTTTCCATTTAGTCCGTCGCCTCGATTCGATCGAATTCCTGCGGAGCTTTCGTCCGCACCATGCTATAAACCACGGGCACGATAAACAATGTCGCCGCCGTGGCGAACATCAGTCCGCCGATCACCGCGCGGCCCAGAGGCGCGTTCTGCTCGCCGCCTTCGCCGAGGCCCATCGACATCGGGACCATGCCGGCCAGCATCGCCACCGCGGTCATGATCACGGGGCGCAGCCGCGTGCGGCCCGCCTGATAGGCCGCCGTCAGCGCATCGGCGCCCTCGCGGCGCAGATCGTTGGCAAAAACCACGAGCAGAATGCTGTTGGCGGTCCCCACCCCGATACTCATGATAGCTCCCATCAGCGCGGGGACACTCACGGTGGTGCGCGTGAAGAAAAGCATCAGCAGAATGCCGCCCAGCGCGCCCGGAATCGCCATCAGCACCACGAACGGATCCAGCCAGGACTGGAAATTCACCACCATCACGAAGTAAACCAGGATGATCGCGAACACCAGCCCGTAGGCCATGCCGGTGAACGACGTGCGCATGGTGCCTACCTGGCCGCGCGTTTCGAAAAAGCTTCCGGCGGGAAGCTTGGGCCGAAATTCATCCATCACTTTGTCCACTTCGTTCGCTACGCTGCCCAGGTCGCGATCCTGGACGTTGGCGTAAATATCGTAGAGCGGCTGCACATTATAGTGATTGATCACCTGGTTGGTCACGCCGCGCTGGGCCTGCGCGACGTTGCTGAGCAGTTGCGTCTCGCCCTTGGACGAATGAATCGGCGTGTTCATCAGCGCTTCCGGCGTGTCCATGCGATAGGGCGGCGTCTGCACGACCACGGGATAGTCCACGCCGTTCGCAGGATTCACCCACCAGTTCGGATTCAGCTGCTGGCTGGAACTGAGCGAGATGAGCAGCCCGTTGGCGACGTCGAACTGGGTGAAGCCGAGTTCCCCGGCGCGCGCGCGGTCCACTTCAAATTTCATCAGCGGGACGTCGTTCACCTGGTGGATATGGACGTCGGCGGTCCCGGGAATTTTCGCCATCCGGTCGCGAATCTGTTCGGCGATGACATGATTCTTGGCCATGTTGCGAGCCGGTCCCACCACCTGCACGTCCACCGGGGCGGGCAATCCGAAGTTGAGAATCTGTCCGACGATGTCCGCCGGCTGGAAGAAAAACACCAGATCCGGAAATTCGCGATTCAGCCGCTTGCGCATTTCGCGCACGTAGCCCCAGGTGGGTTTGTGCTCACCGGGCTTGAGCGACACCAGAATTTCGCCGTCGGCGGGGCCCAGGGTGACGGTGTCTGAAAACGCCAGGTTGTATCCGTTGTAGGGCAGACCGATGTCGTCCAGAATGTCGGAAAGATCCTCCGGCGGGATGATGTGGCGGATGGATTCCTCGACGGCCGCGAAATATTTTTCGGTCTCCTCGATGCGCGTTCCGCCCGGCGCGCGGACGTGCAGGCGAATCTGCCCGGCGTCCACCTGCGGAAAGAAATCGGTCCCGATGAACGGATAGAGCGCCGCGCAGGCCGCGGTGACCGCGACAAAGCACAGCAGCATCAACTTGCGGTGATGCAGCGCGGAGGTCAGGACGCCGGCGTAGGCGTCGCGCAGCTTTTCGAATCCCTGGTGAAACGCGTGATGGACGCGCCAGATGATTCCCGCGTCGGCCACCTCGGCCTCGCCTTCAGGACCTTGATAGAGCCGCAACTCGGCCGGCAGCAGGTAGCGGATCATCGTGGGGACCAGCGTTCGCGACAGCAGATAGGACGCCGACATCGCCAGCACCACGGCCAGGGCTAATGGAGTAAACAGGAACTTCGCTGCGCCGGTCAAAAAAACCACCGGGACGAAAACGATGCAGATGCACAGCGTCGAAACGAACGCCGGAACCGCGATCTGCCGCGCGCCGTCCAGAATTGCCTGAATCACGCCCTTGCCCATGCCCAGGTTGCGATGGATATTTTCGATCTCCACCGTCGCGTCGTCCACCAGAATGCCGACCGCCAGCGCCATCCCGCCGAGCGTCATGATATTGATCGTCTCGCCCATCAGGTAAAGGATCGCGAGCGAGGTCAGAATCGACAGCGGAATCGAAATGCAGACGATCAGCGTGCTGCGCCAGCTTCCCAGGAACAGAAGAATCATCAGCGCGGTCAACGCGGCGGCGGCCACCGCTTCCTTGATGACTCCGGAAATCGCGGCGCGCACGAAAACGGATTGATCGAAAAGCGTGGTCACGTGGAACGAGGACGGAAACGAAGTAAGAATGCGCGGCAGCGCCGCCTTGATCTTGCCGACAATCTCGATGGTGGAGGTGTCGCCGTTCTTGAGCACGGTGAGCAGCGCGCCTCGCCGCCCGTCGTGGCGGACGATGTTGGTCTGCACCGCGGCTCCGTCATGCACCTGCGCCACGTCGCGGAGATAAATCGTGGTCCCGTTGACGGTCTTGACCGGAAGATTGTTGAAGGCCTCGGGGACGCGCGGGCTGTTGTTCAGCTCCACGCGATATTCGCGGCTGCCGATTTTCGCGCTGCCGGTCGGAAGAATCAGGCTCTGCGAGTTGAGCGCGACGGAGATGTCGGCCGCGGAAAGCCCGTGCGCATAGAGCTTGTCCGGGTTGATATCCACCATGATCTGGCGAGGCTTGCCGCCGTAGGGCAAAGGAAAACTCGCGCCCTGCGTGTTGGCGAGCTGCGTGCGCAGAAAGTTGTAGCAAAGATCGTAGATCTGCTGTTCGCTCAACTCGTCGCTCGAAATGCCGAGCTGTAGAATCGGCACCGACGCTGCGTTATAGCGGATCACGTTCGGCGGATGGATCCCGGTCGGGAGCACGCCGAGGATCGATTGCGATTGCGCCGTCACCTGCGCCACGCCGGCTTCGATCTTGGCGTTGGGGTGGAAAAAGATGCGAATCACGGCGAGTCCGGCAAGCGATTGCGACTCGATATGCTCGACGTCGTTGACGCCGGTGGTGAACCCGCGCTCGGAGCGCGTCGTAACCACATCGGCCATTTCGTCGGGATCGACGCCGGTGTAGGTCCAGATCGCCGAGACCACCGGGATATTGATGTCCGGGAAAACATCGGCGGGCATGCGGTAGATCGCCACCACGCCCATGATGAGAATCGCCATGGCCATGACCACGAAGGTGTAGGGGCGGCGAAGAGCGAGGCGAACAATCCACATACCGTTCTTCCTATTAAACGGGACCGCATTCATAAGTGTCTAATACGCAATCGTGATGGATTGATACACTGGACTTATTGCCGGAATTACGTCACTTCCGCTACTTTGTCGCGCTGGCTGAAACGCTCCATTTCCGGCGCGCCGCGGAGCGGTTATCGATCGCGCAACCCGCGCTGAGCCAGCAGCTTCAGCAACTGGAACGCGAATTGGGCGTGAGGTTAGTCGAGCGCACGCAGCGCCGCGTCGCGCTGACCGATGCGGGCGTCGTCTTTCTGGAACGCGCCCGCGCGACATTGGCGGAGGCTTCCGAAGCCGTGCGCCTGACGCGCCTGGCCGGCCGGGGCGAAGTGGGGCACCTGGGTGTCGGCGCGGTGACGTCGGCGCTCTATGGAATCTTTCCGGAAGTCGTGCGCGTGTTCCGCGAGCGCCATCGCGACGTACACCTCACCCTGCACGAACTTTCGGGAACCGAGCAGACCCGCGCGCTGCGCTCCGGCCGCATCCAGGTCAGTTTTCTGCGGCCCCCCGTGGATGAAACCGATATCGAGGTGCGCACCATCGAACGCGAGCCCTGGGTGGTCGCTTTGCCCACCGCGCATCCGTTTGCCCGCAAAGCGCGCGTGTCGGTCAAGTCGCTCGAAGGGGAGCCGTTTGTGACTTTCCCGCGTGAACTGGCTCCGGTCCTCTACGACCAGTTGATCAGCATGTGCCAGCACGCCGGATTCAGCCCGAAAATTGTGCAGGAGGCGCAGATGCAGACCATCATCAGCCTGGTTGCCGCCGGAATCGGGATCGCGCTGGTCCCGGCGACACTGCAGAACCTGTCGCGAAACGGATTGATTTATAAGCCGTTAGCTGGAAGCACGCTGAAATTGGACCTCGCCGTCGCCTGGCGCAGGGAGGATCGGTCGCCGCTGCTCAAGGCTTTTTTGGAAGTCGTGCGCGAAGTCACTTGACGGCGCGAGCGCATGCCTGTATCAATAAGCATGCACTCACATATAGACTTCGGATACGGATGGCAATGGACCTCCGGGCACCTGGTGATCACTGCTATCTTCCTGCCTTTGTTTATACTTGCGTGGAAGCGGAAGTGGTCGCGATGGCGTCAGGGATTGCTGCTGGCCGTCACGCTCTGGTCGCTCGCGGCGTTTGTCATCGTACGGTTTGTGCTCGACTTCAATGGCCGGACCGAATTGCCCACGCAATCGTTCCTCAGAAGCGGAACGGGCCGGGTGCTGGACATGGGGGCGGGGTCGGGCCGGTCGTCGCTGATGGTTCTTGAGGCCCGGCCGCAGGCGACGCTGGTCGCGCTCGACCTGTTTGGCGAATCCTATGCCGAACATTTCAATGTTTCGGGCACTGACGTCGGTACGGCAAAGCTTCGGGCGAATCTGCAAGCGGCGGGCGTGGAGAATCGCGCCTCGATCCAGCCGGGCGACATGCGCCAGATGCCGTTCGAGCCGGCGACGTTCGACGCGATCGTGAGCGCCTATGCGATCGATCATCTGAATCGCACGGGCATGGAGAAAGCGCTGCGTGAGGCCAACCGCGTCCTCAAGCCGGGCGGCGAATTTCTGATGATGGTGATCGCGAAGGACGCGTGGCTCGATTTTGCCTGGGGCCCCGTGATCATGCATGGCGGCACACCTCGCCCGGAGCGCTGGGTGAGGGCCCTGAACGCGACCGGATTCGACGTTGTAGAGCAGGGAAAGCGTCCCGCCACGCTCTTTTTTTTCGCACACAAACGCTGACGGATGGCACTATGAGAGTTCATGGCCCGAACGAAGTCGATCTCCGACGCCGATCTGCTGAAAGCAGCGCGGCAGGTTTTCGTGGAGAAAGGATTCGCGGCGTCGACGCGTGAGATCGCGCGGCAGGCGGGAATATCCGAAGGCGTCCTGTTTCAGCGTTTTCACACCAAGGACGATTTATTCTTCGCGGCGATGCTGCCGCCGCCGGTCGATCTGAGCGGTATCTTTTCCGCCTCCGACCAGGACGGTCTGACGCGTCTGCACACCATCACCGCGGCGCTCACCCAATATTTTCGCGAGACGCTGCCGGTGCTGATTCCGCTGATGTCGCACCGGTCGTTCAAATTCGAGGAGTTCGCCCAGCGGCATCCCGATTCGCCGATGGTGACGCTGCGCCGCGACATTGTCTTGTGGGTGATCGCGGAGCAGCGCGCCGGGAGGATCGGAAACGTCGATCCAGGCGCGACAGCTCTGGCGATCTGGTCGGTGGCGCACACAATCACGTTTTTCGAACGCATGGGAGCGCACGGTGGGAAATTCGAGGATCGCATTCTGCGCGCGACGGTCGAATGTTTGTGGAAAGGAATGAGCCCACAAGGAGGCGGCTGAGGTGATGTGGCGCACGCACTCGTGACGATGGTGAAAAAATCGAAGAACCCCCGCCCTGCCGGGCGCGGCTGCGGTGCGATGCGCCCTGGCGTCGAGATGTGACGATGCTGAAAATCGACGAACCTGCATCACAACCCTGGCCGTGAGGCCGGGGTTCCGCTCTGCTGCTCAACAAGCTCGCTCGTGCGTGGCGTGTCTGCGTGCGCCACATTTGCTAGCGATACTTCCCGCTGATGGCCCGCCAGCGGATGCCGATCAGGTCGAGGAAGGACTGCACGCCTGAAAACATGCTGACCTTGGTCCCTGCCACGTTATTCCACACCACCGGCACTTCGATCGCCTTGCACCCCAGCGATTTCGCGATCACCAGGTCTTCCACATCGAAACTGAATCCGTCGAGTTTCTGGCGCGAAAAAATCTCGCGGGCGGCCGGCGCGCGGAACAGTTTGAAGCCGCATTGCGTATCGCGAAACGGCAAGCCCGTGACCATTCGCATGAACAGGTTGAACGCGCGCCCGGACAATTCGCGAAATGCCGATTGGTGCACGCCCACCAGCGACCGGTCGAGCGCGCGCGAGCCGATGGCGACGTCCGCATTCTCCTGATCGGCGGCGGCGAGAAGTTTGTCCAGCTCCCCAATCGGGGCCGAAAGATCCGCGTCGGTGTAGAGAATCCACTCGCCTTTGGCTTCGAGCATTCCGTGACGCACGGTGTAGCCCTTGCCGCGATTGCCGGGGTTCTTCAGCAGGCGGATTTTGGGCGCGTGGCGCTCCACTATGGCCGCCGTCCCGTCGCGCGAGCCGTCGTCGACGACGATGACTTCGATAAACGCAAAATTCTGTCCCGCGAGGTACGCCAGAATGCGTTGGAGCGTGGCCGGCAAGCGCGCTTCTTCGTTGTACGCCGGAATGACGATCGATAGAGAGCGCAATTTATAAGCCTAACGCGAGCAGCGCTCCCCAATGAAACCCGGCTCCGAAGCCCGCGAACACCACCGGCTCGCCGGCGCGAAATCCGGATTGTGCGTGCCATTCGGACGCCGCGATCAGCATCGATGCGGACGAGGTGTTCCCGTAGCGCGCGATGTTCGAAAAGAATTTCTCGGGCGCGACGTCAAGCGCTTTGGCGATCCGCACAATCAGGTTCTGATTGGCCTGATGCATGAGAAAGGTTCCCACCGCGGAAGCCGGCGTCGAGGTATGCTCCAGCACTTCGCGGATCGCCGCGGGAATTTTTCGCGAAGCCTGAAGAATCACGGTGTAGCCGTCCATGTGAATCGGCGCGCCGAATTCCAGCCGCAGCGCTTCGCTATAGGTGCCGTCGGAATGCAGATCCCAGCGCACGATTTCCGCGCCGCCTTCTTTCGGATCCACCAGGCATGCGCCGGCGCCGTCGCCGAAGAGAATCGCGGTGTTCTTGTCGTCGGCGATCGCCGTCGACATTTTCTCCGCCGCGATGACCAGCACGGGGCCGGCGGAACTCGCGCATTGCGCGGCGAGGGCGAGCCCGAACAGCGATCCCGCGCTGGCCATCGGGACATCGAGCGCGGGCACGCCGGCAAAGCCCATCTTGGCCGCGATCTCCGCGGCGGGACCGGGAAAGCGGCGCGGCGAGGATCCGCTCGATACGATCACCATGCCGACCTGCCGCGTCATGGCGCGGGCAAGACAATCCTCGGCCGCACGGGTCGCCAGATCGGCGACGGATTCGGTCTCCGCATAGCGGCGTTCAGAGATCCCGGACGCGTTGAGAATCCAGTCGGTTTCGCACCCGAGCCGTGCCGCGAGTTCCGCGTTCGTCACTACGCGCGCAGGGACATAGCTTCCGAATGCTCGCAAGAAGGCCATATTCAGATGTTCGATTCGACGTAATGCGTGATGCGGGCCAGCGAGTCGAACTTGCGCGGGTTGAGGTCCGAATCGGGAACTTTCAGGGAAAATTCCTTCTCCAGTTCCCCGACCACATCGGGAAGTGCGAAGGAATCGAGAACTCCGGATTCGAACAACGACTCTTCGGGGTCGGAGGGGAGCGGCTTCTGCGCGATTTTACCCACAACGGCGCGAATGCGATCTTCGGTGGTCATTAAAACTCCGTAACGTGCACATTTTAGCAGAGATACCGACTAGCGCAGCCGGAGCCTTTCGCCTATGATGGATCAATGCTTTCGTTGGCTTTTCTGTAGCTAAGCTTGTTTGCTTTACGACAAGCGCCCGCTGGAACGCAAATGCACGTCCGGTTGACGACGCCGGTTGGGACCTACGCGAGCAAAGCCGGCTCGCCCGTTTCAGCGGAGTTGATCGCGCCGGTGACGTCGGCGAGCGGCGATATCCTGCTGCCGGCCGGAAGCATCCTGAATGGAACGGTGACGCGCAGCGAGAAGGTCGGCTATGGCGTCAGGCACGAAACCGCGGCGCTCGATTTGGAATTTCGCGAAGTCGTGTTTCCCGGCGGCGGCCGGATTCCCATCGCGACGCGCATGAGTGAAGTGGACAACAGCCGGGAGCGCGTCACCGAGGACGGGATTATCCGCGGCGTCCGGACCACCAGCAGCATCTCCTATCGCGCGAGCGGCTATATCCGCACTGCGCTGTGCTGGGAAATTCACGCCCGCCTGGCCTTCTGGGCGGTGAAGATGCTGCTGCTGCAAGTTCCGGAGCCGGAGATTTACTATGGCCCGGGCGTCGAATTGACGTTGTGGCTCACGCAGCCAATGGCGGCGGTTCCTGCCGAAGAATCGAACCCGGCGCTGCGGCCCGCGGAACTTGCGTCGCTCGAACAGGAACTGGAAGGCATGCCGTATCGGGCGTACACGAAATCCAATCGCCCGTCGGACCTGGTGAACGTGATTCTGATCGGGTCGCGGGCGCAGATTGCGGAGGCATTCGCGGCCGCGGGGTGGACGGAGGCGAAGGCTCCCTCATGGAAGGCGCGGGCCAACAATGTGCGCGCGGTGGTTCAGGGCCAGGGGTATCGCCAGGCGCCGATGTCGCGGATGGTGATCAACGACGTCGAGCCGCAAATGTCGTGGCAGAAGGGCTTGAACGATGTGTCCAAGCGCCACCACATCCGCTTGTGGAAGCAACCTTCGATGTGGCAGGGACAGGAAACCTGGGTGGGCGCGGCCACTCGCGACGTGGATTTCGCATACCTGCGGCCGGGGCAGCCGGTGACGCATCGCATTGAGGAAGATATCGATCTGGAGCGCGACAAGATCGCGCGCGACCTGGAGTTCACCAACTGCGCGTCGGTCGATTATTGGGACCGGCCGGGCTCTCCGGTGACGGCGCACAATGCGACCGGCGATCCGATGAGCACGGACGGCCGTCTGGCGATCGTGCGAATGAATGCGTGCGAAGCGCCTCGCGGAATCGCGTCGGCGGAGCCGCTGCGGGCGCACGGCAATTATTTTCAGCGCCTGGCGCGGCGGCAAATCCTGAGCGTCCGCTGCGATTTCTATCGCCAGAACATGTACTGGCGCAGTTACGAAGCCACGCGCTGGCTGGTGCTGGCCGCGCGCCATCGTCACCCGCGTCCCCAGGAATTTCGGCCGGTCGAAAGCGATTCCATGGTCGCGCGGATCAAAAACAGCAGTTGGCTTCGATAAACCAGCCGCAACGCTGGGACCTGGATTTTCAGGCGCGACAGTAATGGAGCGCGTTGCTCCGCTATTTCGCTCGCTCCTCAGCGACCTAACCAGCCGCCGTCCACCACCAGCAACGTTCCGTGCACGTAGTCGCTCGCCTCGGAAGCGAGATACACGGCAGCGCCGGCGAGATCCTGCGGCGACCCCCAGCGTCCTGCGGGAATTCGCTCCAGAATTTGCCGGTTGCGATGTTCATCGGCACGCAGCGCCGCGGTGACATCGGTGATCATGTAGCCAGGCGCGATCGCGTTGACGTGGACGCCTTTCGACGCCCATTCGTTCGCCATCGCTTTGGTGAGCTGCGCGATTGCTCCTTTCGCGGCCGCGTAACCGGGCACCAGAATCCCTCCCTGAAACGACAGCACGGATGCGACATTGACGATCTTGCCGCGTCCCTGCGCGAGCATGTGACGCGCGGCGAGCTGCGACAGCCGGAACACCGCGGTTAAGTTGACCTGCAGAACTTCATTCCACAATTCCAGCGAATGATCCACTGCCGGCTGGCGGCGAATGATCCCGGCGTTGTTGATTAGAATGTCGATCGAGCCAAGCGCGCGGATGGTCGTCTCGATGAGCCGCTCCGGCGCTTGCGGATCCGCCAGATCGGCCACGGCGGCGACGGCTTTCCCTCCCGCGGCTCGAACCGCGTCGCAGGTTTTCTCCATGCCCTCCTGCTTCGAACCGTGCACCACGACGTTCGCGCCCGCTTCGGCAAGTCCGACGGCCATCGCCGCGCCGAGGCCGACCCGCGATCCGGTGACCAGCGCGTTTTTTCCGTTGAGTCTAAATTTTTCGAGAATCATATGTCGATTTGAGCCGGCTCCAGCCGCGGAGCCAGAAGATGAACGATCAGCAGCGAGAGCAGATACGTGGTCCCGGCGATGATGAACATCGGCACATAGCTTCCGGTGAACTGCAGGACGAATCCTGTAAACGTCGCGATGACAATGCCGCCGATCGCTCCGCCGAATCCGCCGATGCCGACCACGCTTCCCACGGCTCGCTTGGGAAACATGTCGGAAGCCAGCGTGAAAATATTCGCCGACCATCCTTGATGCGACGCCGTCGCCAGGCCGATCAACGCGACCGCAACCCAGATCCGGCGGGTGGCCGGCGCGAACATGATCGGCGTCACCGTGAGCGCGCAGACCAGCATCGCGACTTTGCGTGCACGATTCACGCTCCAGCCGTTTTTCAGGAATCGCGCCGACAGCCATCCCCCGGCGATGCTGCCGACGGTCGCGAAACTGTAGACGATCACCAGCGGCCAGCCGAGTTCGGTAAGCGACAACCCATAGCGCGAGTTCAAAAATTTCGGCAGCCAGTACATGATGAACCACCAGATGGGATCTGTCAGAAATTTGCCGATTAGAATCGCCCAGGTCTGGCGATGCGCCAGCAGCGTCATCCACGGGATCTTCGCTGCGGGCTCCGGCGGATCGCTCTGAATGTAGGCCAGCTCGGCTTTCGAAACACGCGGATGGAGCTGCGGCGGCCGATACATGATCACCCACGGGATGATCCACACCGCGCTGATCGATCCGGTCACCAGAAACGCAGATTGCCAGCCGTAATGCACCGTGAGCCAGGGAACGGCGATCGGCGCGACCACCGCTCCGATGTTCGCGCCGCAGTTGAAAATTCCCGTCGCCAGGGCGCGCTCATTCTTGGGGAACCATTCGGCGACGGTCTTGATCGACGCGGGAAAGTTCCCGGATTCGCCGAGGCCCAGAAAAAAGCGCGCGGTGCCGAAGCCGAGGACCGTGCGCACCAGCGACGTCCCGATCGTCGCGGCGCTCCAGATGCCGATCGCCACCGCATAGCCGATGCGTGTCCCCACGCGGTCGATAAATCCGCCCGCGGCAAGCAGGCCGATCGCGTAGGCCGCCTGAAATGCGTTGACCAGGTTGCTGTACTCGATCTCGTTCCAGCCGATGACGCGCTGTAATTCGGGCGCAAGCACGCCCAGGACCTGCCGGTCCACATAGTTAATCGTCGTGGCGAGGAAACAGAGTGCGCAGATCCGCCAGCGGTAGCGGGTCATGACTTCGTTGACGGAAGGAGCCGAGGTCGAGACCGGCCGGACGGATTCCATCTCACCGAGCATTTTGGCACGAAACCGCCCACGTCTAGTGGATTATCGCGTCGATTTCGACAGCACTCGTGGGGCTGGCTTTCAGAGACTGGCCTGTGCGCCGGTTTGTAGCCGGCGCGAGCAGGTGGACTACAAGTCCACCCCAGGCTGCAAAGCCTGTAGTAAGGCGTCCCCGCGATTTCGAGAGCGGCGCTACCCACTCGCTGGCGCTCGTGGTTCTGTGGTTTACACTGCAACTCTACCGCTTAGCACTGAAGCGCGAACGCGAGTGAGCGGGTTGCGCGCGCGCTCGTGGTTGCCGCGTCGGCACGCTGTCGACGCCACGGCCGATTCAGAAAAGGGGCCACATCAAGACGAGTCCCGACGCAGCACGCACGAGGGCGCGCGCCAGATCATGCCGAGTTCTTCAACAAGCTTGCTCCAACCTGCTCGATTTTCCCCACGCCGAACAAATATGCGGCCGCCGAAATCGTCACCGCCGCGGCCGCCGCCGCGAAGGCCCAGAAAAAACTTCCGCTGCGCTGCGTCACCCAACCGGTGAACCACGGCGCGGCTACTCCAGCGAGATTCGCGATGCCGTTCTGCACTCCCGTCCATCGTCCCGCGGCGGCCGGACCCGCCAGTGTCTGCGAAATCGCAAACACGTTCGACGTGTACATACCGAACGCCGCACAGGCGAACAGCAGCAGCGGCATCGCGACTGCCGCGTCGTCGATCACCTGCACCGCCAGCAGCACCGTGGAAAATCCCAGGCCGCATCCGGCGAACGTTTTTCGCACCCGTGTCGGCGATGCGCCGCGCTCGATCCAGCGGTCCGAAAACCAGCCGGAGGCGACGCTCGAAAGCGCGATCGCCAGATACGACAGCGCGCTGAACACCGCCATCTTCGCTTTGGGGAAATGCCGCTCGCGTTCGAGATACGGCGGCAGCCACGTGATCAGGAAATACCAGAAATAGTTCGAGCAGAACAGGCCAAGCGAGGTCCACCACAGCGCGGAGTGCCGCAGAACTTCCGCGAACCCCGAGGCCGCGCGCGAACCAGCGGCGAGCCGCGGCGATTTCGGCATCCACGCGATCCACGCGATCGTCCAGGCCAGGCCAGCCGCCCCCAAGACGACGAAGAAAATCCGCCACCCGACGCGCGGGATCAGCAATCCGCCCAGCAGCGCGCCCACAGCCGGACCCAGCTTCGTTCCCGCATCGATCGCCGCATTCGCAAATCCGCGATGATGTTCGGCGAAACAATTCACGATGACGCGTGAATACGACGGATAGGCCACCGATTCGCCCGCACCCAGCAGCAGCCGCAGCGCGAACAGCAGAACGAGCGAGTTCGCGAGTCCGCAGGCGCCTGTGGCGAACGACCATAGTGCGACTCCGCCCGCCAGCACCCAGCAGACATTCAGCCGGTCGACCAGCCAGCCCGCGATGTAGAGAAGCTGCGAAAGCGCGTAGGTCCAGAAAAACGCGGAAAGCAGAACGCCCAGCTGGTAGTTCGAAAGCTGCAGCTCATTCTGAATGTCGGTGGCGCCGATCGAGAGATTGGAGCGGTCGACATAATTCAGCAGCCCCGACACCGTCATCAGCGCGAGCGCGCACCACATCCTCCATTGCATCGCTGTGCAAGTTTATCCGATTCGCTGCGTTCTTCAAATGCCAAAATAGGCGAATGCGCGTGGGAATCATCGGCACCGGAGCCATCGCCCATAAACACGCGCAGGTTTACGCGAACATCGGCTATTCGCTGGTCGCTTGTGCCGCGAGCGATCCTGCCCGCGCCCGCGCCTTCGCCGATCGATACGGCTGCGCAGCGGCAACAAGCTGGCAGGACCTGTGCCGCGCCGATCTCGACATCGTCGATGTGTGCCGCTTCCCCGATTTTCGTCTCCCTGTCGTCGAGCTTTGCGCGCGGGAAAAGAAACACGTGCAGGTGGAGAAACCGATTGCGACGAATACGGAAACCGCTCGCCGCATGATCGACGTTGCGCGTGGAGCCGGCATTCTGCTGAACGTCGTCAGCCAGCACCGTTTCGATGAATCCGCACAATTCTTGAAACGGGCGATCGACGCCGGAAGGCTCGGAAAGCGGATCGAGGCCGATGCCTATGTGAAGTGGTATCGTCCGCCGGAATATTATGCGCGTCCGGCGAAAGGAAGCTGGGCCGTCGAAGGCGGCGGCGCGCTGATCAATCAGGGGATTCATCAGGCCGATCTGCTGCTGTGGCTCGTGGGACCAGTGGCGCGAGTCACGGGCGAATGGCAGCTCGGCGCGGCGCATCGGATCGAATCGGAAGACGTCGTGAACGCGGTGCTTCGCTACGCGTCGGGCGCGACCGGAGTGATCCAGGCCTCCACGGCGTTTCGTCCCGGATTTGCGGAGCGCCTGGAATTTCACGGCACGCGCGGCACCGCCGTGATCACCGGCGATCAGCTTACGGTTTGGGATGTCGACGACGATGGCGGAGAGCCTCCGCCGCTGGCTCGTGCGGCTGCATCGGGCGCATCGGAGCCGATGGCCATTTCGCTCGTCCCATTCGAGCGCCAGTTCCTCGATTTCGGCGAAGCGATCCGCGCGGGCCGGCAATCGCTGGTTTCCGGCGAAGAAGGCTACCGCGCGCTGGAATTGGTGGAGTCTATTTATAGATCGTGCCGTGAGGGTACGCCGATCACGATTCAGCGGTAAACGATTTTCGCGTGCCGCGAACGGGCGGTCGTCACAATGCGTCAAGGCCCGCTCGTTCACACTCGCGGCTCGGTATCGAGGTGATTCGCTTCGCGCACGATTCAAAAAGATGCACCGCGTTTGACCGACTCGGAAAGGACGGAACATCGATCCTCCCAGCAGAGCCGCGAGTGTCAACGAGCGGGTGGTGCGCTCGGGTCAAGGCCTGCTCGTTAACAGTGTCGAGGCGATTTTTTTCACGTGCGATTCAGCCGCTGCGCGGCTTCCGCGGCGATACGAAAGGATTCGAACATCGAGCTCCATTCAGCGTCCGTCATCGCCGATCGGAGTCTGCGTTGCGCCCGTTTCCAACGAGGCTGCGCGGCGTTCAGGACCGTTTTCCCCGCGCTGCTGAGGACGAATCCACGTTCGCGTTGATCCCCGGACGCGACATGTTCGATCCAGCCGTTTCGCTCCAGCAGTTTTAAGTTTCGCGAGAGCGTCGTCTTATCGAGTGCCAGCACGCGCCCGATCATTGCCTGGTTGCATCCGGGCTTTTTCGCGATCACCGTAAGCAGCGAGAACTGCGTTGCCTCCAGAATCCCGCGAAATTCCGCATCGTAGAGCTGCGTCACCAGCCGAGTTGCGCGGCGGATGGTCGCGCAGGCGCACTCGAGATCGGGAAGTGCGGGCGGCGCCTTCATTGCTTCGGCGGCGCGCCGCCCAGCAGATAGTTCAGCGGGGCCAGCGGCGCAAGGGGCGTGTATTCGTAATCCATCAGATTTTCCTTCGCCAGCGGCAGCGTTTCCATCGCGGCTTTCGCTTCGGCGACATCCTTCGCGCTCAGGATAAATATGACGCCTCGCCCGTCGCCGCGCGAGAACCACTGGCTGATCCTGCCGTCGAGATACAGGCGCACCGTGGCGCGCACTTCTTCGGGCATCACTTTCATGACCTGTTCGCGGGCGACGCCGGGCTTGACGGTCAGCATGACCATCACGCCGGTGGTCTTTGGTTGAGGGGGCGCTTGTTGGGATTGGGCAGCCAGCGGCAGCGCCAGGATCAGTGGGAGAAGAAATCGCATATACACTCCTAATAGTTGCATCTGCAACGCTAGTAGTATATGCAACTAATACGGATCTGTCAACGCAACTTGCGCCGCAAGTGGACAAAGCCTGCGTATAGAAGTAGATAGCTCAACGTGACCGGGAAAAAGAGCAGCCGCGCGATGGTCGGGATGGCCGACGCGCCGGTCATGCCCGCGCGATACAGGGCGAAGTGCGTCATCACGCGCCAGTGGCCCCAGTCGAGCCAGAAATAGTCGCCGTTTTCGTTCACCACGAAAATCTTCGCGGGCAGCTTCGCGGCGATCGCCCATTTCCACTTGGTCATGATCGGCTCGCCCGAGCAAATCACTCCACAGATCGGATAATTTTCCGCGCCGAGCTCCGCATACAGGCGCTTGCGCGCGTCGCGGCCCTGGTAATCGGTGACGCGAAACACCTTGCCGCGAAATCCCTGGGGAACGCCGGCATAGCAGGTCACCAGGTCGATCTCGAGTTGTTCGCCGTAGGTTTCGTAGAGCCCGGCGATCAGATCATCGAAAAGCCGGCGCGATCCGCTTTCGACCAGCAGCACTTTCGTGAACGGCGGATTGCCCCGGCGGAAAAAATAGTGCAAGAAATCATTCTAACCGCGAGTAACCGGGAAGCCGTTCGAGCGTATCAGGGATATGCATGAATTCTGGCAGGATCTTCGCTACGCCGCACGCGTTTTGAGGAAGGCTCCGGGGTTCACGCTGGCGGCGGCGCTGGTGCTGGCGATCGGCGTCGGGGCCAACAGCGCGATCTTCAGCCTGGTGGACGCGGTGCTTCTGCGGCCGCTGCCTTTCCCGCAGCCGCGGCAACTGGTGATGTTGTACGAGCGTCCGCCGGGATATCCCTACAATAGCGTCTCTCCGCTGAATTTCGCCGATTGGTCTGAGCAAAACCATTCCTTCTCGGCGATGGTGGCCGTTGCGGGAGGGAATCGCTCGCTGACCTTGCCGCGCGCGGCGCCGGAGCAGATTCCTGGGCAGACGGTCTCCCCTGGATTCTTCGATCTCCTGGGAGTTCCGCCGGTGGCGGGCCGCACCTTCGCCGCCGACGACGGCAAGCCGGGCGCGCGCGTCGCCGTGATCAGCGAAGGATTGTGGCGGTCGCATTTCGGCGGCGATCCGGGGCTGATCGGGAAAACGATCCCGCTCGATGGAGAGGCCTTCACCGTGATCGGCGTCGTGCCTGCTTCGTTTCAATTGATCTACCGCGCCGACCTGTGGACGCCGTTCGTTCCCAAGCGGAGCCCGGAGCAGCGCAAGATTCATTACCTGCGCGTGATCGGTCGCCTGAAACCGGGGCTGAGCATCGATCAGGCCAACGCCGATATGTCGGTCATCGCGAATGAGATCGCGCGCATTTCGCCGGAAACGAATCAGAACTGGGGTATCACGATGCGTCCGCTACGCGAAGCTCTGGTCCGCACCGAATTGCGCGCGACGTCGCTGGCGCTGGCCGGAGTCGCCGGATTCGTGCTGCTGATGGCGTGCGCGAATGTCGCGAACCTGATGCTGGCGCGCGGTGCGGGGAGGCGGCGCGAAATCGCGGTGCGCGCATCGCTGGGAGGAACGCGGGCCCGCATCTTCGCGCAACTGCTCACCGAAAGCATGCTGCTCGCGGCGATGGGCGGCGCGGCGGGAATCGCGCTGGCGTGGGCGATCGTGCGCGCGGCTCCCGCGCTGCTGCCGGCCGGCACGCTGCCTGTGGGCATCGCCATGACGCTCGACCCGCGCGTCCTCGGATTCGCGGCGGCCGTCACCATGCTGACGGGCTTGCTGTTCGGCCTGGCTCCCGCGCTGCATGCGGGGCGTGTACCGCTCGCGGAAGCATTGCGTTCGGGCGGACGATCCTCCACCGAAGGCATGAGCGCGTTCCGCTCGATCCTCGCTGCGGGAGAAATCGCCGTGGCGGTGATGCTGGTGGCTGGAGCGGGTCTGCTGCTGCGCACGCTCCTCTCGATGTATCAGGTGGACCCGGGCTATCGCGCCGACCATGTCCTGACCGCGAACGTCACGCCGCCCGTCTCGCGTTATCCGACGCCGGAGCGTGCGCTGCTTTTCTATCAAGCAGCCGAACGCGCGGTTGGCGCCATCCCCGGCGTTCGTGCGGCCGCCTGGGGAGGATCGCTGCCGCTCGAAGGGCGCGACATCGGGCAGCCGTTCAACATCGTGGGCGAAGACCCGGCGCGGAATCGCTCGGCCGCCAGCTATCAGATCGTCAGCTCGGGATATTTTGACGCGATGGGCATCCGGCTCATCGCGGGACGCGCGTTTAGCGAGCATGACAGCGGGTCGTCCACACCGGTTTGCGTCGTGAACGAAGAGTTCGTGCGCCGTTATCTGAAGGGCCGCGAGCCGATCGGCGCGCGCGTCAATGTTGCGTCCATGCACCTGCCGGGACCCCTTGACGTGGTGCGGGAAATCGTGGGCGTGATCCGGCAGGTGAAGGCCGACGGCCTGGCCGCGACGGAAGAGAGCGTCGAGATTTATGTGCCGATCGCGCAGAATCCCTGGTATGGAGCGACGCTGGTGGTGCGCTCGGCCGGGGACCCGAATGCCTTGGTGACGGCGGTGAAGGCGGCGGTCGCCCAGGTGGATAAAGATATGCCGCTGATGCGCATCCGCACCATGGAGCAGGTGGCTGCGGATTCGGTAGCGCAGCCGAAGTTCCGCGCGGCGCTGGCCGGCACGTTCGCGGGAGTCGCGGTGGCGCTGGCCGCGGTGGGGATTTTCGGCGTGCTCGCATTTTCGGTGAGCCAGAGGACGCGCGAGTTCGGAGTGCGGATGGCGCTCGGCGCAAAGATGTGGGACGTGACGCGCTTGGTGCTGGCCGGCGGCGCGCGCATCGTGCTGCTGGGGATCGCGGCCGGACTGGGGGCGTCAGCCGCGCTCACGCGCACCATCGGATCTCTGTTGTTCGGCGTTAAGCCGCTGGATCCACTGACATTTGTCGCGGCTCCGGTGGTGTTGGCCGCGGTCGCGCTGACGGCCTGCGCGATCCCCGCGCTGCGCGCGTCGAAGGTGGATCCGGCCGTCGCTCTGCGGCAGGAGTAAGCGTTTGCAAAACGCCTCCCGCGCCGATCTGCCGAGGCGCGACCGCCCTGCTCGTATGGGGTTAGAATATAGGCAGCTTTTTGATGCCTGCCCCATCCGACCTTTCTAAATTGAGCGTGCGCCAGTTCGCCGAGCGGTTTCGCGGCGAAATGATTCCGCTCAGCAATACGTTTTCGTATTTCTGCGCTTCCGTCCCGATGTCGGAAGAGGACTTGAAGGAATATCTGCAGGAG
>JAIQFJ010000075.1 GCA_020073325.1 Terriglobia bacterium | reverse complement strand
CATCCGCCGGCCGCACCGCGACGCCCGTCGACTTAAAATACAGCGCCGCCGAGCCCGACCGCGCCAGGAACACAACCGCTTTTCCCGCCTGCCCGTGATTTCTTTCAAATTCGATCGGCGTCGGGCGGTTCGCCGGCAGGGGAGCCGCGCTCAACGCGCTAAGAACACACAAAGACGCCAGCAAGCATTTCATAACTCACAGGATTTCCTTTAAAGGGATTAGCGTAAACGCGGTGCGTTTTCCCACACAGAGTATAATCGATGGGCATGAAACTGGCCTGTCTCGGACTATTAGGAGTCCTCGCTTTCGCTCAGGAAACGTCCACGGAGCGCGATGCCGCGCGCGATGTTCTGCATAAGATGTCGGATCTGGAAACCTCGCTCGACGTGCGGACCATCGTTGAAAAGATCACGGTGAACAACCCCGCGCGCGATCAGGTGGCTGCTCGCGCCAAGGAGTTGATGGAAAAAGAGCTGCTCGCCATGTCCGACGACATCACGAAGCATCCCGAGATCGGTTTCGAAGAATACAAGTCGATCGAGAAGCTGACCACCTATCTGAAGCAGCACGGGTTCGAAGTGACCATGGGCGCCGCAAACATGAAGACGGCGTTCGTCGCCCGCTATAAGGGCAATCGCGGCGCGCCGAACCTCGGCGTGATCCTCGAATACGATGCTCTGCGCGGCACCACGCGGGCGTTTCATGGCGATCAGCACAGCTCGCAGGGACCGGTCGGCATGGCCGCCGCGGTGGCGATCGCGGAATTGCTCGAAAAATCGAAGATGCCGGGAAGCGTGACCGTGTTCGGCACTCCGGGCGAAGAAATGATGCCTCCCAACGCCAAGACCGACATGTTCAAGGCGGGCGTCTTCAACGGGATGGATATTTTAGTGCGCAGCCATTCGAGCAGCACCACCTCCCGTCCCGCCGCGGGCTTCGGAACCTGCTGTCTGAATATCGACGGCGTGAAATACACCTTCAGCGGCGCTCCGTCGCATCAGATGACGCCATGGGCCGGACGCAACGCGCTGGAAGCCGTGATTCACCTGTTCAACAATATCGACGCGGTGCGGTCGAGCATTCGTCCCGAGGCTCGCATCCAGGGCGTGATCACCGAAGGCGGCGCGGCTCCGAACGTGGTCCCGGATCGCGCGGTGGCGGATTTCTACATCCGTTATCCCGACGAAGTGTATCTGGCACAGGTTCGCGAGTTCGTCGACAACGCGGCGAAAGCGGCGGCTCTGGCGACGGGCACCAAAGTGAAGATCGATAACTACGGCCAGGATCGCGACGGAATCGCGGTGGCGTCGCTTTCCGAACTGGCGTTCTCATATATGAAGAAGTACGGCGCGACGCGCATCGCCGAGCAGCCCGGCAAACCGCAGGGCTACGAGGAAACCGGCAGCGTGTCGAGCGAAATTCCGGGCATCGGCTTCAGCGCGGCGACATCGACGTGGCCGAATCACACCTACGAAATGGAAACCGACGCGCTCGGCGAGATCGGTCATAAAGGATTCACCGTGGACGCGCAGGCGATGGCGGCGCTGCTCTACGATTATCTGACGCACCCCGAATATCGCGGCCAGGTGAAGCGCGAGTTCGACGGCATCAAGACGCTGTTCGACGAATACAAATCGTCGCTGCGCAAGGTGTATGTGAAACCGAACGTCGTCGATCCGAAGTAGAAATATTTTTTAAATTGATTTCGGCGGCAGTTAGTGTATACTGCCTCTACCTCCCCAAAAGAAGTCAGTCCATGGAACTGGACGCATAGGGGAAAGGTTTGCCTACTCTGACCGAAGCGCAAGATCGAGCGGTTTGTGCAGCTTACGATTTTGCGAGCCATTCGCGATTCTTCACGCCGTGTTCCCTTTGGACTGGCGAAGCTCTGATGCAGAGGATTTGTAATACGGTCCGGGGATCCTGATGTCAGTTCAAAAACCACGAAATCGCATGGTGATCTTTCGCCTGACGGAGGACGAATATGAAAGCCTTCAGGCGGCGTCGAACGGCTCGCGCAGTCTATCGGAATTCGCGCGCGCGAGGCTGATGGGCTCGCTGCGCTCGACGCCGCTCGATGCGCAGATCACGGAAATCAAGACCACGGTGAATCGGCTGGCGGAATTGCTGGAGAGAAGTTGATGCGAGTCACTTTGTTTGTGTTTTGCTCGCTTGCGGCTTGCGCGCAGGTTCGTCCGAACCTGATGGAAGAAGCCGGGAAGTTCAATCTTCCATCACAGCGGCTGGGCGTCGACGATCTGGTGGCGGTGTCGGTCTACGACGCGCCGGAGCTGACCCGCACGGTGCGCGTCGAAAACGACGGGACGATTCGTCTGCCGCTGCTCAAGGAAGGAATCGCCGCAAGCGGAATCTATCCGCACCAGCTTGAAGCCAGCGTTTCCGATGCGCTGAAAGACGAGCAGATCCTGGTGGATCCGATCGTCAAGATCACCGTCGTCGAATATCATAGCCGTCCCATAGCAGTGATGGGCGCGGTGAAAAAGCCGCTGACGTTTCAGGCCGTGGGAGTGGTCACGCTGCTGGATGCGCTGGCGAATGCCGAGGGTCTGACCAGCGATGCGGGCACCGAAGTTCTGCTGACGCGCAACGACAAGATCGAGCGGATTCCGGTGAAGCGGCTGATCAAAGACGCCGATCGCGAAGTGAATTACGTGCTTCACGGCGGCGAAGAAATTCGCGTGCCGGAGGCGAGCAAGATTTTCGTGGTGGGCAACGTGAAGAAGCCCGGCGCGTTTCCGATTCGCGACGGGAGTGAAGAAAGCGTCCTCAAAATGATCGCGCTGGCGGAAGGCCTGACCGCGTATTCGAGCAAGATCGCCTACATCTACCGCCGCGACGAAAGCGGCGCCAAGACCGAGATTCCGATCGAACTCAGCAAGATCATGGACCGGAAATCGCCCGACGTCGCGCTGCACGTCGACGATCTGCTCTACATTCCCGATAACAAAACCAAGCGCGCGACCATGACCGTGCTCGACCGGACGGCGATGTTCGGCGCGTCGGTCGGCTCGGGACTGCTCATTTGGCACTAAAGACATGAAGAAGTTCGAACCTCATCTTCCGGCCGTGCAGGAGACGTTCCGCGTCCCACAGCCCGGGCAAATTCCGGTGATCGACGCCGAGTACGAGCCGCAAGCCGCGCACGTTCCGCTGGCGCACTATTTGTGGATCCTGCGCCGGCACGGCTGGAAAATCGCCGGATTCGTCGTCGGCACTGTGCTCGCGACATTGATCGTGTCGCTGCGGTTGACGCCGATCTATGAATCGACCACGACCATCGACATCGACCGCCAGATGCCCACCAGCGTGCTGGGCCAGGAAGCGCTGCAGAATGTCTCCAACGACGCCGACCAGTTTCTGGCCACGCAGGTGAAGCTGATCCAGTCGGATTCGGTGGTGCGTCCGGTGGTCGAAAAATATCATCTGCGCGACGTGGAAAAAGATGCGCTGGAAGAAGCGGTGGATAAATCGGCGACGAGTCTCGAAGCGCCCGTCATTTTAAAAAATCTGAAAGTCACGCGTCCGCCGAACACGTATCTGCTGCTGATCAGCTATCGATCGCCGAACCGCCAGCTTGCCGCCGATGTGGCGAATGAAATCGCGCTGTCGTATCTGGCCCACACGTATCGGATCCGCTACAAAGCGACGGCGGGGCTCAGCGATTTCATGGAAAAGCAGCTCGAAGAGCTGCGCGCTCAGATGGAAAAATCCAACCAGGCGCTGGCGAATTTCGAGCGCGAACTGAACGTCATCAATCCGGAAGAAAAGACCAACATCGTTTCGGCGCGCCTGCTGCAGTTGAACGAGGAATACACCAAGGCCCAGGCCGATCGCGTCAAGAAAGAGGCCGCCTACAACTCGATGAAGGACGGCACGCTGGCCGCGGCGCAGGTGTCGACGCAGGGCGAGGCGCTCAAGAAACTCACCGAAGATCTGAACGACGCGCAGCAGAAGTTCGCCGAGGTGAAAACGCATTTCGGCCTGAATCATCCGGAGTACAAAAAAGCCGAGACGCGCGTGAACGAAGTGGAGTCGCAGATCGAGGCGACGCAGCGCTCGATCGGCCAGCGCATCGAGATCGAATATCAGCAGGCCGTCAATCGCGAATCGATGCTCGAAAACGCGGTGAAGGATACGAAAGCGGAGTGGGACCGGCTCAATTCGCGGTCGTTCGAATATCAGACCCTGAAGCGCGAGGCGGACAGCAACAAGAAGCTGTACGAGGAGCTGGTGCGGAAGATCAAGGAAGCCGGCATCAACGCGAGTTTCCAGAACAGCTCCATCCGCGTGGCCGATACGGCGCGTCCGGGGCTGAAGCCGGTGTTTCCCAAGACGTGGCTGAACGTGCTGCTGGCGTTTCTCTTCGCGACGTTCATCGGCGTGGGCGCGGCCGTGCTGAACGACGTGCTGGACAACACGATTCGCGATCCCGATCAGGTGGCGCGTCTGCTGAACACGGACGTGATCGGATCGCTGCCTGCGGTAAAGGACTGGCGGCGCAGGCTGAGCCCCATTTCGTCCGCGAACGGGTCGCCTTCGACGGCGGTGGTGCACGTCGAAAACGAGCAGGCGCTGTCGAATTATGAGGAAGCGATCCGCACGCTGCGCAATTCGATCCTGCTGACGGACTTCGATCGCCGCCTGCGCAGCGTGCTCCTGACGAGCGCGTCGCCCTCCGAAGGAAAGTCGACCGTGGCGGCGCATTTAGCCGCGACGCACGCAAGCCAGCACAAGCGCACGCTGCTGATCGACGGCGACCTGCGCCGCCCGAGCGTGCATCGCCTCTACCAGGTGCCGAACACAGTGGGCTTGTCGAACGTGCTGATGGGCGAAGTGCCGTGGCTCGACGCAGTGCTGCCGATGAGCCACCCCAAGGGCCTGGATATTCTGCCCGCCGGCCCGGCGACGCGTCGCGCATCGGACCTGATGGGCATGGGGCTGGCGGAACTGATCGAAGAAGCAAGCCGGGAATACGACCTGGTGGTGCTCGACGCACCGCCGCTGTTAGGGTTCGCGGAGCCCTTGCAGATGGCGACGGCGGTGGATGGAGTGATCGTCGTAGCTCGCGCGGGAGATACGAGCAGGAAGGCGCTGAGCACGGTGATCGCGACACTGACAAGGCTTCGGGCAAATTTAATCGGCGTGGTGCTGAATGAGGTCCACAAGGAAGTGAGCGCCGGGTATTACTACTACTACGGTCACTACAGCAAGTATTACGACCGCAAAAAGGACTGACCCGTTTTCTCAATGAACAGCCGAGAGCGCATTCATGGCCTGGACACTCTTCGTGCCGCTGCCATTCTCGCTGTACTGCTGAGCCACTATCCCAAACCTGAAAAGGAGCTTGTGAGCCGTGCGCTGAATTTCGGCTGGACGGGAGTGGATCTTTTTTTTGTGCTGAGTGGCTTCCTGATTGGCGGGCAATTATTCAAGGATCTTGCCGCTGGGGAGACGATTTCTTTGAAGGCCTTCTATCTTCGGCGGTTCCTCAGAACATTGCCAGCGTACTACGTAGTTCTAGGAATTTATTTCTGGCTGTCTCCCGCGCCAGGATGGCGCTATGCTGTGTTCGCGCAGAATTTCGAGCTGCTTCACACTTTTCAACCATCCTGGTCGCTTTGTGTGGAGGAGCAGTTTTACGTCGGATTTCCCGTCTTGATCTTACTCCTGCGTCGCGTTCGTATATCGCCGCTTGTGATTCCCTTCGCCGGCGCAATTTGCTTAATTCTTCGCGTCGTGAATTGGGCGTCTTTCCGGCCGGACCTATTGGCGGAGCCGTTTGCCGAGAAGTCCTATTTAATACATATTTACTGTCCGACTTACTGCCGTCTGGACGGCATTGCATTCGGGGTTGGCTTGGCCGGCTTTAAATACTTGCGGCCCCGTATGTGGGCCGGTCTCATGCGCCACGGCGACGCTTTGTTCACTAGCGGTTTGACGCTCCTCACGCTCTCGTTGTTTGTGTTCTGGAGACACTACTCATTCCTGCGATCGACCATCGGATTTCTTCTTCTAGCCGTCTCCTTTGGCCTGCTCACTGCTTCCGCGGTTAGCCAGACAGGATTTCTGGCGCGGTACAAGATTCCTGGTACACGGACCGTTGCAACACTGGCCTACTCACTGTATCTGACGCATTCACTCGCGCTGATGGCCATCGAGAAACTATTACCGGCCTCGGGTTGGGCGGTTCGGCTGGCGACGGCAATCGCCCTTATGGCCCTATCTTCAACTCTTCTCTATTTCTTAGTTGAAGCGCCGATGCTTGCGTATCGCGACCGGCTCCTTCGGCGTTTCAAAACGAATCGCGAGACCAAAGCGGGTGAACGAGAGAAACTGGTCGAGGCTGCCTCCAATGCATTGTGAGAATCGCGTGCTGGCTGGACGGGAGATCAGGAGGGCGGTCAGTGCTCACGTCATTTTAAGCAGACCGGAGAGCTCAAGCGAGAGCGCCACATGCTGCGGATAGCTCAATACCTAACGATAGTCACGCTGTTCGCCTGTCCGTGGTGTTTCGGATTCATCACGATTCAGGAGAACCGGCTATCCATCATCGATGTAATGGGGCCCTTGTGCGCGATTGTCGCTTTGTTTCTAGTGCGTCGGGAAACGATCCGCAGCTTACATTTATTTGTTGTGGCTTATCTTGCCGTAGTGTTTCTTTCAGAGTTGAGACTGTTTTCTGGACCCGACTTTTATCTACTCCTTTCGAAGTGCTCCAGGCTTGTCGGAATTATGTCGCCGGCACTGCTTTTCAGTCTTTTGCCGTTCGGTCAGCGATCGTGGGGACGAGTAGTATCGGCGTTTTATTGGGGCGGGCTTATTTCAGTCCTCTATGGTATTGCCGCTTTTTATTATCAGTGGTCGTTTGGGACTGCGGTTCAGCAGTATTACTACGAAAATGGGCTGTATCTTCGCCGCGCGGGTGGCGTGTTTCAGGACAGTAGCGCGTTTGGGCACCTGCTTGCGACTTGGGCCGCGGTGGCGATTCTGTTTCTTCACCAGCGACGTTCGAAACTTCAACTGGTTACATTGGCCGGCACATTTCTAGTGACTGCCGCCGGTCTCTATGCCTGCCTGTCGCGGGCGGCTGTCGCCAATCTGCTGGTGGTCGGATTTCTGATTTGCGTCTTACCCAAGCGAGGCGAGTCGAATCTCGCCAAACTGCAAATGATTGGGGCGTTCTGCTGCGGGCTTCTGCTGCTGTTCGTGATCAGCGATGACACCAGGCAGCGAATCGTGGGCCAGTTACAGTTTGCGGGATTGAGAATGCTCAGCACATGGACCGCGGCGTCGGAAGGAATCGAGGCGCTTGACGACTCCGGCGCCAACCGGCTCACGACGTGGAACCGCGCGATCGAGATTTGGGAAGACCATCCGCTCATCGGCACGGGCTACAAGAATCTTGCGCAAGAGTACGGTATCACCGCTGATAACACCATGATCCTCGCGTTGGTCGAGACGGGAGTCGCGGGGGCGATCTTGTTTGGGATATGCGTCATCGCGATCTTCAGGCGAGCCATCCTGATGTACCTTCGCAGGCTGCCGGGGGGCCGGGAAGTCGTTATCTTCCTCGGAGGGCAGGCGATGCACAGCATCCTAGTGGATACCATCACATTCACCGGGAGCATGCCGCTGGTTTTTCTGATCGGAATGGCTCTGTGCCGCAGCGATTGGTTTAGGGAACACCCCAGGAAGCCGATTGGCGTTTCTGAAATCCCGCAGCAAGTCGGATGGGCGGCACCGGCCTAGGCGATGAAGGTGGGGATCTTGCATATCACGGCGCGCGCGGATGTCGGCGGGGGACCCGAGGTGCTCCTTCGATTAGTCTCAGAACCTTCGTGCAGGCCCATGTATGTCGCGTGCCCGAACGAAGCTCCATATTTTGGCCGCTTCACACATCTCTTGGGCTCGGAGCGTGTCGTACCCATACCACATCGCTCCTTCACAATCGGAACCTTGCTTCGTCTGCGCAGATTCGTCATCGATCGAAATATTTTCGTTCTTCACTCGCATGGGTTCGGCGCGGGGCTATACGGTCGGATTCTGCAATTACTAACGGGCAGACCGTGCGTGCACACCTACCACGGGTTCCTTCTTTCCGGTCCGGGATTGCTCGTCACGGCGTCAAGAGCGATTGGCGAAGTCATCTTGTTCCCGCTCACGACCGTACCGGTCGCTGTCTCAAGTACGGAGCGTAGGCGCATTCTGCGATGGTTCTGGTGGGCGAAGAGCCGCGTGATCAGCATTCCGAATGGCGTGTCGCCGACGTCCACCGAAGCAGTCAAGGTGCAAGGGGATGACGCGCGAATTCGTGTTTTGACGGTCGGCAGGCTTGTCGAACAAAAGGCGCCGCTTGCGCTACCCGAAATCGCGCAGCATCTGCGTGAGCGAGGATCGCTGGACCGCTTCCTGTTTGTCGTAGTCGGCGAGGGGCCACTGGGGGAGGCGCTTCGATGCGATGTCCGAAAACGTGGCGTAGGAGAGGCCTTCTCTTTCGTTGGGGAAACCTTTGAACCAGCACGATTCTACAAGTCCGCCGATATATACCTCTCTCCCTCACGCGACGAAGCATTCGGACTGGCCGTGCTAGACGCCATGATCCGGGGGTTGCCGGTTGTGGCAAGCGCCGTAAACGGACACACAGATGCGATTGTGCACGGCCAAACAGGCCTTCTGTTCTCTTGGGGCGACTGGGAGCAAGCGGCTGCTCATCTTCATTCTCTGGCGGACGACCTCGGGATGAGAGAGCAACTGGGCTCAGAGGGAAGGCAGACGACTCTGGAACAATACAGCGCAGCGCGGATGGCTGCTCGTTACGAGGACTGTTATGCCGCAGTGCTTCACGACAATAGCCGCGTAGAGAAACTGGAGAGGACGTTTCTGAACTGAATGACTCACGCAATTCAGACGAGGATAGCGAATGGCGGCGGCTAGGCCTGCGCCACTGGCGGAAGCGGCGCCACGAGTTCGTGCGCACCCATCCTACGCGCCTCACCGCGCCGTGCTTCTCCTCGCATCCGCGGATCTGTGTGCTGCGCTCCTTGGGGCCTGTTTAAGCGTGTTGGCATGGCACCGCGTGGATGCGAGCTTGGTTCCTTCGTTTTATGCAAGCATGTGGCCTGTCGCACTGCTATTTCCCCTTTGTTATGCCGCATACGGACTCTATCCTGCATTCGGGCGAAGCGCGGCGGAGGAGCTACGCAAACTGACGATCTGCACGAGCCTGGTTTTCGCGGCGCTCGTCGTTACGATTTTTCTTTTGAAAGACGCAGACTCGTATTCGCGCGCGACATTGTTGCTGGCTTGGGGACAAACCGTTGTTCTGGTTCCATCGCTGCGCGCGGTGGTGAGGACGGCGTGTGCGGAACGGAACTGGTGGGGGTCGCCGGTCGCTGTTGCGGGACCGGGCGCTGTGAAGATTGCGGAAATGCTGGAGGCGCACCCTCGCCTCGGATTGCGGCCGGTCGCGGTCCTGTCGGATTTCGGCTCGATGAGTCCTGCAGGACAGAACTTCGGGACGCGGCGAGTGATCCTGACGCTGGGTGGACTCTCGCAGGGTCAGGCCCTCGCCGCGTTCAGCCAGTGCAGCGAGATTTTCTCCGAGGTCACTGTGATCCCCGACCTTGCAGGTTTCGCGAGTCTGTGGGTGGAGGCGTCCGACCTGAATGGAACAGTCAGCCTTGAGATCCGGCAGCGGCTCTTGCAGCCATCCTCGCGGATGATCAAGCGACTGGTCGACCTGGCACTGGTTGCGGCGGGGAGCGTGGTGCTCTTGCCTCTAGTTGCGCTCATCGCGGTTGCGATCAAGCTGACGTCGCGCGGGCCGATCCTCTACGGCCAAGTGCGGCGCGGGCGAGGTGGACGGCCCTTCAAGGCGTGGAAGTTCCGGTCCATGGTCGCCAACGCGGACGAGGTGCTGGCTGAATATCTGAAGCAAGATCCCCAGCTTCGCGAGGAATGGAGAAGAACGCAGAAGCTGCGCAACGATCCGCGGATCACGCTGGTTGGGCGATTCTTGCGACGCACCAGCCTGGATGAGCTACCGCAGTTCTGGAACGTCGTCACAGGCGAAATGAGCGTCGTGGGTCCGCGGCCGATCGTCACGGACGAAATCGCGCGATACGGCGATGCGTACATTTCCTACAAGCGCGTGACGCCGGGGTTGACCGGGCTCTGGCAGGTTTCCGGGCGCAACCGGCTGGCGTATGAGGCGCGTGTGTCGCTGGATACTTACTACATCCGCAACTGGTCGCCGTGGCTCGATCTGTATATCCTGGCGCGGACGGTGACGGCGGTGTTGCTCGCTCGCGGCGCTTATTAGCCGCGGTTTCTGGCGGCGAGCATACGCTGGTAAGCCGACAGCAGTTCTTCGCGAGCCTCTTTGCCCATCGGGGCCGGCAGATCTTCGGGCGTAAACTGGCGGCACAGGGAAACCGTCTTGCGCAGGCTTTCGTAAGCAACTGATAAACACCACTAGCGAAACATAACCGCTCAGTGCAAGCTGGGAGCATGAAGCGGCAGCGAGTGGACCGGACAGAGTTTTGGCAACGGATCATTTCCGAGCAAGAAGCGAGCGGGCAGTCGGTGCGGGCGTTCTGCCAGCAGCACGGGCACAAAGAGCACTCCTTTTATATGTGGCGAAAGCGCATGCAAAAGCCGGGCGGGATGGGCTTCGCGTTGGTGGATACCAACCACACCCGGCCCACCGTGATTGAAGTCACCTTGGCGGGTGGCGAGAAGTTGCGCATTCCGTGCGAAGCCTCAGCGCTGCGGCTGGTGTTGGGAGTGCTCAAAGAAGCACGGGCGTGATTCACCTGCCGGCCAGTGTGCGGGTATACCTGGCGACCGCGCCCTGTGACATGCGCCGGAGCTTTGACGGACTGCACGCGCTGGTGAATGCAGTGCTCCAGTTGGATGCCTTTGCTGGCCATTTATTCGTGTTCGCGAACAAACGCCGCGACCGCGTGAAGATCTTGTATTGGGATCGCGACGGATTCGCAGTGTGGGCCAAACGGCTGGAGGAAGGTACTTATGCGATGCCGTTTTCCGAAGCGGGCCAAGAGCGGCAGGAGATCACCGCACAGGAGTTGGGGGCGCTGCTGAGCGGGATCGATCTGAGCCAGGCCCGGCGCCGCAAACGGTATCGGCGCAAAGCTGCTGCAGCCGCATAAACATTGGCGATTTGCACATTTTTATCTTGGTCAATCAACTCTTTCCGGTTACACTTGAGCTTGCCCGTCGATCCCAAAACACTTCCCCAAGACGCGGAAACGTTGAAGAGAATGTTGGTCGACGTAACCGCGCAACTGGATCGCACCGAGCGCCTGCTGCGCCAGCTCCTGCAAGCTAAAACCGGACGCAGAAGCGAGCAACTCTCACGCGAACAGCTCGCCCTATTCGCCGCCGAGTTGGGAATGAGTTTGCCGGAAGCCGAAGACTCAGACGATAGTGATGAGGAACCGCCGGCGGCGAACACATCCTCTACAGGCAGTGGCAAGGCGCGCGGAAGAAAACCGCTGCCCAAACATCTGAAGCGCGAGCGAATCGAGCATGATCTAGCGGAACCAGAAAAGCACTGCACGGAGTGCCATCAGGACCTGCGCAAGATCGGGGAAGAGCTCAGCGAGCGCTACGAATATCTTCCGGCGCAGATGAAGGTGATTGAGGATGCCTGTTTCACTTATGCTTGCGCCTGCACGGTGAAGACGGCCAATAAACCGCCGCAGCCCATCGAGAAGGGAACGGCTGGTGCATCGGTTCTGGCACAGGTGATTGTGAGCAAGCTGGCGGATCATCTGCCCTTACACCGGCAGGCAAAAATGTTCCGACGGCACGGAATCGAGATCGCCGAGCAAACCATGTGCGGATGGATGGCGCAATGCGCCGAACTGCTCCATCCTTTATATGAGCGTCTGAAGGGGCACGTGCTGGCCTCCCGAGTGGTGGGCACCGACGATACGCCTGTGAAGGTGCTGGATCGCAAACTTCCGCAAGCACGGAAAGGGCGCATCTGGCCGTATGTAGGAGATCGCCATCATCCCGCGGTGATTTACGATTACACAGCTACACGGGAACGCGCCGGGCCGGAAGCTTTTCTTCAAAACTATCGGGGATATTTGCAGGCGGATGCCTATGTAGCCTACGATTCTTTTTTCCTGAAGCCGGAACGCGGGATGGTGGAAGTGGGCTGCTGGTCGCACGCGCGGCGTCATGTATATCAAGCTTTGGAAAATGAGCCCTCGCGCATGCGGACCGTGCTGCTGCTGATCGCGGAGTTATACGGGGTGGAGAAACTGGCGCGACAGCGCGGACTCTCGGGCGAAGACTTGCGACTGCTGCGGGAGCAGGGCGCGCGGCCGGTATTAGACAAGCTCCATGGCTACTTGCTCCAGATTCGCGAGGAGCTTTTGCCGAAAAGCGAAGCCGGCCAGGCGGTGAACTATATTCTGAAGAACTGGATCGCTCTGACGCGCTATTGTGAGCATCCGGATCTCTCGATTGACAACAACCACACCGAGCGTTCGTTGCGCGGCTGGGCGGTGGGCCGCAACAACTGGACGTTTTTCGGCAGCGATCGTGGCGGGCGCACCGCGGCGGTGCTGAGAAGCTTCGTGGCATCGTGCGAACTGGTGAAGGTGGATCCGTTCGCCTGGTTTCAGGATGTGTTATCACGCATCGCTTCGCATCCCATGACCAGGCTCGACGAACTGCTGCCGCACCGCTGGGCTCTGGCCTAAAACCATCCTCTGCGGCCAGGATCAGGTAATATCCTGGAATGGCCGCAAAACGGTCTTCGGGGAAGGCAAAATCCACTAACGTTTTTGGCCAGGCACACAGGTCCAGGAAAATGTTCCGAGTAGGCCTGTACGCACGGGTCTCGACAAACGACCAGCAGACTCTGGCCATGCAGAACCAGGCCATGCGAGAGTATGCGGCCCGCCGCGGCTGGATGATCGCTGTGCAAGTCCGCGAAGTGAACTCCGGCGCCGCGCGGAGAGAAGCCCGCGAAAAACTGCTGGAGGCCGCACGCCGACGGGAGATCGATATCGTACTGGTGTGGCGGCTGGACCGTTGGGGCCGCTCCGTTACAGACCTCCTGGCGACACTCCAGGAACTGGAGCACCTCGGAGTAGGCTTCGCTTCTCTGACGGAAGCGCTGGATCTGACCACACCCGCTGGTCGAGCAATGGCCGGACTGTTGGCGATCTTCGCTGAGTTCGAAAGGGAGATCCTGCGCGAACGAACGCGAGCTGGCCTGGCACATGCTCGCCAGAGCGGTAAACGGCTGGGTCGGCCAGCAACCGCGGCCGTACACGCCGCGGAAATCCGGAAACTCCATCGCGCCGGCCTCAGCAAATCTGAGATTGCTCGTCGCGTACAAGTCGGCCGCACGTCAGTCCGCCGAATCTTGGGAGCGAAGTTATGAAGCGGCCCAAGCGAGACGCGGTCCGGGAAGGCCGTATCTACAACGAAGCCATCGTCGATGCCCGCCCGGACGAGCAGGCGATGAGCTGGTACTACTATCTGGAAGGCAAGATTAGTTTCCCGTTCCGGGCGAGATGTGTTGCGGCGAAGGCCGTCTCGCCACTCCGGAAGGGTGAAACCGTCGAAGTCTTACGCATGGCTGTTGAGAGCGCGTGCAATCACGATATGCTTGTGCAAATCCGCTGGCAGGGGCGGAAGATGGCCGTTCCTGTTTCGCAACTCGAAGCCATCGACCCGGACGAATCCACCCAGGAAGCCATCGGCGACTGGCATTACTGGGTCGCGCAGGGATACCGTCTCTGACTTGCACACCAAAAGCTCACGGTGTTCATCGGTTGCTTACCTTCAGCCGACGAGCGGTAGTCAGTACGTGGGGCACGCACGAGTGACGGCGCTGAAAAGTCGAACAGCGCATCGACAGCCCTGGCCGTGAGGCCGGGGGGCCGCTTTGCTGTTGAATAACCTCACTCGTGCGTGGCGTGTGCCAATGCACGAAGTGAGCTGCGAGGCGGTCGTGGCGCCAAGACGAGTCTCGACGCGGCACGCACGAGTGCGTGCGCCACCGGCGGCTATTTTCCCCAGCGCTCGCGCAGGACGCCTTTTTGCACTTTGCCCGTGCCTCCCTTGGGCAGGCTGTCGACGAACACCACCGACGTCGGGCACTTGAAGTGCGTCATGCGTGCGCGGCACCATTCGATCAATTCGGCTTCGGACAGATTCGATCCATTGCGCCGCGCGACCACCGCGCGAATCGTTTCGCCCCACTTCGCATCCGGTATGCCGATCACCGCGACCTCCAGCACCGCCGGATGCGCCGCCACCATCGACTCGACTTCGGGCGTATAAACATTTTCGCCGCCGGGCTTGATCATGTCCTTCTTGCGATCCAGGATATACAGGAATCCGTCCTTGTCGAATTTCCCGATGTCGCCCGTATGCATCCAGCCGCCGCGCAGCACTTCGGCGCTGATTTCGGGACGCTTCCAGTAACCCTTCATGATGTTCGCGCCGCGGGCGATAATTTCACCGCTCTCGCCGACCGGCACATCCTGATCGAGCTCATCCACGACGCGCACCTCGGCGCCGAAAATCGGCTTGCCCGCCGACGTGACCGCGTCGCCGAAATGATCTTCATATTCGAGCACCGTCAGCAGCGGACTCGTCTCCGTCATCCCGTAGCCCTAGCGAAAGCGCGTCGCCGGCAGCTTGCCCATCGCGGATTTCAAAAGCGGCAGCGGCATGGGCGACGCGCCGTACAAAAAATTCTCCAGGCTCGAAAGGTCGTACTGGCCGAATTTTTCGTGATTCACCAGCATATTGAGCATGGTCGGGACCAGCACGGTTTCGCTCACGCGGTAGCGTTCGACGAGCTGCATGAATTTTTCCGGATCGTAGCTCGGCATGAACGCGTGCGAGCCGCCGTTCGCCGTGATGATATACATCGAGCCAAGATCGGCCAGGTGAAACATCGGCGCCGCGTGCAGCCAGATCGCTTTGCTGAACCGCATCAGCATCGAATGCACCAGGTTCGCGAACAGATTGCGATGCGTCAGCATCACGCCCTTCGGCCCGCCTGTCGTGCCGCTGGTGTAAAACAGCCCGACCAGATCCTCCAAATCGGGCTCCTCGAACTTGTGCTTCGCGTCGGAGTAGCCGTAGGCCGTCATGCCTTCAGGACACGCGCCTGCACCCGCGTAGATCACATGCTTCGGACGCGGGACGCTCGCGACCATCGGCGCGAACCGATCGTCGACAACCAGTGCAGCGGATTCCGAATCGGTCAACGTGAAAGCGACATCCGATTCATGCCAGCGCGTATTCAGCGGCACGATGACGATCCCGGCCAGCGCCGTCGCGTAATACAGCTCCAGATACTCGTAGGAATTCAGCATCCACACCGCGACGCGGTCGCCTTTTTGAATTCCGAGATCGCGAAGGAACGCGGCGGCCCGATGGACGCGCTCGTAAAATTCATTCCACGTCAGCGAACCATCATCGCGATACGCGGCGACGGCGTTCCCATGAAACTCTTTTGCGCGACGGAGGCAATAGAGGACGTTCATAAATACTCCCGATTGTGCTCGCCTAATTCAGGCGCGCGTCCTGACGATTGGCCGGGCGTTTCGCTCAACGTGGGAATCGGAGCAGAAGGATAATCGCGAATCGCGTCTTTCAGATTTCGGACCGGAGCGACGCAGCAGTCTCTCGCCCCGATCAATTCGAACCACTCTTCCGCGGTCCGCTCGCGAAATTTTTCGGCGAGCCTCGCCTTAAGCGGCGCCTGATCTTCGTCGTACTGCCGCGCAATCAGGTCTTCGCACCCGAGTTCGCGGCACAGGTTCTGCCAGAACTTCGGCTCCAGCGCGCCCACCGTGACGAAGGATCCCGCGGCGGCTGGATAAATCTGATAGCAGGCATAGCCGCCATTGAGCAATTCGTTTCCGCGCTCCGGAGGACGCCCGGTCGCCGTGAATTGCGAAAGCGGAATCGGCATCAGCGCGGCCGATCCGGCGAACATTGAAATATCGACGCGCTGGCCGCGCCCGGTCCGATGCCGCGCCTCGAGTGCCAGCAGAATCCCCATCACCGCCTGCATCGATCCGCCCGCCAGATCGGCAATCTGAATCCCGGCGAGCGCCGGCGCTTCTTTCGGACCCATCAGGTCAAGGACGCCGGAAAGCGCCAGATAGTTGATGTCATGCCCGGCCAGCGCTGCAAATTTTCCTTCAGGACCATAGCCGCTGAGCGCACAATAAATCAATCGCGGATTCGCGACGCTCAGCGTTGCATAGCCCAGGCCGAGCCGATCCATCACGTCGGGACGGAATCCTTCGATCAAAACGTCGGCACTCGACGCCAGCTTCAGAAACGCTTCTTTCCCGGCGGCATCCTTCAGATCCACCTCGAGGCTTTTTTTGCCCCGATTCGTCAACTCGAAAATCGGATTCGCATCGCCGCTCGTAAAACTGTGGCGCGCATAATCGCCGACCCCGGGCTGCTCGATCTTGATGACGGTGGCGCCGAAATCGGCGAGCCACTGCGTCGCCACCGCGCCCGGCAGCAGGCGCGTCAGATCCAATACGACAATGCCGTCGAGCGCCGTCACGCCTTCGTCTTCACCATCAGCCGAGCCGTATAAACCAGCGCCGCGGTCCCGTCCTGTTTCAACACCGTATTTTCGAACGCCACCACGCCGCGTTCGGCATTCTTCTGCTGCTTCTCCACGATCTTCTGCGAAACATGAATCGTGTCGCCGATGAAAACCGGCGCGACGAAGCGCAGTTTGTCGACCCCGTAAAACGCGACGATCGCTTCCTGATGGGGCGTCATCTGCACCATCATGCCCGTCGAAATGCTGAAGATCAGCGCGCCATGCGCGATGCGGCGTCCAAAGGGACCTTTCTTCGCATACTCCTCGCTCATATGCAGCTCGACGAAATCGCCGGAGAGCCCGGCGAAGTTCACAATGTCCGCTTCACTGATTGTCCGGCTGCGCGATTCGGAGACGCGGCCGACCTCGTAATCCTCGAAATACATGAGCGCTATCATAGCGAGAATGCAAATCGAGCGGCTGACGCAGGCGACCGCAACGGCCTGCCTGGGCGATTTAATCGATCTGCTTGAGGACGCGGTCGCAAGCGGCGCGTCCATCGGATTTCTGCCTCCGCTCGCGCCCGGCGAGGCGGAGGAATACTGGCGCGGCGTGATCGACGCGCTTGCATCGAACCATCGCGTCCTGCTGATCGCCCGCGACGGCGCAAGTATCGCCGGAACCGTGCAACTCGACTACGCCGTGCGCCGCAACGCCAGCCATCGAGCCGAAGTGATGAAGCTGATGGTCCACCAATCGGCGCGACGCCGCGGCATCGGACAGGCTTTGATGGAGGAAGCGGCTCGAATCGCGCGCCACGACGGCCGCACTCTGCTGGTGCTCGACACGCGAGCGGGCGATCCGTCGGAGCGCCTGTATCAGCGGCTCGGCTATCAGACCGCGGGGACCATTCCGGGCTACGCGCGCAGCGCTTCGGGCGAGCTGCATAGTACGGTGATCCTGTACAGGCACCTGCTATAATCGCTGCTTTATGCGCAAAAAAGTTACGGTTGTAGGAGGCGGCAATGTCGGCGCAAGCTGCGCGGTGAACATTGCGTTTAAGGAACTGGCCGACGTCGTGCTGGTCGACGTGGTCGAGGGCGTGCCCCAGGGCAAGGGCCTGGACATGCTCCAGATGGGCCCGATTGAAGGCTACGACGTCCACATCACGGGCGCCAACGATTACGCGCCGACGGCGAATTCCGACGTCGTCGTGATCACCGCGGGCCTGGCGCGCAAGCCCGGCATGAGCCGCGACGATCTTCTGCTGGCCAACTACGAAGTGGTGAAAAGCGTGACCGAGCAGGTGGCGAAATATTCTCCCAACGCGATTCTGGTCCTGGTGACGAATCCGCTGGACGCCATGGCCTGGGTGGCGCACAAAGTATCGAAGTTCTCGAAAAACCGCGTGATCGGCATGGCCGGCGTGCTCGATTCCGCGCGCTTCCGCACGTTCCTCGCCGACGCGCTGAACGTGTCCGTCCAAAACATCACGGCGGTCGTGCTCGGCGGCCACGGCGACACGATGGTTCCCGTCGTGCGCCTCTCCAACGTCTCCGGAATTCCGCTGACCGAGTTGATGGACAAGGAAACGCTCGACAAAATCGTCGACCGCACACGCAACGGCGGCGCGGAAATCGTGAAGCATCTCAAGACCGGTAGCGCGTATTACGCTCCGTCGGCCGCGGCGGTCGAGATGGTGGAATCGATTCTCAAGGACAAGAAAAAGGTCCTGCCGTGCGCGGCTTATCTGGAAGGCGAATACGGGATCAACGGCCTGTTCGTCGGCGTGCCGGTGAAACTCGGCGCGAACGGGATCGAAAAAGTCTACGAGATCAAGCTGAACGACGAAGAAAAAGCGATGCTCGCCAAAAGCGCCGGGTCGGTTCAGGAACTGATCGACGTCCTCAAACCGAAGTTCGCCTAAGTTACTCCACTCCCATCTGATCCAGGCGGTAGCGCAGCGCGTTTCGCGTCAAACCGAGCAGCCGCGCCGCCTGGCTCTTATTCCCATTCGCGCGCTTTAACGCCTCCCGAATGATCGACTGCTCGTATTCATCGAGCGTCATCCCTTCCGGAAGAAAATGATCGTTCGCCGCCGCCGGACGCGACCGCGCATAGGCTGTGTCGATCTTGATATCGTCCGCTTCGACACGCGGGCCTTGCGCCAGCAGAACGCTTCGCTCGACGACGTTCTCCAGTTCGCGCACATTGCCCGGCCAGTGATAACTCATCAGCCGTTCCATCGCGCCTTCGCTGATCTCTCCATTGAACTTCTTGGCGAAATGCTGGACCAGATAAGGGATGTCTTCCTTGCGCTCGCGCAGCGGCGGAATATTGATCGGCACGACGTTGAGGCGATAATACAGGTCCTCTCGAAACGTCCCCTGTTCGAGGGCCGCACGCAGATCGACGTTCGTCGCGGCGACCACGCGAACATCGGTATGCATGGTCTTGTTGCTGCCCAGCCGCTCGAATTCGCGATCCTGCAGAACGCGCAGCAATTTGACTTGAACCGACGCAGGAACGTCGCCGATTTCGTCGAGGAAAACCGTGCCCGTATCGGCCTGCTCGAATTTCCCCGGCTTCGACGTATTCGCGCCGGTGAACGCGCCTTTTTCGTAGCCGAACAGCTCGCTCTCCATCAGATTTTCAGGAATCGCGGTGCAATTGATTTTGACGAACGGCCGGTCGCGCCGCGGCGAATGTTGGTGGATCGCGCGCGCAATCATGTCCTTGCCCACTCCGCTTTCGCCCGCCAGCAGCACCGTCGCGCG
>JAIQFJ010000074.1 GCA_020073325.1 Terriglobia bacterium | reverse complement strand
ACCCGTGCCTGCGAGTCCTCTTCGACTCGTGGCTGCGGAATCTGCAACTGCGCGGCGGACTTTTCGATCCCTCGCGGCAGCAATGCCGCGCCCAATAAGGACACCAGCTTCGGCTCGGCCGGCATCGGAGCCGCTTCCGGAAGCTCAGGCAGCGACGACCCCGCCTCGGGCTGCGAATCGCCCGTGGGAGCGCCGAATGCCAGAATCTCGCGGAATGCTTCGAACACCGGTAGAATCGCCGCCTGCTGCGGATCTTCCTTTTTCTTTTCCTGCGGCGCTTTCTTCTCCTGGCTCGCGAGCTTGGCCCCGATCTGCGGAGTCTTCTCGCCGCCCTGCGCGATGCTCAACAACGCGGCGAATGCCGCGGCGCCCGCGGCCGAAGCGAGTTTCGACTCGCCCGCGACGCTGGAAGCGGCGGGAGCCTTGGGCATTGCCGGGGCGATGGTGGAAGCGGCGATGTTCACGGAAGCTCGCTTAAATGCAGCTATCGCGCCAAATCGCGAGAATCCGTTTTCAACGTTTTAGAGAGATGCGGATGTCGGACGTTCGCCGTGTTCGTCGGGAATCTGACGGCCGGTGAAAATATCGCTGTCGGTCATTTCGCATATCTCGCTCGAAAGTTTAGAAAAAACATTTGGCGAGCGATTTGCACTAGCCGCAGGCAAATTCTTTATGGATCCGATTGCAGTCACGGCCGCCGGCGGTTTGCGAACGCGAATTCAGTCGCTCGACATGCTGGCCAACAACCTTGCCAACGCCACCACCGCGGGTTTCAAGCTCGACCGCGAATTCTACGGCGTGTTCAGCGAGGAAGAGGGCAACTCCGAGAGCACACAGCTTCCCTCGGTCGACAAATCGTGGGTGGACTTTTCGCAGGGCACGCTGGAACCGACCGGCAATCCGCTGGACCTGGCGCTGTCAGGCAAGGGATTTTTCGCGGTGAACGGTCCTTCGGGCCCGATGTACACGCGCAACGGATCGTTCAAGCTGTCGCCGCAGGGCGAGTTGACCACCACTGACGGTTATCCGTTGCGATCGCCGGGGGGAGGAACGATCAAGGTCCGCCGCGGCGAGGCCATCGTGATCGGCGAGGATGGGACGCTGACGCAGGGCGGGTCTCCGGTCGGAAAAATCGAAGTGGCGGATTTTCAGGACCCGACCAAATTGTTTAAAGCAGGGAACTCGTATTTCCGCGCGAGGCCGGATGCGGTGCCCAAGGCGGCGTCTGGAACCACGGTCTCGCAGGGACGGCTGGAATCGTCCAACGTCATCGCGGCCGAATCCGCAGTGCGGCTGGTGGGCGTGATGCGCCACTCGGAAATGCTGCAGAAAGCCATTACGATTTCATCGCAGATGGGGAAAAAATCGATTGAGGAAGTGGCCCGCGTCGGAGCGTAGACGGGGCCTGTAACGGGAGGAAAGAAAATATGATTCGAGCCTTATACAGCGCGGCGAGCGGCATGACGGCGCAGCAGCTCAACGTCGATAACATCGCCCACAACCTGGCGAACGCCAACACCAGCGGCTTCAAGTCGCGGCGCGCGCAATTTCAGGATCTGCTGTATCAAACCCTGCAGCAGCCCGGCGCATCCAGCAGCCAGCAGACGTCGATTCCCACTGGCTTGCAGCTCGGCCTGGGAACCCGCGCCTCTTCGAACGAGATCATCTTCACCCAGGGCGACTTCTCGCAGACGTCGAATCCGCTGGACATCGTGATCCAGGGACGCGGATTTTTCCAGGTGCTCCAGCCGACCGGCCAGCTCGCCTACACGCGTTCCGGAAATTTCCATCTGAACCGCGACGGCGTCATGTGCACCTCCGACGGCAGCCTGCTGAATCCGCAGATCACGATTCCGCAGAATGCGCAATCCATCACTATCGCGACCGACGGCACGGTGAGCTACACGCTGCCCAACGAGCCTTCGGCGCAGGTCGGCGGACAGATCCAGCTCGCCGATTTTCAGAATCCGGCCGGATTGAACAGCATCGGCCAGAATCTCTATCTGCCCACCGATTCTTCCGGCGATCCGGTGATTGCGGCGCCGGGCGGACAGGAAGGGCTCGGCACGCTGATGCAGGGCTACACCGAACAATCGAACGTCAGCGTGGTGCAGGAGTTCGTGAATCTGATCGTCGCCCAACGCGCCTATGAAGCGAATTCGAAAGTCGTCAAGGCGGCGGATGAGATGTACCAGCAGATGAATAACGTAACCACGCAGTAGTGCACAGCAATGATACAGATTCCTTTTCTTCTCGCCCTGGCCGGTGAGCCGGCAAGTCCGGCCTGCCGCACGATTTCGCGGCCGGAGATTTTCGCGTCGGATGTCGCCGCGGCGGTGCCGCAGTTCAACGCGCTTCCTTCGGATCTGCGGGTCGGCTATTCGCCGATGCCCGGAAATCAGCGCATCTTTCACGGCGTCGAACTGGAGCGGATCGCGAAAGCTCAGGGCCTTGAGCTCACGTCGCTACCCGATCTGTGCTTCGCCTGGCGCATGACGCCGCCGCGCGCTGAAGATATCGTGGCGGCGATGCGCGCGTCACTCGGTTCGGACGCCGGAATCGAAATTGTCGAATCGAGCAACGCGCCGGCGCCTCCGGGCGAACTCGTTTTCCCGCGCAACACGCTGCAGTTCCCCTCCTCGGGCGGACCTCGCGGAGAAGTTCTGTGGCGCGGATACATTCTCTATAACGAGAACCGCCGCTTCGGCGTGTGGGCCCGCGTGAAAATCGCCGCGAACATGACGCGCGTGGTCGCCATCCAGGAAATCGCGGCCGGCCGCCCGATTCAGAAAGAGCAAGTGCGTCTGGAAAGCTGCGAGGATTTTCCGCTCGATTCGCTGACCGCCCGCAATCTGGACGAAGTCGTCGGATTCGTACCGCGCCAGGCGATCAGGACCGGCGCGCCGATTCTGAAAAATCAGATCGACCGGGCTCCGGAGGTGATGCGCGGCGACACGGTGCGCGTCGAGGTGCAAAGCGGCGGAGCCCATCTGGTCCTCGAAGCCCGCGCGCAGACGGCAGGGGCGAAAGGCTCCATGATCATGGTAAAAAACCCGTCGAGCGGCCGCGGATTTCGCGCCCGCGTCATCGATAAAGGCCGCGTCGCGGTGGATGCCGGAGGATCTCAATGAAGCGCCTGGTCGGTGCGATTCTGCTGTGCGCCTCGCTCGCCGCGGCGGCGGACAAGAAAACGAAGTTGAAGAAAGAGCCCGAGCCTTCGCCGCTCGACCGCTACATTGCCGATGCGGAGCGCGAAAAAACGTCGCTCACGCCGACTGCCGGCTCGCTCTGGGTCCCCTCGGCGCGATATTCCGATCTCGCCATGGATCTTCGCGCGCACCGGGTCAGCGACATCGTGACCATCGTGGTGAATGAAAAAGCCTCCGCGGTCAGCACCGGCACGGTCAAGACGGGACGGACATCCAGCGTGAACAGCTCCATCATCAACGCGGCGGGGATCACCAAAGCGGCCGGCCCGCTGGCGAATCTGGCGAAGCTTTCGACCGACAACCAGTTGAACGGCACCGGCACGACGACGCGGGACACCAGCCTGACCACATCGCTGAGCGCGCGCGTGACACACGTTCTGCCCAACGGCTACCTGGTGATCGAAGGAACCAAGAACGTTCAGGTGAATTCGGAAAATCAGATTGTCAGCGTTCGCGGCGTGATCCGGCCGACCGATCTGGATAACACCAACGTCATCCAATCCGACCACATCGCGGAACTGGATGTGCGCGTCAACGGCAAGGGAATCGTCGGCGACGCGATTCGCCGTCCGTTCTTCCTATATCGATTGTTACTGGGCTTGCTGCCGTTCTAGGAGCCAAATTGAACACGCCAACGAAGAGAGCTGTGAAGCAACTTGGGATCCTGCTCGCTGTCTGCGCCTCGCTGCTGCACGCCGAGGGGACGACGCGATTGAAGGAACTGGCCACCGTGCAGGGAGTCCGCGACAACCAGCTTGTCGGCTATGGCCTGGTGGTCGGTCTGAACGGTACCGGCGATCGCCAGCAAACCATCTTTTCCACGCAGAGCCTGGCGAATCTGCTTCAGCAGATGGGCGTCTCGGTGCCCGCGCTGCTGATTCGCGTGAAAAATACCGCGAGTGTAATGGTCACCGCGACTTTGCCCGCGTTCACGCAGCCCGGATCGCGCATCGACCTGAACGTCGGCGCGATGGGCGACGCCTCGAATCTGCAGGGCGGTCTTCTGGTGCTGACCAGTCTGCGCGGGGTCGACGGGCAGGTGTATGTCACGGCCCAGGGCTCGGTGGTCACCGGAGGCTTCGCCGCCGGAAAGGGCGGCAATACCGCGAGCGTGAATTTTCCTACCGCCGGGCGGATTCCGAATGGCGGCCTGGTCGAGCGTCCCGCCCCTTCGGTGACCCCTACCGGCAACATGAATCTCCAGCTCAATCATCCCGATTTCACGACGGCTTCGCGCATCAGCGCCGTGATCAATAAGAAGTTCGGCAAAGATGGCGCGCCGATGGCGAAAGCCGAAAGCTCGGGCACCATCACGATCAATATCCCCAAGGAATACAACGCGCACGAAACGGATTTCATCGCCGAACTGGAGCGTCTGCAGGTGGAAACCGATCGCGTCGCCCGCGTCGTGGTGAATGAACGCACCGGGACCATCATCATGGGCAAGGAAGTTCGCGTCTCCCCGGTCGCGATCATGCACGGGAACCTCACGGTGGAAATCCAGACCACGCAGGAAGTGTCGCAGCCCGCTCCGCTCTCCCAGGGCCAGACCGCTGTGGTTCCACAGACCACGGTCAACGCGAGCGAAGAGAAATCGCGAAACCTGGTGCTGAGCAAAGGCGCGACGGTGGAGGAACTGGTGCATGCGCTCGGCGCGATCGGTTCGACGCCGCGCGATGTCATCGCGATTCTGCAAAGCCTGCGAGCCGCGGGCGCCCTCGAAGCGGACCTGGAGGTGATCTGATGATCGACAGCGTCTCGTTAACCGGCCTGCCCGAGATCCAGCCCCAGATCCAGAAAGACTCGCCGGAGCGTGTCCGCAATGCCGCCACTCAGTTCGAGGGGCTGCTGATCGGCGAAATGCTGAAGACCGCGCGTGAATCGAGCGACGGAGGCTGGATGGGCTCGGGCGACGATGCGGGAAGCGATTCCGCCATGGGGCTCGCCGAACAATATTTCGCGCAGGCGATGTCGGCCGGCGGCGGACTAGGAATCGCGCGAATGATCAGCGCCGGGCTTCAGAAAGAGTCGTAAAGCCCCACCGGTTCTCTCAACAAGTCCAGTCGCGAGACTCGAAGGCGGCCGGATCGGACCCGTAACCGGACGCTGTGCGCGGCGCTGCTTCGACCGTCGATTCCGCGGCGGTCTGCCGCTGCACCTCGGACCATCCCTCCCACAGCGACCGCAGAATGGAAATCGCGTTCTGGAACGCCGTTTCGCTCTGCTCCGTGTGGCCCTTGATGATTTGAGACTGAACGTAGCCGTACAGCTCCACCAGAGTCGCGGTATAGGAGGCGCCGCTCGAATGATCCACTGCCATGAGCAGCTCGTTTACGACTTCCTGCGCTTTGGTGACCGACTTGGCGCGCGCCATCGCATCGCCGCTCCGAAGCTGTGCCACGGCGGCGTTCAACGAATCGATCGCCAGTTCGTACATCATCACCACCGCTTCGAGAGGGCTGGCGGTTTCCAATTTCGTCCGAAGGTACTCTTGCGATGCGTAAGCGGGGTTCATATCCGCAGCCATATCGCACGAGCCGAACGAAAGTAGAGCCGCGCGAAGTAAAAAAAATATAAAGTCCGCTGTGCCCTTCTAATCCTTCCCTTACACCCTCTCGATCTACATCTCAGACTTCCCTGAGAGTTAGGCTTTTTCGAAGGTTAAAGGAATACTTGTGCGTAAAGTTTTGTACGTAGGCGAACCAATGCGGCCTGAAGACATCGCGCGGCTCGAAAAGCTGGCGGATGTGAGCATTACGCAGGTCGAATCGCCACGAGACTTGGTCGCGCTGAAGGATACGGCGCGCTTTAAGACAGTTCTAGTACGTCTACCTGAAGCCGCCGGCGCACTGAGCGCCGTGCTGGCGGAGACGAATTATTCATCCGTCATCGTGCTGGACGAAAACCATTCGCTCGATGAATCGCTGATCCGGCCTACCATGAGCGGCTTGATGCATATTACCGGCGCCGTCGACGAAAACGAATTGGCCGCGATGATTCGCAGCGCTGTGGATCGATCCGTGCGCCGCGGTTCCGCGGACGAGCCGTGGCGTAATTTGCTGATCGGCGAAAGCTTAGTCATGCGCGAGCTGCGCGCTCTGATTCGCCTGGTGGGTCCGCGGCAGGCCACTGTGCTCGTGACGGGCGAAACCGGCACCGGCAAGGAGATGGTGGCGCGCGCGATCCATATGGCGAGCAAGCGCACCGCGACGAAAATGGTCGCGGTGAATTGCGCGGCGCTTCCCGAAAATCTGATCGAAGCGGAACTGTTCGGTCATGCCAAAGGTGCGTTCACGGGCGCGATTGGCGCGCGCGTCGGACGCTTCGAGCAGGCGCATCACGGGACCATTTTCCTGGACGAAGTCGGCGAGATTCCGATGGAAGTTCAGGCCAAGCTGTTGCGCGTGCTGCAGCAGCGCGAAGTGCAGCGGCTGGGCAGCTCGGAAACGATTCAGGTGGACGTGCGCGTGATCGCGGCGTCGAATGCGGATCTTGAAACCGAAATGCTGCAGCGGCGTTTTCGCGAAGATTTGTTTTACCGCCTGAACGTGGTTCCGGTGCATGTGCCGCCGTTGCGCGAGCGCGCCGGCGACATTCCGCTGCTGGCGGAGCATTTCATTTCGAAAATCTGTTCGCGCGAAGGCCTGCCTGAAAAGCAGCTTTCTTCGGACGCGATGGACTGGCTGTGCAATTATCGCTGGCCGGGCAACGTGCGGCAGCTCGAGCACGCAATCGAAAAGGCGGTGTCACTGAGCGGGGAGCGCGAAATGCTCTACCTGGGCGATATTCAACTGCCTTCGAGGAGTGCGGCCACCATGGCGGCGGCGAACACCGTGCCGATCGACGCATCGTCGGCGTTTTCGGCCGGCGACGGCCCGATGAATTACGAGCAGTTGATCGCCAGCATGGAAAAGCGCCTGCTGGAAGACGCGCTGAAACGCTGCGGCGGCAACAAGGCCAAGACGGCCGCGATGCTCGGCATGAAGCGCACCACGCTGCTGTACAAGGTGAAGGCGCTCGAGGAATGCGCGGCGTCGTAGCCGGAGTTGTCCCGTGGCACAAGCAAGCATTGCCATTCCGAAACCAAAGTCGGCGGGATTTCCGCGCGAGCTGACGGCGGCGCTCGGCGAAATGGGCGTGCCGATCGCGGTGGTCGGTATTGTGATCGCGCTGATCACGCCGATGCCGGGCGCGCTGCTCGATCTCCTGCTGGTTGTCGACATCATGCTCAGCGTGATCGTGATGATGGTCGCGATCTACGTCAGGCGCGCGGTCGACTTCAGCGTTTTTCCCACCACTCTGCTGCTGCTGACGCTGTATCGCCTGGCGCTGAATATTTCCTCCTCGCGGCTGATCCTGCTGAACGGAAATTCGGGAACGTCGGCCGCCGGTCACGTGATCGAGGCGTTCGGAAGTTTCGTGGTTGGAGGCAATTACATCATCGGGGCCGTGATTTTCCTGGTTCTGATTGCGATTCAGTATGTCGTGATCAACCATGGCGCGGTCCGCATCTCCGAAGTGACGGCGCGCTTCACCCTGGACGCGCTGCCCGGAAAGCAGATGTCGATCGACGCGGACATGAACGCGGGGCTGATCGACGAATCCGAGGCGCGCACGCGCCGCAAGCAACTGGTCGCCGAAGCGGAATTTTATGGAGCCATGGACGGCGCGTCGCGATTCACGCAGCGCGACGCCATCGCCAGCATTCTGATCACCGGCATCAACATCATCGCGGGATTCCTGATCGGCGTTTTTCAGCACGGCATGGAACTGCAGAAAGCGCTGCAGACCTACACGGTCCTGACCATCGGCGACGGCCTGGTCACGGTGATCCCCGCGCTGATGATTTCGGTGTCGGGCGGCTTGATCATCACGCGCAACAGCTCCGACGACACGCTGGGCAACGAATTCAAGAAACAGGTTTTGGGCGGTTCGCAGCCGCTGCTGCTGGCGGGCGGAGTTCTGGGCGCGCTGTCGTTGTTCCCCGGATTGCCCACCATTCCGTTCCTCGCCCTCGGCGTCGGCGTCGGGTACATCGGCTGGAGAAAGCGTCAAAAATCCGTCGCTGACGCCGCAGTTTCGACAGCGAAAGCAGCGAAACCGAAGGAAAATGTCGAAGCTTTGGCGAAGATCGAGCCATTGGCGGTCGAGGTCGGTGTCGGCCTGGTGAACTTCGTCGAGGCCGGTGCGGACTCGCCGCTGTTGCAGAGAATTTCAGGGATTCGCAGATCGCTGGCGGCGCAGCTCGGTTATCTGATGCCGCCGGTGAAGGTGAAGGACAACATCAACCTGCGGACGCGCCAATATTCGGTGCTGCTGCGCGGGGTCGAGGTCGCGCACTACGAACTGCCGCAAGGCCACGAACTGGCCATTCCCGGCGGGTCCCCCGATGCTTCGTTGCAAGGCAAGCCGGCCGTCGATCCAGCGTTCGGGCTGCCGGCGATCTGGATTCGTCCGGATCAGGTCGATCGTGCCAGAGCGGCGGGGTACACGGTGGTCGACGCGGTCAGCGTGATGGGGACGCACATCACGGAGCTGGTCCGGAAATATTCGAGCGAATTGTTCACGCGGCAGGATGCGAAGGCGTTTTGCGATCGCGTGGCGCAGGACAATCCCAAGGTCGTCGAGGATTTGGTTCCGAAATTGCTTCCCCTTGTAACGATCCAACGGGTCTTACAAAACATGCTGCGGGAGAGAATCCCAATCCGCGACGGCGCGGCGATTCTGGAAGCGCTGGGCGAAGCTGCCCAGACCACCAAGAACGCGGTGCTGCTTTCCGAATTCGTCCGCCAGGCGATCCGGCGCAGCATCGTCAAGCCGCATCTGAACACGCAGGGCGAGTTGCCGGCTTACTTCCTGGACGCCTCTGTCGAGCGGCCGATCGAACAGGCCGTCGAGCACAGCGAGCTGTCGAGCGTGCTGACGCTTTCTCCGGAAGCGATCCGCGATATTTCGATGCGCCTGGAGCGGAAGATCGACAAACATCAGACCGCGGTGGTGATCACGAGTTTCGCGGCGCGGCATTTCCTGCGGCAGATCGTGGAAGCGTCGCTGCCGAATCTGACGGTTCTTTCGCACAATGAAATTCCGCGCGAAGTGCGCGTGCGGTCGCTGGGGGTGATCGACTGATGCAAACGAAGAGCTATCTTGCGACGTCGATGGAAGCCGCCATGGTGCAGGCTCGCGCGGAGTTGGGCGATGACGCTCTGCTGCTGCGCAGCCGCAAGGCGGAAGCGGGTTACGAAGTCGTATTCGGAATCGAGCAAGCCGAGGCTCCCGCAAACCCGGCGGCGGCCTCGCCTGTTTCGACGACGCTCGCCGCGAGCGAATTCGCGCAAATCAGTGCGCAACTGGATGAAATTCGCGCGGCGCTGGCGCGATCCGCGGGAGCGCAGTCGAGAGCGTCGCGCGCGATTCCGGAGCTGGCGAATCTACAGGCGCGGCTGATCGCCGCCGAAATCGAACCGCTGCTGGCGAAGGACATTCTCGACCGCGTCGAGGCGTCGCTGGCGGTCGAAGGAGTTTCGCAAAGGGCGGATTTACAGGCGCGGTCGCGATCGAGCGTGCGAATGATGTTGAACTTCGATTACGACTACATCGAAGGGCTGATGCGCGCGGAGCTGAAGCGGCGCATTCAAATCGACGCGCACGTGCGCGGGAAGCTGGCGGTGTTCGTCGGGCCGACGGGGTCGGGAAAGACCACCAGCATGATGAAGCTCGCCATGGCGGCGGGCGGGCGCGTGCGGCTGATGTCGCTCGATTCCACGCCCGGGGCTCGCGAGGAAATGAAGTGGTACGCGCAGACCTACGGCATGGATTTCGTGCCGCTGGCGTCGCCGGCGAAATTGCCGCGCATGGTGCAAAGCCTGAAGGACGCGGACTGGATTCTGCTGGACACGCCTGGATTCACGGCGCCCGATTCGGAGCAGGCGGCGGAACTCGCGTCGGCGATCGAGCAGTGTCCCGAGGCTGACGTTTTTCTGGTGGTGGCGGGATACATGAAATCGACCGACCTGGAGCGGACCATCCAGCGTTACGAAAAATTCCGCTTTTCGAAACTGGTGGTCACGAAGCTGGATGAGACGGCGGCGCTGGGTTCGGTGGTATCGGAAGCGTCGCGGGCGGGAAAGAAGATTTCGTTTGTGACCGATGGGATCCGCATTCCGGAAGATATCCGTCCGGCGACGGCGGATGAAATTGTGAAGCTCGTGCTGGGAGGCGCATCGCTTCGGGAGCAGAGCGCGGCATAAATATGGCGACCCTGAACGCAGCCTATACCGAATATCAGCCCCAGCCGGTGGCGAGCCGCGAGGAACTGATCATGGAGCATCTGCCGCAGGTGCGCTGGATCGCGACGCGGATTTACGAAAAGCTCCCCGAAGGCACCTCGCTCGAGGATCTGATTTCCGTGGGTATCATCGGGCTGATCAACGCGATCGACAATTTCGACGCGAGTTTCAACGTCAAGCTGAAGACCTACGCGGAGCACAAAATTCGCGGCGCGATTCTGGACAGCCTGCGCGGGCTCGACGGCATTCCGGTGCACAAGCGCAAACGCGTGAAGGAAGTTCAGGCGGCGATCGCGGCGCTGGAAAATCGTCTGCAGCGCGCGCCGGCCGAGGAAGAGATCGCGCAGGAACTGGGAATCGGCCTGCGCGAGTATCAGGACCTGCTGCTTGAACTGCGCGCGGTGAGCATCGGGAGCCTGGATGCGATTCCGGAAAATCGCGACTCGGGGCGGAGCCTGCTGAACTACGTCGCGGACCGGGAAGAGAATTCGCCGACGCGCATGCTGGAGCGCAGCGAGCTCGAAAAACTGATCGAAGAAGGCATGAATCATATGCCGCGCGTGGAGCGGCTGGTGCTGGATCTGTACTACCGGCAGGGGCAGAATTTCCGTGAGATCGCGCCGATTCTGGACGTACATATCACGCGCGTGTCGCAGATCCGGGCGCAGGCAATCGTGCGGTTGCGCGCTTACATCGACAAGCGATGGCCGAGCGCGCGGGGGATTTTCTGATGAAGATCGACAACGGCAACGTGTCGCTGGGATTGAATGGCACGAACGGCGTCACCGGCGCGTCGCAGAACCATCCGACGTCGCGGACGCACACGATTTCGAGATCGGGCGAGGACGGGACCTCGCTCGGCAGCTTCTCGTCGCTGGTCGCGCTGACGATGGCGGGCGGCGGCGATCGCGTAAGCGAATTGCGGCAACTGGTGAAATCGGGCGAGTACCAGGTGGACTCGAAGGCGCTGAGCCGGTCGATTGTCGATTCCGCGCTGAACGGAGATTGAAGATGAAGCCGGAACTGGAACTTTCAACGGAAGCGGAGTTGCATCTTCGCAACGCGGAGCGCGCGCTGATCGAAGTCAAGCCGGCCGACGCGGATTTGCAGAAAACGATCGAGACGCTGCAACGGCTGGCGATCCTGCCGCGCGCGAATCGAAGCGCGGAATTTATCGACGCGTTGAAGCGCATCCGGCGCGTCGCACGCCTGCTGCAGGCGCAAGTGCGTCACGGAAACAATCTGTGCCGGGGCTGGATGCAGATCGCGTCCGAAACCGGCTATGGCGCGGACGGCTTGCCGGTGCAGGCGGCGAGCATCGCGCGGAGCTGGGAGGTCTGAGCGATGGGCGGCCTTTTCGGCATTCTGAACAACAGCTCCGGCGCGCTGCAGGCGTTTCAGCGGTCGCTCGAGGTGACGCAGAACAACGTCAGCAACGCGAATACGCCGGGATACGCCCGGCAGTGGCAACCGCTCGAGTCGCTGTCGTTCAATCCTGCCAGGGGCCTGTTGGGCGGAGTCACCGCGGCGACGGTGCAGAACACGCGCGACGAATACGCGGAGCAGGGCGTGCGGACGCAGCAGGAATTGCTCGGCAATTTTTCGGCGCAGGCGCAGGCGCTTTCGGCGATCGAGCCGGTGTTCGACGTTTCGGGTACCAGCGGCATTGACGGCGCGCTGAACGATTTGTTCACCAGCTTTTCGTCGTGGGCGTCTTCGCCAGGCGATCCGAACGCGCGGCAGGATGTGCTGGCCAAGGCGCAGGCGGTGGCGGCGTCGTTCCAGGATGCGGCGGCCGCGCTGTCGAAGGCGACGCAGTCGGTGAATCAGCAGATCGGCTCTACGGTGCAGCAGATCAATGCGCTGGCGCAGAATATTCGCGATTACAACGCGGCGATTCAACAGGGCGGGCAGCCCGACGCGGGGCTCGACGCGAAATTGCACGATTCGCTCGAGACGCTGTCGGGGCTTGCCGATGTGACGGTGCGGTTCGAAAGCGACGGCACGGCGACGGTGCTGCTCGGCGGGCAGACGCCGCTGGTGATCGGCAACCAGGTAAATCCGATCAACGTGAGCGCCGGCAATTCGGCCGTGATTACGGATTCGGACGGAACCGACATCACGTCGCAGATTTCGCAAGGGACGCTGGGTGGGCTGCTGGCGGTGCGCAACTCGACGCTGCCCGCGATCCAGGGCGACGCGTCGCAGCAGGGATCGCTGAATCAGCTCGCGCAGAAAGTGGCGGATCGCGTCAATCAGATCCTGACGTCGGGACAGATCACGACGGGGACGCCGGGGCAGCCGTTGTTCACGTATTCGGCGAACTCGGTGGCCAGCACGCTGGCGGTGGATCCGAACATCACGGCGGCGAACCTGGCGGCGATCGATCCGGGGCCTCCGGTGGTGGCTAACGGAGCGGCGCTCGCGCTGGCGAATCTCGGCAATTCGACCAACGCGGCGGATCAGATCAACGGGCAAACGATTTTGCAGTTCTATAGCTCGATCGCTGCGCAGGTGGGCCAGCAGACATCGAATGCGACGAACGGGCAGGATCTGCATCAATCGCTGCTGGCGCAGGCGCAGTCGTTCCGGACGCAGGTGTCGGGAGTCTCGCTGGACCAGGAAGCGGCGCAGATTCTGCAATTGCAGCAGAGCTATCAGGCGGCGTCGAAGATGGTGACGATCATCGATACGCTGACGCAAAGCCTGATCGACATGCCGATTTAGAGAGGAATGGGGAGATGATTCAGAGCCTCGATCCGGCGCGTGAAAATTTTCTGGCGAACCTGGAATTGATCCAGCGCCGGATCGCGAACGATCAGACACAGCTTTCCTCGGGATATCGGATCAACAAGGCGTCGGACTCGCCGGGGGAAGTCGGCGACGTGGTGCAGCTTTCCAGTGACGTCGCGCGCGCGCTGCAGGTACAGAAGAATCTCCAGACGGCGCAGGGCACCGTCAGCACGGCGCAGAGCGTGCTGCAGTCCGCGACGCAACTGCTCGACCAGATTCGCTCGGAAGGCGCGCAGGGAGCGGGGTCGACGCAGACGGCAGCAGCGCGTTCGGTTCTGGCGACCGAGATCGCGCAGCAGCTTTCACAACTGGTCGACATCAGCCGCACGACATACGGCGGTATTTATGTTTTTAGCGGCGACAATCCGAATCAGCCGCAGTATCAGGTGGACACGGCGAGCGCGACGGGAGTCGACCGCTTGTTCACCACGCAGGCTACGACGCTCGCGCAGGACGTCAACGGTGTCAGCTTCCTGACCGGCAAGACGGCGCAGGACATTTTCGATCATCGCAATCCGGACGATTCTCTTGCGCCGGACAACGTGTTCTCGGCGGTGAACAGTTTGCAGATCGCGCTGGCGAATAACAACACGGCGGGGATTACGAGCGCGCTGAACGGGCTGCAGACGGCGTCGGACTATCTGAATCAGCAACTCGGCTTTTATGGCGCGGTGCAGAACCGGCTGGATTCGTCGCTGGCGAACGCGCAGCAGGTCGAGGTGCAATGGCAGACGTCGCTGGGCAAGATTCGGGATACCGATGTCGCGGCGGTGTCGACGGACATGACCGCAGCGGAGACGAATCAGCAGGCGGCGTTGGCGGCACAGGGGCAGATGCCGCGGCAGACGCTGTTTGAATTTCTGTCGGGCTGATCGTAAGAGTTGAACAGAACTGAAATCGACGCGCTCCACGGCTGTCGCGCCTGAACGGCGACGCTATGGAGCGCGTTTTGTTTTGCTATTTCTTCTTTCCGGGTTCCGACTTCAATGCGAATTCGCTCAGGATCACGATGTCGACGCGGCGATTTTTGGCGCGGCCTTCCTGGGTGTCGTTGGAGGCGGCGGCCATCGTATCGGCGTAGCCGACGATCGCCATGCGCTCGCGATTCACTTTGAAGCGATCGGCCAGCAGGTCCATCATGGCGATGGCGCGGGCGGCGGACAGCTCCCAGTTGCTGTTGAAGCGAGCGGTGTGGATGGGAATCGCGTCCGTGTGTCCCTCGATGCGGATCGGATTGGGGATCTGATTGAGCGCGGAGGCCACTTTCTGAATCGCGCTGAAGCCGCCGGAGTCGACCGTGTCGGCGCCGGATGGGAAGAACGTCGCCTGCTTCAAGCTGACCACCAGGCCGCGCGGTTCCAGGCTGACTTCGAGTTTTCCGGCCTTGATTTCTTCGGCCAGCTCCTGCGTCAGGTGTTTCATGGAAGGCATCAGCTCTTCGATGGTCGGCTGCTCTTCCTTCGCCGCCTTTTGCGCGCCTCCAGGGCCGCGCATCTGGGCGTTGCCCTGACCTTTGTCGTCGACCGTGCCACCCAGGACTTTGGCGACGACGGGCGGAATCGATACGCTCTTGCCGTTCTCCAGCGCTTTCTCGACCGATTCGGAAATCATGCGCGCCTTGGACTTGTCGGTCTGCGACGACGCGAACATGACGACGAAAAACGCGAACATCAGCGTGATGAAGTCCGCGTAGGAGACCATCCAGCGCTCGTGATTTTCAGGAGCCTCGGGTTTTTTCTTGCGAGCCATGTTTGCCTCTAGCGGGTCAGCCGTTGGCGGTGGCCGCGGCGACGGCTGCCTTCTCGCCTTTGGCGCCTTTCGCTTTATGCGAGGATTGCACGAACGCTTCCAGCTTGATGCGGATCAGCTTGGGGTTGAGTCCTTCGACGATGCTCGCGACACCTTCGAGCAACAGTTCCTTGGCCTGCATGTCGTGATGGATGTGACCCTTCAGCTTGTTGGCCGCGGGCAGGAAAAACAGGTTGGCGACGGCGACGCCGTAGATGGTGGCGACGAACGCGGTGGCGATGCCGTGGCCCACCTCGTCGATGTTTTCCAGGTTCTTCATCACCTGGATGAGGCCCATGACGGCGCCGATGATGCCGATGGTCGGAGAATATCCGCCGGCCGCTTCGTAGACCTTGGCGATCGCTTCCTGATGCTTTTCCGACTGCACCATTTCCAGTTCCATCATGCTGCGGATTTCCTGCAGGTCCGTACCGTCGACGGCGAGCGAAAGAGCTTTCTGCAGGAACGGGTCGGTGATGGCGTTGAGATCGCCTTCTAGAGAGATGATGCTGTTCTTGCGTGCCTTGGTGGCGTAGCCGATGATTTCTTCGATCCCGGCGCTGGGGTCGACCACTTCTTCAAAGAACACGTTCACCACGCCCTTGAATGCGCCGATCACGGTGCCGAGCGAATTGGTGACCATGACGCAGCCGAGCGTGCCGCCGAGCACGATCATCGCGGCGGTGATCTGCGTCAGGTCCGAGACTTTTCCTTTTTCGAGGATCAGGCCTCCCAGGATGCCGGCGAACGCGATCACCAGGCCGCCGATGGTAGAAAAATCGGGGCGCTTGCTGCGCATCTTTTTGGCTTTCTCTTCAGCCATCGCTTCTCATTCCGTCCTTATGAACCAGGCGATCGAGGTTGGGATTGTAGATCGAGCGCCGAAAATTGACAATGCGTGACACGACTTCGTCGGCCGACTCCTGCACCATATATTTCTGGCCGGAAGCGAGCGTGATCACGGTGTCCGGAGTCACTTCGATGTGCTCGATCAAATCCGAGTTGAGAATCAGCGGAACGCGATTTAACCGGGTGAGCTGGATCATGAAGAGTCCCTCCTGGGACACGGGCATATCGATGAAATCGCGGCGAAGTTTACTACTTAATTTAGAGCCCGCTTTCGAGTTAGAAACGCGGTCGGGCGAGGTGGCTAAGGAGTTTCACGGAGGCGCGGGTCTCCTCGGCATCGAGCGGCTCAGCGAGCTTCGCGCCGATGGCGCGGACCAGGTCCATGACATCGTCGTCGGGCTCGGCCTGCGGGGCGCGGCGAAGCATGGCGGCGACGCCCTCGTGATCGCCCACCGACCATGCGTTCAATAGAGACTGCGCGAGGCGCTGGGCGGCGGTGACGGTGGAGGCTGCAAACGTGGTCATGACGACTCCATATCGAACATGGGACTTCTTTTTTCGAGTCCTATAGGGAAATTTGTGGGTTGTGAAAAAAAACTGAAATCCGGGCGGAGCTTTGCGACATGAGAATCACCGGCAGAAAAAACAAAGTCGGGTTCGGCGCGAAGCCGGAATTTAGAAGAGAGGGTAAACAACATGTCGTATTCATTTCAGACGAACGTGACGTCGTTGATCGCGCAAGAGAACCTTCGCGTCACCAGCGACTTCCAAAGCCGGACGATCACCCGCCTGACCTCCGGTTATCGTATTAACTCCTCGGGCGACGACGCCGCAGGACTGGCCGTGGCCAATAAGTTCCGCAGCGACGTGGCTGAGCTCAACCAGGGCGTCCGCAACGCCAACGACGGCGTCAGCACGCTGCAGATCGTCGATGGCGGCCTGAACAACATTTCGCAGATCCTGGACAGCCTGAAGGGCCTGGCGACGCAGTCGGCTTCGGACACGTTCACGGGCGACCGCACCACTCTGAACACCGAGTTCCAGACGCTGCTGGGTGAAATCGACCGTCAGGCGGCCAACGTCGGCCTGGCGAGCGGCGGCGGCACCGGCGGGCGCTTCAACGCGGCGATCTCGGTCTATATCGGCGGCGGCGACACGCAGGCGAACGCGCAGGTTCAGATCGACCTGAGCGGCGCGACCAACGAGGTGGACTCGAACGGCCTGGGAATCTCCGCCAATACGGTGGATACCAAGACCAACGCTCTGGCGGCCATCACAAACCTGGAAGCTGCCGTGGCTTCGCTCGGCAAGACGCAGGGCGTGGTCGGCGACGGCGAAAACGCTCTGCAGTTCGCGATTTCGCTGGCGCAGTCGCAGGTGACCAACTACTCGGCCGCCGATTCGCGCATCCGCGATGCGGACGTGGCGGCGGAAGCGGCGAACCTGACCAAGGCGCAGGTGTTGCAGCAGTCCTCGGTTGCGGCTCTGTCGCAGGCGAACTCGGCACCTCAGGCGCTGTTGAAGCTGTTCCAGTAAAAACAAAAGTAGTCTGATTGATTTGGGCCGCTCCTGACTGGGAACTCACCAGAGGAACGGCCCATTTCTTGCTTGAAATGATTTTATGAGCACCAGTTCCCAACCCGTCTTCACCGGGACCAGCACGTACGCGGCTGATTTCCAACAGGTGATCACCCGAGCGGTGGCCATCGCGTCGTTCCCGTTGAACCAGCTCAATACGACGAAATCCACTCTGCAAAATCAGGCGTCCGCCTTAGGGACGCTCGATACGCAGTTCAGCGCGCTGGCGACGGCGATTCAAAATCTTGCCTCCGTGGGCGGGACCGGAGCATTGACTCCGACGGTGTCCAATACCTCTGTGCTGAGCGCGCAGGCGTCGAGCGGCGTGCTTCCCGGAAATTACAAGGTCCACGTGGTGAGCACCGGCTCGCCGACCGACGCGCTGAGCGATGACGGACTTCCGACAGTCACCGACGCGGCGTCGCAATCGATCAGTTCGTCGTCGTCGTTTACGCTGACCGTGGTCACGTCGACCTATACGATCAATCCGGCAAGCAATTCCCTGAGCGCGCTGGCGCAGGCGATCAACGCGTCGGGCGCGAACGTCAACGCGACGGTGGTGAACATCGGCTCCACCTCGTCGCCGGATTACCGGCTGGCGATCGAGACCACGAAGCTGGGAAATATCGGCGTGCAGCTTAACGACGGCTCGTCGAATCTGCTGAACACGCTGTCGACCGGCGCCCAGGCGCAATATCAGGTGAACGGGCAGCCGTCGACGCCGATTTCGAGCGATTCCGACAGCGTCACGATCGCGCCGGGCCTGACCGTGAATCTTCTGGCCGCCGGCGACGCGACCATCAGCGTCGGGCAATCGACTTCTCAGATCAGCAACGCGCTTTCTTCGCTGGTGACTGCCTACAATGCGGTGGTCGATGAACTGAATCAGAACCACGGGTCGGTGGGCGGCGCGCTTACGGGGCAAAGCATTATCTTCTCGCTGGAGCAGTCATTGCGGAGCTTGACGAATTACAACAGCGGATCGGGGGCGATCCAGACCCTGGCCGATCTGGGGCTCACCGTGGACAAGACCGGCAAGCTGAATCTCGACGCGACGCAGTTCAGCAATGCGGCCGCGAATACGTCGAATCTGGCGGCGTTTTTCGGCTCTCCAACGACGTCGGGATTTCTTCAGACCGCGACGAACCTGCTGACCGGTATCGAGGATCCCACCACCGGAACGCTGCAGCAGGCGCTCAATTCGATTCAGTCGCAGATCACCAAAGAAGACAACATGATCAACGACGAGCAGAATCGCGTCGATCAACTGCAGACGACGCTGACCAATCAGATGGCGCAGGCCGACGCGGCCATCGCCGAAATGCAGCAGCAGGTGACGTATTACACGGGATTGTTTGCTTCCTTCACCAATGGAAAAAGCGGCTGATCGTTTTCGCGCCGCGATCGCGGCGGGCGCCTACTGGACCGCGGAGGAGCTTCTGGCGGAATATCGCCGCGAAGTGGAATCGCGCTGGCAGAGCGCGTCCGACGCCGGGCGGCTCGAGCTGAAAATCGAAGTCGAGACTCTGCTGCAATGGGCTCGCAAGCTGACCCTGGTTCGCCGCGCTCACGCGCAGGCGAAACTGGTGCGGCTGAATTCGCAGCGCGCCTATGCCGGACCCGCTCGCCAGAGCAACGTCTGGCAAATGCAAGGTTAGCCTTCCGTCGAAAAGCGTCAAACTTCCGACGCTCCGGGCGCGGCCGCGCTCGATAAATCAACAAGTTCCTCTGGCACGGCGGTTGCATTCCCGGATACCGTCATGTTCGATCGTGTCGCGGGAAATCTGGAACAGTATATGACGCTGCTCAGCGCGCGTCAAAAGCTGGTCTCGTCCAACATCGCCAATGCCGATACACCCGGCTATCGGACCAAGGATATCGACTTCCGGTCCGAATTCCTCAGCCTGACCGAAGGCGGATCGCCCAGCGTCATCGAGCCGCAGGGCCTGGCGACCAAGGCGGACGGCAACAACGTGAATCTCGACCGCGAGGCGCGGCTGCTGGCCGAAAATTCGATGCGGTTCAACATCGCC
>JAIQFJ010000528.1 GCA_020073325.1 Terriglobia bacterium | reverse complement strand
GCTTGAGGTCGTCGGCGGCCCTTGCGCGCATACAGTAACAGACCTGCCGCAAGAGATCGGGGAATTGTTCAGAAGCTGGTCGCGCGATCATGTCTCGGGTGATCATGTCCGGGAATGGCCCCGGCTGGTGCGGCACGCGTTCGGAGAGCAAGGCCTCTCCGTGATTCCTCTGCCCCTCGGCCTCGACGGTGAAATCGGCATCCTGGTCGCGGGGTCTCGGCGGGCAGATTTTCCAGCGCGGACCGATCGCCTTCTTCTGACCGTAGCCGCGAATCAGGCGGCGGTGAGGCTGCAGGGGGCGGGCTTGTTAAACGAACAGAAGTGCGTCGCCGAAGAGCTCGATCGAAAAGTCGCGCAACGAACGCAGGAACTCGCGGCCGCCAACAGAGAGCTACAAGAGGAGATTCTGAAGGAACACTCCCTTGCGGCGGAGAACCGGAAGGCCTACGAGGAAATTGCCGCCTTGAAGGCAAGATTGGAAATTGAAAATACTTACCTGCAGGATGAGATCCGCAAGCAGCATAATTTCGAAGAGATCCTGGGGAACAGCCCGGAACTGCTGAAACTGCTCGACCGGGTGGAATTGGCCGCCCCGGTGGATGCGAACGTACTGATCAGCGGAGAGACCGGGGCTGGAAAAGAATTGATCGCGCGCGCGATTCATAGCCGAAGCCGGCGCAAGAACAGCCCTCTGGTGAAGGTGAATTGCGGCGCCATCCCGGCCGGCCTGGTGGAAAGTGAGCTGTTCGGGCATGTGAAGGGCGCCTTCACGAGCGCTCTCGAGCGCCGCATTGGCCGCTTCGAACTGGCCAACAATGGCACTCTGTTTCTGGACGAAGTCGGCGAACTGCCGCTCGAAACGCAGGTGAAACTGCTCCGTGTCTTGCAGGAGCAGGAGTTCGAGCCCGTGGGCAGCAATCGTACCATCAAGGTCAACGTCCGCATCATCGCCGCTACAAACCGCAACCTTCAGGAGGCCGTCCAATCAGGAGGCTTCCGCTCGGACCTTTACTACCGCCTGAACGTCATACCTTTGACTGTGCCGGCCTTGCGGGACCGCCGGTCCGACATCCCGGAATTGGTGATAGCGTTCCTGCAGCAGTCGGCGCAGCGGATGGGGAAGCCGGTTCGGTCGGTTTCGCGGGAAACCATCAGGCTGTTGGTCGACTATTCGTGGCCCGGGAACATTCGCGAACTTCAAAACGTGATCGAGCGGGGCGTCGTGCTCTCCAGGGGTACTATTCTCAAGCTCGGAGCGGATCTCCTGCCGATTGATGCATCCGGCACCAGCATCGAGCCGGTAGCGATCGCCGGCGCAGACGCCAGTGATTCACTCGAAGAAATCCAACGCCAGCATATTCTGCGAGTGCTGGAGAGAACCGGCTGGGTGATCAGCGGACGCAAGGGCGCGGGAGCCGTCCTCGATCTTCACCCCAACACTCTTCGCAGCTTGATGAACAGGCTGGGAATTCGGCGCGCGTCTCACGCCACTTCGTAGTGCAGCGTGCTTCGGGCCCCGCACGAACAACCGCCTAGACCCGGCGATTTCGAAAGTCGGTCTACCATGCGCTGGCGCTCGTGGTTCTGTGGTTCGCGCTGCAACTCCATCGCTTCGCACTGAACCGCGAACGCGGGTGAGCGGGACCCCTCGCTTTCGAAATCGCCGGGCCAGCGAAATCGCTGCGACGCTCCATTCGTGGACAATTTGCGCACGCTTGACCGCTGGTCGGATGCAGGGAGCTGCCGATCCCAGCCTGGCAGTCACGCTATTTCGCAGGTCGTCGTACGAAGGCTCCGGGAGTTCACGAAATAGCGTGTAACATTCATCCCACGTTTGTCCGGGAATCGCTGCTAAGTGTTTTGTCTCCGTGCCGATCATGCAAACTCGCGAAATCGAATCTCCATTGGATCGTCGCGTGCTTCCCTCCTCGTGCGGTTTTCACAAAAGGAGAAACAACAATGACCACTGTTAAGACCAAGGACGGCGCTGAGATCTACTACAAGGATTGGGGCGCCGGACAACCTGTTGTCTTTAGCCACGGCTGGCCGTTGTCGTCTGAAGCGTGGGCAGGCCAAATGCTTTTCCTCGCACAGCACGGCTATCGAGTCATCGCCCATGACCGCCGGGGCCACGGGCGCTCCACCCAGACCTCATCCGGCAACGATATGAACACCTACGCGGACGATCTTGCCGCTGTGATCGACCATCTCGACCTCAAGAAGGCCGTGCTCATCGCCCACTCCACCGGAGGAGGCGAGGTCGCTCGCTATATCGGCCGGCACGGAACGAAGCGCGTGGAAAATGTGGTGCTCATCGCCGCCGTCCCGCCGCTCCTGCTCAAGACCGACGCGAATCCGGAAGGAATTCCGATCGAGGTGTTCGATGGCTTGCGCGCCGGTCTCGCCAAGGATCCTTCGCAGTTCTACAAAGACTTCGCGATGATGTTCTACGGCGCAAATCGTGGCGGAGCCAAGGTCTCGCAGGGCATCCTCGACCAGTTCTGGCTGTGGAGCATGCAGGGCAGTTTGAAGAGTATCTATGAATGTATCAAGGCATTCTCCGAGACCGACTTCACGGAAGATCTGAAGAAGTTCGATGTCCCGACCCTGTTGCTCCACGGTGAGGACGATCAGGTCGTTCCGGTGATGATTTCGTCGAAGAAATCCGCAAAGCTGATCAGGGACGCGAAGGAAATCTACTATCCCGGCGGCGCCCACGGGATCACATCGACTCAACCCGATCGAGTCAACGCCGACTTGTTGGAGTTCGTGAAGAAGGGCCGCAAGTCCTCCAAAGCGGCCTGATTCCCTGCGGGGACAAACCAGAGACAAAGGGCAACGAACGAAGGAGGTTCGTCATGAGTATGAAGATTGTTGTGATTGGTGGAACCGGGCTGATCGGTTCAAAGGTCGTCGAAAAGCTGAGGGCCCAGGGCCAGGAGGCTGTCGCAGCCGCGCCCAATACGGGGGTCAATACACTCACCGGCGAAGGATTGGCCGATGTTCTCAAAAACGCCTCGGTCGTCGTCGATGTGTCGAATTCGCCCTCGTTTGAGGATAAGGCGGTGATGGAATTCTTCCGGAAGTCTACCGGGAACCTGCTGGCCAATGAAGCCAGGGCGGGCGTGCGGCATCACGTCGCGCTATCGGTGGTGGGAACGGACCGGTTGCAGGAGAGCGGATACCTCCGCGCGAAACTCGCGCAGGAGAAGCTCATTAAAGAATCCGGGATTCCGTACTCGATCGTCCACGCCACGCAGTTCTTCGAATTCGCGAAGCAGATCGCCGATGAGGCAACCGATGGAAAGCAGGTTCGCCTGCCGCCCGTGTTCATCCAGCCCATCGCCGCCGAGGATGTAGCCACTGCGGTCGCGAAGGTCGCAGTCGGCACACCGTTGAACGGAATGGTGGAAGTGGCGGGGCCGCAGCGATTCCGTTTCGATGAATTTATCCGGCAGGGTCTTCGCGCTCGCAATGATCCGCGCGAAGTGGTCGTCGACCCGAATGCGCGATATTTCGGCGCGAAACTGAGCGAACTGACCTTGGTTGCGTCCGGCGAGGCGCGCATCGGTGCGATCCGGTTCGAGGATTGGCTTAGCCCGGCGATGTCCCATCACTAGGGCTGTCGCAGGTCATGAGAAGGGCGGCTCCGCTGGATCAAGTGCGTGGCTGAAGCCACGCGCGGGATGAATCCCGCGCCCCTTCGTGCTGACGATTTCTCTGCGACACTCCACTAGTAAGCTGTCCCGGCGATTTCGAAAGCGACC
>JAIQFJ010000527.1 GCA_020073325.1 Terriglobia bacterium | reverse complement strand
ATTGTTATCGACGTCGCCGTCGAGCGTGTTGGACGCGCTGTCTTTCTTTTCGAATTCGCGCGCTTCGGCGTCGGAAAGAGTCGGCTTGGAGGCGAACCCGGCGGGACGTTCCAGGGGCGTGATGGTCGCGTTGGTCCAGATGCCTTGCAGGTCGGGATGACCATCGGGGGTGCGAGGGATCGCCTTTTTGGCGGGCTGAGCCCAAGCCGCAGCGGCGATCAGTGCGGCACAGAGGATGAATCGGGAACGCATTCGGAATACCTCCAGCGTGATGATTTTATCCCAGAGTGAGTGAATGGGGGCTGCGGGAGTTGATTTCCTGTTCTATATTCGACTTCATGACTGCTGCCATGATCGCCGCTGTTCTGCTGGCGACGTTCGCGTTCGGTCAGGATGCGCCGGACTGGCCGGCCTATGGGCGCGATGCCGGTGGAACCAAGTATTCGCCGCTCGACCAGATCGATACAAAGAACGTCGCGACGCTGGCGCCGGCGTGGACGTATCACACGGGCGATCCGGGCGGGACTTGGGAAGAGACGCCGATCGTGGTGGGCGGCGTGATGTATTTCGCGACGCAGAAGAATCGCGTGATCGCGCTCGAGCCGGAGACGGGGAAGGAATTGTGGAGCTACGATCCGAAAACGCCCCGCGTTTCCGAGCATCGCGGCGTGTCGTACTGGCCGGGCGATGCGAAGACCGCGGCGCGCGTGGTGGTGGCGACGGCGGCGCGGCTGATCGAGCTGGATGCGAAGAGCGGCAGGCCGGTTCCCGATTTCGGCGATAACGGCGAGGTGAACCTGCGCGTCGGCGTGGCGGACGCGTATCCGAATGCGCACTATTCGATCAGCTCGCCGCCGGCGATTTATAAGGACCTGATCATCGTGGGACCGTCGACGCAGGAGGGTCCGAGTAAGGGTCCGAGCGGAGATCCGCGGGCGTTCGACGCGAGGACCGGCAAACTCGTATGGCGGTTCCATACAGTGCCGCAGCCGGGTGAGCCGGGGAACGAAACGTGGGGGCCGAATGGCTGGAAGGATCGCGCGGGGCCCAGCCAGTGGGGTCCGATCACGGTGGATGCGGAGCGCGGCCTGGTGTTTCTCCCGGTGGGGAATCCCGCGGACAATTATTACGGCGGCGATCGCAGGGGGCAGAATCTGTATGCGAACTGCGTGGTCGCGGTCGATGCAGCAACAGGGAAATTGCGCTGGTATTTTCAACTGGTGCATCACGATCTGTTCGATCTGGACGTGGCGGGTCCACCGGCGCTGATCGAGGCGACGCTGAACGGAAAGCGCGTCGCGGCGGTCGCGGAATTTTCAAAGAACGGGATGCTGTTCGTGCTGGATCGAATGACCGGCAAACCGATCTGGGGCGTAGAAGAGCGTCCGGTGCCGAAGAGTGACGTGCCGGGCGAGGAGTCCTGGCCGACGCAGCCGTTTCCGGTAAAGCCGCAGCTCACATCACGGCTGGCGCTGACGAAAGACGAGGTGTCGAACGTCACGCCGGAGTCGCACGCGTTCTGCATGGAGAGCTTCGAGAAATTCAAGACGCTGGGTCCTTTCACGCCGTTTAGTGTGAAGGAGCCGCGGCTGAATTTTCCGAGCACGATCGGCGGAGGAAACTGGGCTGGCGTGTCGTTCGATCCGAAGCTGAGTTATGTTTTTGTGAATTTTTCAAACATTGGGCAGACCGGATTTATGGTCCCGGCACCCGCGGGGTCGCCGCTGCCGTACAGGAATCAGGGCGCGTATGCGCGGTGGGTGGATAAAGACGGCTATCCGTGCAATCAGCCGCCGTGGGGCGAACTGGCGGCGGTCGACACGCGCACGGGCGACGTGGCGTGGAGGATTCCGTTCGGCGCCTACGAAGCGCTGGCGGCGAAGGGGATCAAGAATACGGGCGCGCTGAATCTGGGCGGCAGCATCGCGACCGCGGGCGGCCTGCTGTTCATCGCGGCGACGAACGACCAGACGTTTCGCGCGTTCGAGTCGAGCACGGGGAAAGAGCTCTGGTCGGCGAAGCTGGAGGCGGACGGCAATGCGACGCCGATCACGTATCGAGGCCGCGATGGGAATCAATATGTCGCGATCGTCGCGGGAGGCCCGGGGCATCTGCGGCGCGGTCCGATGAGCGATAGCGTCGTCGCGTTCAGCTTGTCGGGGAAATCGGCGGCTCCCGCGAAGAAAGACACGCCGACCGCGGTGGCTGCTCGGACGGGCGATGCGCAGCAGGCGAGCGATTTCGGTAAGGTTCAGTTCGAGCGCGTTTGCAGCTTCTGCCACACGCTCGAGATGGCGCTCGACCAGAAGCATACGGAGCAGGAATGGAGGAGCGTCGTCGAGTCGATGGCGGGACGCGGGGCGCAGGGGACGGACGAAGAGTTTAAAATGATCGTCACGTATTTGACGAAGAATTTCGGCAAGTAGGAGGACCTATGGCGCGAAGCGTGAGTCGTCGCGATGTGCTGGGCATGTTCGGATTCGGGGCGGCTGCGCTGTCGCTGCGCGCGTCGGAGGTGGCGTTTCCCAAGGGCGCGATCATTCGCACGATCCTGAGGGATCTGAAACCCGAAGCGCTCGGGGGAGGCGCGACGCTGTTTCACGAGCACATGTCGCTGGCGCCGGACTTCATGCCGCGCTGGATCGCTTTTTCGCGTCCGGGCGGCCGGGGCAATGCGGCTCCGCCCACCGCAGCGGCTCCGGCGCAGACGTTCTTCATGCAGGATCTGGACCTGATGGTCGCCGAGCTGAAAGCGGCGGCTGCCGAAGGTGTGAGTTGCATCGCCGACGGCGGGCATGCCGACATGGGCCGCGATCTCGGTTTCCTGAAGCAGCTTTCCGAGGAATCGGGCATGCCGATTGTCGCCGGAGCCGGCTATTATTCGAATCCGTTTTATCCGGAAGAGATTAAGACGTGGAGCGACGATCAGATCGCCCAGGCGCTGGTGCATCAGGTGAAGACGCAGCCTGTCGGAGTATTCGGCGAAATCGGCAGTTGGGATGAGATCACCGACCTGGAGCGCAAGGTGTTTCGCGCGGTGGCGAAGGCGCATCGCGAAACGAATCTGTCGATCTTCACGCATACCGGCATTCCCGGAAAATCGGCGCTGGAGCAACTCGACATTCTGGAAGGCGGCGGAGTGAAGACGGATCGCATCGTGATCGGACATCTGGGAAATTTGAGCGATCCCGAGGTGAAGGTCCACAAAGAGATCTGCAAGCGCGGCGCGTTTATCGGATTCGACCGGCAGGGCGGCGCGGGCGACGCTCGTCAGGTGCCGATGGTGCTGGCGCTGATCGAGGCGGGATACGCGGGGAATTTGATGTTTTCCTCGGATCTTTCGTCAGGAAATCAGCTCAAGAAAAACGGCGGCGCGGGGTATGCCAAGACCGTTACGGTGTGGGGCAAGAAGCTGACCGAAGCGGGCGTCAAGGACGACGTGCTGCATCGGATTCTGGTCGATAATCCGCGGCGGTTTCTGGCTTTTGTGCCGAAGACGAAGCGCGTGCGGAGCTAACCACTTTAGAAATGACGATGGCGGCGCCGGCGTGGCGTTGCGTGTGTTCGGCGATGTGCGTGAGCAGGCCGATCACGGTGGTCGGGAGATTTTGGCGGCCCACGGTGCGGACGTCGGCGAGGGCGGCGGGATCGATACCGCGGATGGCGGATTCCGCGCGGCGGAAGTGGTGATTCATTTCGGCGAGAAGATCCTGGCGCGATTCGCCGGGCTCCTTTTCCGCTCGAAGCGCGGCGAATTGCGCGCCGGTGAG
>JAIQFJ010000526.1 GCA_020073325.1 Terriglobia bacterium | reverse complement strand
GCGTTCACTTGCTTCCCATGAACTGCTTTAAACTCGTCTCGGCCGCCCCCACCGCGCGAGCCAGAGATACCTTCGCCAGGTTGTGCAGCAGGATCGCCGAGATCAGCGACTGATTCGCGCCGGCCACCGATTCCTGCGCCTGCACCACCTCAATGTTGTCGGCGACCCCCGCCGCGAACCGGTCGCGCGCCTGCGTCAGCGTTTGATCGGCGAGGTTCACATTGTCCCGCGCCACCGCCACCTGGTCGCGCGCCGTATTCAAATCGATCAGCGCCGAGCGCACCTGCTGATCGATCTGCCCGCGCACATCGGCCAGCTCATCCTTGCGCTGCTTGATGATCGCGTCCGCCTGTTCGATGTCGGCGCGAATGCGGCCGCCGTCGTAGACGTTGAACTTCAGCGATCCCGTCACCGCGAACGTTCCGTGCGAATTGCCGATGTTCACGCCGATGTCCCCGTAATTCGCCGCGACGTCGAGGGCCGGATAGCGCTGCGCGATGGCGGCCTGTTTCGAAATTTCCGCCGCGCGCACCTGCGCCAGGCCGCTCTTGTAATCCGCGCGCGTATCGTAAGCGCGCTTCAGCATGTCGTCGGGCGTGAGATTTTCAAGCGGCGAATACGGAGCGGCTTCGGTGAGAGCGAAGACCTGGCCCGACGGCAGCCCGATCGCGCGCCCCAGCGACAGCTTGTCTTTATCGAGCTGATTCTGTTCTGAAATGAGCACCTGTTGCTGCGTTTTCAATTCCACCTGCGCGCGCAATTCGTCGATCGCGGGAGAAACGCCCGCCTGGTGCTGATCCCGGGCCCGCTCATACAGCGCCTGCGCCGTCGCGACCTGTGCTTTGGTCGCATCGATCCGCGCCTGGTCGGAAATGATCTGCAGGTACGCCGACGCCACCGCCTGCACCACCAGGTCGCGCGCATCCTGCACCGAAAGCTGCGCCGCGCGCTCGTTTTCGGCAGCCGAGCGCCGGTTCTTCACCGCGGTCCAGTCGAAAACATTCTGCGATGCGGAGACGCGCAGATCGGTGTAGCCGAACGGACCGATGACCGTCGGCACTCCTGGAAAATGGAATCCGAAGGTCGCGAGATTGATCTGCTGGAGGGTTTCGGAAATGTTTCCGCCGACGGTCGGCAGCAGCGCGCTCAAGGCGCGGATCCGTTCGACGCGCGCCAGGTCCGTTCCGGTGGTCCGCACCAGCAGGCCGAGATTGTTTTTCAATCCGCGATCGATCGCGTCCTGAAGCGACAGCGAAATCGACGCCGCGGGCTGACCCTCGGCGACGCTGCCCTGATACTGGCCAGGTTGCGAAACCGTCAGTCCGTTGCCTGGAATCGTGGCGGGAACGGTCGCGCGCTGCGGCGGCACCGCCGGACCTTGCGCGTAGAGAGAAATCGAAACAAGCAAGAGAGCGAGGATTTTCATTTGTGTCCACCCGTGACCTGATCGACGACTTCCTGGACAAGCAACCCGGACGCCACGAACCGCGCACCCTCGCGATACATCCGCTGCAAAAGCTTCCGGCCCGCGCCGTCGACAAAACTCACGCCGCGCAGATCCACCGTCGTTACCTTGCCGGCGTTCTCGCGACCCTGCCAGCTTTTTTCCAGCTCATCGACCCAGCCCTCGGCGAGGCGTCCGCAAACCTGGAGCACGATCTCGCCATCGCGCTCGCGGAATTGAGCTTTCATCATTCTGTTCCGTTTTGATGCAAGCCGCTCGCCGCGAGAACTATGAATTATTTCTTACACTTAGTTCGAGCGATCGTGCCGGTATATCGGCTCTCGCCGAAATATCGGCTGGGCGGGTTAATTCTTGCGAGCCGTCACGCCGAGCTTCGCCATGCGCGATTGCAGCGTGCTGCGCTTCATTCCGAGCAGCGCCGCCGCGCCCTTGGGACCGCCGACCACGCCGCCGGTGGCCTGCAGCGCCCCCACAATATGACGACGCTCCGCTTCCTCCATCGACACGACGCCGCCGTTTTGCGACGCGGTCTCGTCGAACGCGTCGCGAGGCACGCGCAGTTTCGTGCCGGAGGTCAGAATGACGCTGCGCTCCAGCACGTTGCGCAATTCGCGAACATTGCCCGGCCAGGAATAATTCACCAGCGCGTTCATCGACTCGGCCGGAATCGATTCGATCGGCTTGCGCATGCGCGTCGCGAATTCCTGGACGAAATAGCGGACCAGCGTGGGAATATCTTCGCGCCGCTCGCGCAGCGGCGGAATGACGATGGGAAAAACGTTGACGCGATAATACAGGTCGCGGCGGAATGCATTTTCGTTCACCATCGCGCGCAGGTCGCGATTGGTCGCGGCGACCAGGCGAAAATCCGATTCGATGGTTCGATTCCCGCCCAGCCGCTCGAATTGTCCGTCCTGCAGAACGCGCAGCAGCTTGGGCTGCGTTTCAAGCGGCAGCTCGCCGATCTCGTCGAGAAAAAGCGTGCCCCCGTTGGCGAGTTCGAAGCGGCCGATACGCTGCGTGATCGCTCCGGTGAAGGCGCCTTTCTCGTGGCCCAGCAGTTCGCTTTCGATCAGCCCGGAGGGAATCGCCGAGCAGTTCAGTTTCACGAATGTCGCATGGCTGCGGCCGCTGAGTTGATGGATCGCGCGGGCCACCAATTCTTTTCCGGTTCCGGTTTCGCCCTGAATCAGGACCGTGGAATCGGTGGGCGCCGCGGTTTCGATCTGCTTCAGCACCTTGCGCAGCGCCGCGCTGTTGCCGACGAGTTCGTCGAAACGATATTCGCTGCGGATTTCTTCCTCGAGATAGACTTTTTCGTCTTCGATGCGTTTGCGCAGCTCGGTGATTTTTTCGAATGCGAGCGCATTTTCGACCGCGATGGTCACGTGCCGTCCGATGTGCTCCATCAACTCGCGATCTTCGGGGCCGTATGCATCGAGCGATTGCGAGGCGAACGACATGGATCCGAAGCGTTTTTCGCCGCGCTCGAGCAGCACCCAGAATCCGCTGCGGATGCCGTAGGCGCGAAAATTCTCCATCAGATCGGGGCGGAAGCGCGGTTCCCGGCTCAAGTCCGGAACATAAAGCGGGCGGCCTGTTTCGAGCAGAATTTCGACCGGGCTACCCTCGATCGGGAGATCCTGGCGAAGCGGAGCTTTCGCGACGATGTCGCCCGCGAAGGCTTCCAGGCGCGCCGTGTGCTGCAGTTTGTTGTAGCGGACCAGCGCCAGATAATCGAACGGAATCAGCCCGAGCAGCGATTCCCACAGCGTGTGCAGCAGCGAGTCGTAATCGCGGCACGCGATGAAGGCTTCAGAAATTTCGAGCAGCGCTCGATACTTGAGGTCGGTGGCGTGGGGGGGCACGTCTTCTTTTAGTATCTCGCAGGAGGTCGCCGGAACGCCGGCACCCGCTCGCTGGCACTCGCGGCTCTTTGTCTGCGATCCTTCCCTTTACCGCGATCCTGACAAAGCGAAGGAGCGGGCGTCGCTTTTTTCACACAAACTGCCCTGTGTGAAGACCCGAATGTTGGAACCGCTCCTTTCGGTCACGGCTCGCTGATCGCGTTGATTCCACAATGGACGTGGCGGGCCGCGACCAGAGCGACTGTGTAAAGAGTCAAGCGAAAATCATGCGTTCCTGCCAATCTCGACCCGACCGCAGCATATCATTCAGCACCACCAGCATCCGTCTGGCGACCGCAATCAGTGCCAACTGGCGCGGCTTTCCTCGCGCGACCAGATTTTCATAGATGGCCCGAAAGGTTCCGGCTCGCCGGACCGCTGTCCAACTCGCCAGATATAACGCGCTACG
>JAIQFJ010000073.1 GCA_020073325.1 Terriglobia bacterium | reverse complement strand
TGGCTCGACACGCCCTCCTTCGCCGCCTTCCACGCGCGCGTTCTAAACGGCCTGCGAAAGATCCAGCAAGGCCCGTCGAATCGCAAAGTCGTGCTGTTCACTTCCGGCGGACCCATTGGAGTCCTGGTTCAAACCGCCCTCGGCGCGCCGCCCCGTAACTTCGCCGACGTCAACTGGCGCGTCCGCAACTGCTCCATCACCGAATTCGTCTTCAGCGCCGAGCGCCTGTCGCTCGACACCTTCAACACACTCCCGCACCTCGACCCGTCACTGCACACTTTTCGCTGACTCCAGATGAACCGCGACCAAAGGAAGCGGCGGGCGCACGGTTCCCACACGCGTGCCGGTTCGCCGCTCCCCGCGGTCGCGGATCATCGGCTGCGGCTATCATGAACCCATGAATCGTCTCGCATTCGTGCTCCTGGCCGCCGCGCCCCTGTTTGCCGCCGACCCCTACGAACCGCTCACGCTGTATCAAGGATCCTGGGAAGCGAAGACCACCGGCGCCGAAAAGCCCGATCATCTGACCAACGAATGCGCCCGCGTCGGACGCTTCTACGCCTGCCAGCAGACCGTCAACGGAAAACCCGGCGCGCTGCTGGTTTTCGTCCCGGCCGAACCCCCCGGCCTCTACTACACCCAGGCGATTCTCCAGGAAGGCTTCGCCACCGGCCGCGCCGAACTGCGCATCGACGGCAACCGCTGGACCTACTCCAGCAAGTCCGAGCGGAACGGCAAGACGAAATATCACCGCACGCTCAACACCTTCACGGGGCGCGACAAGATCCACTACGAAATCGGCGAATCCGACGACGGCCAGACCTGGACCGTCACCCGCAGCGGCGACGAACAGCGCGCAAATTCGTAACGAGCTTATCTCGCCGCCGTGCCTGTCGCGCGAACCACCGGCGCACCGACGACGTTCACCCCGATCTTCGACGCTGCCGACTTCGAGTGATACACCCGCTCGGTCGCCTTCTTGAAATCCGACGCCTTGGCCTCATAAATATTCGGCACAAACGTCTGCGGATTCCGGTCCGCCAGCGGGAACCACGAGCTTTGGATCTGAATCATGATCCGGTGCCCCGGCCGGAACGTGTGATAAATGTCCGGCATCTCGTACTCGATTTTTTCCGTCTTGCCCGGCGTGAACGCCTCCGGCTTGGAATAACTGTTGCGAAAACGGCCGCGGAACAATTCGCCGCGAATCAATTGCTGATATCCGCCCATGCGCACGCCCGCCGGGTTCGGCTCGTTATCCGGATAATCGTCCGGATACACGTCGATCAGCTTCACTACGAAATCCGAATCCGTTCCCGACGTCGACACAAACAGGCTCGGGTTCAGCGGACCCGCGAACGTCACATCATGATCCAGCGGTTCTGTTTGAAACACCAGCACGTCCGTGCGTGTCGAGGCGAAGCGCTGATCTTCCGTCATATGCTCGCGCGTCATGCCCGACGCCTGCTCGCTGATATACGGCACCGGCTTCTCCGGATCGCTGATGTACTCATCGAAGCTGTCATCCGCGGGAGCCGTGAACGAAAGTTTGCCGCCCGCGTGCAGGTAGAGCGACGCCGGCTGCGCATCCTTCGGAGGCCACGCATCGTGCTTGTGCCAGACATTCTTTCCCGTCTCGAACACGAACGCCTCCGGCAGTTTGCCGTCGCCCTTGCCCTTCAAATAAAAATTGAAGAACGGCAACTCGATCTCGTCCTGAAAAAACGGCGCCGTCTTCGATCCGAAATGCACGTTGCCCAGAGACTCGCCTTCGCCGCGCTCCCAGCCGCCGTGGAACCACGGACCCATCACCAGAATGTTGTTCGACCCGGGCGACTGCTTCTCGATCGATTTATAAACGTTCAGCGCGCCAAATAAATCCTCCGCGTCGAACCATCCGCCCACCGTCATCACCGCCGGCTTGATGTTATTCAGATGCGGCCGCAGATTGCGAGCCTGCCAGAACTCGTCGTAATTGGGATGCTGCGTCATCTGCGTCCAGAACGCGACGTCGTGCTTGTAATATTTTTCGTCGATATTCGCCAGCGGTCCCACGCGTTTGAAAAATTCATATGCGTCCACCCAGTTCGGATCCGCCGGACCGCGCCCCGCCGGCGGAATCACCGGCTCCGGCCGCGGACGCCCGAATCCATTGAAGAATCGATACGCGTGCGGCAGATACAGCGCACCATTGTGATGAAAATCGTCGCCGATGAACCAGTCCGAAATGGGAGCCTGCGGAGAAGCCGCCACCAGCGCCGGATGCGCGTCGATCACTCCCGCCGCGGTGTAGAAACCGGGATACGAAATGCCCCACATGCCGACCTTGCCGTTGTTGTTCGCCACATTTTTCACCAGCCAGTCGATCGAATCGTAGGTGTCCGACGCTTCGTCGACGTCGTTCGGCCCGCGCTTCACATCGAGGTGCGGCGTCATGTCGCGAAACGTGCCTTCGCTCATGTTGCGGCCGCGCACGTCCTGATAGACGAAGATGAATTTTTCCTTGGCCCACTTGTCGTTCGGCCCGAGGCTCGACTTGTAGTTATCGATGCCGTACGGCGCGACGCTGTACGGCGTGCGATCGAACATAATCGGCCATTTCTGTGAATCGTCTTTCGGAACGTAGATCGACGTGAACAGCTTCTTGCCATCGCGCACGGCGATGTTCACTTCGTATTTCGTGTAATTCGCCTTGATGTACACGACACCCTGTCCAAAGGTGATCGATGCAAAAAGCGCGCCAGCCAGAATCTTCATAATTGCAAGCGTACACTTTCTCTGCCCCCTCTGCGCCTCTGCGCGAACCATTACGGCGCAGCCCTCACGCAGAGACGATTATTTGATTTGTCCCAGCAGTTCCTTCACCGCCGCATCGAGCTGCGAATCGCGCCCCGTATACGTCTCCCCGATCGGCCGCGTCACCTGAATATCCACCGGCCGCGGATTTCCTTCCATCTTTTTTCCATCCGCACCCACCACCAGCGTCCCCGGCATCCGCATCGTCGTTCCGTCGACCAGATCGAGCGACCCCGTATAAATGATCCATCCCGCCGTCGGTTCCCCCACCACTTTTCCGAGCTTCAACGTCCGGTATCCTTCCGTGAAATCCTCCGCGTCCGAAAGCGAATGCTGATTCGTCACCAGAATCGTCGGCAGTTCGAGCGACCGCTGACCGAGCACCGTCCGCGCCGATCCCGCCGGCCCTCCGCGATTCGTCATCGTCATATATGGACGCCGCGACAGCACGTCGAGCGCGTAGGCGTTCACGAATCCGCCGTTGTTGTTGCGAACGTCGATCACCACACCCGACTTCGCGCGATTCTCGGCATCGAGGTCGAGAAACAACTGCGTCAGCGCCGTATCCGACATGTCGCGCATGTGCACGTAGCCGAGTTTCCCGTTACTGATCTTCGTCACGTACGCGCGATTCTTTTCCACCCAGTCGCGATACGTCTCGTTCGCCAGCGATGCCACCGGCTTCACGACAACTTCACGTCCGCTGACGTTCAGTACGACGCGTTTGTCCACTTTGTGCTGCAACTGCTCATCGAGATTTACACCCGGTCCCATCGCGACGCCATCCACCGACCGCAATTCTTCGCCCGGCCGGATCTTCTCCAGCGCCGCAGGCGAATGCGGCAGCACTTCGGCGATCTTCAACTTGCCCGATTCTTCGTACTCCGCGCGGTCGAACGTCAGCCCGAGCAATCCGGTCACGGGTCGATTCGCCGGATTCGGCGGCGCCGAGATTCCCGAATGCGACGAGTTCAACTCGCCGATCATCAGGCGCAGAATCGCGCGCATTTCGTCCGGCGTCTGTGCGTCGGCGATCAGCGGCTCATACTTCTTTCGAACCGCATTCCAATCGACGCCGTGGAACTTCGGATCGTAGAATCCGTCGCGCTGCCCGGCCCAGGCCTCTTCGAACACCGCCATCTTTTCCTTATGAAAATCGACGTCCATCTCCGCCGCGACGTTCACGGCTCGCGTCTGGCGATTGTCCACCGTGATCGTCTGCACGCGACCGCCTTCCAGAAAGAAAACTTCTTTCGAGTCCGGCGTGAACTGCGCATGCGCTTTCTGTCCCGCAGTCGACGTCAATTGCCGCGGCCCGCGCGATTCGCCGCCGCGTCCTCCCCGGCCGCCGCCGCCCGGTGTTTCATCCAGCGGATATAAATAAAGGTTGGTCTGCCCGCCGACGTTCGCCGAAAACAGCAGCCATTTCCCATCCGGCGAAATCTGCGGCTGCGCGACGTTCAGGCCGATGGGCAACATCGACACGCGCGATTTGATGTCTTCGAAATCGATTTCCACCGGTTTCACGGCAGGCTTTTCCGCAGCCGCGCCTCGGCCCGCGCGCGCCGGCTCAGCTTTGAACAGGTCGTCGAATTTCTCTTCGTTGTAATTCGGCTGCCGCGGCGTCAGGTCGACGCGAGCTATCTCCGGGGTCTCCGTCCGCTGGCTGGTGTTGTACAGGATGAATTTTCCGTCGGGACTCCACGTGATGCCGTTGACGTTCGTGTTCGCCAGAAACGTGATCTGATGCGGCGCTCCGCCGCCGGCCTCGACGACGAACAGATTGCGCAGCGCCTGGGCGCCCGCGTTTGCATACGCGATCCACTTCGAATCGGGCGACCATGTATAGCTGGCGGCGCCGAATCCGCCGCCGATGAAACCGGATGCGAGCATGCGCTCCTGCTTCGAATCGACCTCCACCACATGCAACTCTTTGCGGTCGCGCAGAAAAGAGATCATCTTTCCATCCGGCGAAAACTTCGGCGACAGATCGGGCAGCGCGCCGCTGGTCATCTGCGTTTCAGTGTGCCTGGTGAAGTCGTACAGATAGACGTGCGTGACCGCGTCGCGCTGGCTCAGGTACGCGATCTTGGTCGAATCAGGCGACCACACGACACCCGATTCGGGGCCCGCCGTGTTCGTCACGCGAATCGCCTCGCCGCCATCCTTCGCCGACGCCGCGAAGATCTCGCCGTGCGCGATCACCGCGATCTTCTTCGCATCGGGCGCAAGCGAAAGATCGGTGAACTGATTCAGCGCCAGATGCGACACGCCCGGCGACGCCGCGGATCCCACCAGCGTGATGGGCACGGCGTACGCTTCGCCGGTTTTCGTGTCCATCTGCCAGATTTTGAAATCGTGCTCGAACACGACGGATTTTCCGTCGTAGCCGATCGACGGCCACAACACGCGGCCCTCGGTGAATTTCGTCACCTGCTTGGGAGCCTTGTCGCCCACCTTCGCGGTCCAGAGATTCTGCTCGCCGCCGCGATCGGACATGAAGTAGAGCTGCTTGCCGTCGGGCATCCACATGGGCCACACGTTACGGCCGTGCAGGTCGATCACTTTGTCGTACTCGCCCGATTCCTTGCGCAGCCAGATTTCGGATTCGTCCAGATGGCTCGATCCGCGCCGCCACCATTGCTGATCCTGAACTCCGCGCGCCGCGAATGCCATGGTGGACCCGTCGGGGGAAGGCGCGGCCTCAAACTCATTCGTGAACCGGTCCGCGCTCACCGCCATCGGCGTCCCGCCGGTCGAGGCGACGCGATACAGATCATTCTTGTTGTTCACATCATGCGAGCCGTTCGAAAAATAAATCCATTTTCCGTCGCGCGACCACGCGTCGAGCTGGTCCATGCGATCGTCGAATGTCAGCCGCTTCAAGTCGCCCGACGCCAGCGTCAGGACATAAATATCGCCACCGCCGGTGCGCGTCGAAACGAACGCGAGGCGGTTGCCGTCCGGCGAATATAAAGGACGCGATTCGTCGGCCGGATGCGAAACGAGCAGATGCGCCTCGCCACCCTTTGCGGGAGCCACCCAGATGTCGCCGCCCGAAACAAACGCGATTTCCGGCCGAGTGGGACACAGCGCGGGCTGCGTCATATAAGGAACGCCGTCGGCCAGCGCGAAGGCAGCAAGAGAGACGAACAGCAGGATCGTGCGCATTCCCAAATCTTATCGTGCCGCGACCCCTGGGTCGACACGACCGGGCGTCGGGGCGGGACCACCGAACCTTACGGTCAGGGGGTGGGCTTCAGCCCGCGCGAGTGCGGGCGCCACGACCTGCTATAACCTGGATCAAATGCCGGAGCTGCCCGACATTACCGTTTACATCGAAGCGCTCGAGTCGCGGATCCTCGGCCACGCGCTAGAGCGCGTGCTGATCGGTGGACCTTTCTTATTGCGCACGACGGAGCCTGCCGTGAACACTGCGTTCGGGCACAAAGTGACCGGACTGCGGCGCATCGGAAAGCGCATCGCGATCGGGCTCGATAACGACGTCTGGCTGGTGCTGCACCTGATGATCGCGGGGCGGCTGCATTGGATCGAGAAGAAGAAGAAAAATCCCGATGGACGGCGGACTCTTGCTGCATTTGAGTTCGATTCGGGAACGCTCACACTGACCGAGGCGGGATCGCAGAAGCGAGCCTCGCTACACGTGGTCGCCGGCGAAGAAGGACTCAAGCAACTCGACCCGGGCGGGATCAATCCGCTCACGGCGACGCTCGATCAGTTCAGCGCCGCGCTGACGTCTGCCAATCATACGCTGAAGCGGTCGCTCACCGATCCGCGATTGTTCAGCGGGATCGGCAATGCGTATTCCGACGAGATTCTGCACACGGCACAGCTTTCTCCGATTCTGTTGACGCAGAAGATGGCGCCTGAAGAGATCGATCGGCTCTATCGCGCGACGCGCGAATCGTTGATCGAGTGGACCGAGAAACTGCGCCGCGACGCCAAGGGAAAATTTCCCGAAAAAGTCACCGCGTTTCGCGAAGACATGGCTGCGCACGGACGCTACAAACTTCCCTGCCCGCGCTGCGGCACGAAAATTCAGCGGATCCGCTACGCGTCGAACGAGACGAATTATTGTCCGACGTGCCAGACCGGAGGAAAACTGCTCGCCGATCGGGCACTGAGCCGTTTGCTGCGCGAAGACTGGCCGCGTACGCTCGAGGAGATGGAAGAGTTGCGCAAAGAGATCATTGCTTGACCAGAACCAGCTTGTATTCTCCGAGGTCATTCCCTCCGACGGCGATCTTGCCGTTCTCCGTAAGCGTCTTGCCATCGGCCGAGAGTGTCAGGCGGCTGGTGACGACCACATCCGATCCGCCGGCGTTGAGCTTTCCGATCACCACCAGAGCCCGCTCTTCCCAGTGCGCGGCGCTGACGACGTCGTTGCCCATCCAGTGATAGGTGATTTCCTTGCCGTCGGTGCTGTATTTCCGCACCGCCTTGTCGTCGCCCAACGCGCTGGTTTGGGCGTCGGTCATGACCAGGGCCGGGTCGTTTTGTTCGATCGTGCGGGTGAACGAATCGGGCGGCGGGCTTGCACCGAAATCGCTCTGCATCGGATCCATTTTCCAGCTTCCGGCCAGGCTCGGATTTTCGGCGGCGAGCGCGACTACGGCAGCGGCCATGGCAACGAGCGCGAAAGGCAACAGAGTTTTCATTTCACGGGTCTCCGTTGCCTAAATTACGCGATCCTGCAAGCGATGGTTCAAAGAATCGGCGAGCGCCTCGGAATCGCCGGTGAGCGGCGTGATCGTGTGGAATTTTCGAGTGTGGTGGCCGAAGTCGGGGTCGAACCGACACGTTCAGTGAAGAACGCCAGATTTTGAGTCTGGTGCGTCTGCCAATTCCGCCATTCGGCCAAACTCTATCTGCCAGCTTAACATTTCGCTATCCTGTAAATCTGATGCAGCAGGAAGTCGTCGAAGCACAAGGCCACCTGATCGATTCCCACCTGATGGAACAGATTTTCGACACCGTGGTGGAACACAACGGCCGCTTTGAAGTGGAACAATTTTCGATCGGCAAGACCAATGCCGAGCCGTCCTATTTGCGCCTGAAAGTGGAAACCACGGAATCGGCCGACATGCAGCAGTTGTTGACGCATCTGCTGACGCTGGGATGTTCGCCGGTGGATTCGGGTGACGCGCAGATGGCGCCGGTCGAGCGCGATAAATGCGCTCCCGAAGATTTTTATTCGACCACGAATCATCACACGCTGATCCGGCGCAAGGGCAAGTGGATCGAGGTACAGAATCAGCGCATGGACGCGATGATCGTGGTCAGCGGCGACACCGCGGTCTGCCGGCGGCTGCGCGATTTGCGCCAGGGCGATCAGGTGGTAGTCGGAATGCGCGGCATTCGCGTCGTGCCCGAATCGAAGGAGCGCGATCGGCTCTCGTTCGCGTTCATGAACACCGACATTTCGTCGGAGCGGCAGGTCGAAACCGCGGTGCGCCAGACCGCGGCGCTGATCCGGCAGACGCGTGAGAACGGACAGAAGGTGATCGTCGTCGCGGGACCGGTGGTGATTCACACTGGAGGATCCCGCTCTCTTTCGCTGTTAATCAAATGTGGCTGGGTACAGGCGCTGCTCGCAGGAAACGCGCTCGGCGTGCACGATATCGAGGCGTCATTGTTGGGGACTTCGCTCGGCGTGCGCCAGAGCGACGGCCGCCAGGAAGAGCACGGCCATCGCAACCACATGCGCGCGATCAACGCGATTTATCATGCGGGCGGGATCGCCAAGGCGGTGGAGAGCGGAAAGCTGCAGAGCGGCGTGATGTATGAGTGCGTCAAGTCGGGCGTACCGTTCGTGCTGGCCGGAAGCCTGCGCGACGACGGTCCGCTGCCCGACACGATCACGGATATGAATCAGGCGCAGGACGCCTATGCGGAACAACTGAAGGGCGCGGGGCTGGTGCTTTGTCTCGGGTCGATGCTGCACTCGATCGCGACGGGAAACATGGCGCCGAGCTGGGTGAAAATTGTGTGCGTCGACATCAACCCGGCGGTCGCGACCAAGGTCAGCGATCGCGGCACGGGGCAAGCGGTGGGCGTCGTGACCGACGTCGGGTTGTTCCTGGAACACCTGGCGCGCGAACTGGGATGCAAATGAAAAGAGCGTACAGCGACGAGCACGCCGAAGCGGGCGTGCGCGCGGATCTGCCGGAAATCGAGTGCTGGCCGAATCAGTATCGGACCGGATATGAGATCGAGATCGTGATGCCGGAGTTCACTTCGGTGTGCCCCAAAACAGGGCTGCCGGATCATGGAACATTGGTGCTGCGATATGTTCCGGACAAATTGTGCCTGGAATTGAAGTCGCTCAAGATGTATACGCTGGCGTATCGAAACCTGGGCATTTTTCAGGAGAATGTCGTGAACCGCATGCTGGCGGATATCGTGAAGGCGGCGCGTCCGGTCGAGGCGACGCTCGAAGGCGATTTCGCCGCGCGCGGCGGGATCTCGACGAAGATCACGGCGAATTGGAGTCGCCGCAAACGTGCTTGACGAAGAATTGACGCAGGCGATTCGCGAGGTGCGGGAGCGCGTGCGGTCGCGGTATCCGGAAGGATCGCTCGGGTTGGAAGGCGTCCGCGCACCGGATCTCACGCCGGTCGTGCAGGCGCGCGATGCCGCGGAAGCGAAGGTCGCGGCGATCGGCACGGTGAATCCGCGGCCGCCGGGGCTGAAGAACAACATCGCGCAGTTTTTCAAGCGGACGATCGCGCGCGCGCTCGACTGGCATGTTCGCGAACAGGTGGAGTTCAATCGCGCGTCGATGGCGTGCGTCCACGCGACGCTCGAAGCCCTCGCCGATACGGGCCGCACGCTCGCGGCGCTCGCCGCGCATCATCAGCAGCTACAGCGCGACGTTCGCGCCGCGCACGAGCAACTCCGCGAAGACATGGTTCGCGCCTACGAGCAGATCCGCCGCGACACGGGCGATCTGTTTCGCGAAGCGCAGGAGTTGAAAGATATTCGCCGGCACTGGGCCGAATGGCGCGTCGGCTATGAGGATCGGCGCGACGCGAGCGAGATCCACATGCTGCGCACGATCAGCGAGCTGCAAGGCGCGTTCTCGCATCGGGTCACGCAGCTCGAAGCCAGTTTTCGAGAGCTCGCCAGGCAGCAGCACGTGCAGTTCGCCGGAGCGCTGGAACAGAACACGCTCGACGTGCAGAAGCGGCTGTGGCGCGATCTGGAAATCATCCGCGGCGAGTACGAAAAGCTGATTCATCACGAATTGAAGCTGATCCGGCAGAAGGCGTCGGTGGCTCCGATCGAGGCGCCGGTCGTGGGATCGCCGAAGCCGCAGGTCGACATCGACTGGTTCCGCTTCGCCGACGTGTTTCGCGGATCGGAAGAACGGATTCGCGAGCATCAGAAGATGTATCTCGAAAAATTCGCGGGCGCGGCGGACCTGCTCGACATCGGATGCGGGCGCGGCGAATTTCTGGAGGTCGCGCGCGAGGCCGGCATTCCCGCGCGCGGGATCGATCAGAGTGAAGAATGCGTCGCCATCTGCCGCTCGAAAGGGTTGCTTGCGGAGCGCGCCGAGTTGTTCGCGTATCTCGATTCGCTGGCGGATCAATCGCTGGGCGGCGTGTACTGTTCGCAGGTGGTGGAGCATCTGCCGCCGGAGCGGCTGCCCGATCTGATCAATTTATTGGCGAAAAAAATGAATCGCGGGGCGCTGCTGGCGATCGAGACGCCGAACCCGGAGTGCCTGGCGATTTTCGCGACGCATTTTTATCTCGATCCGACGCATACGCGTCCGGTGCCGCCGCCGCTCTCGCGGTTCTATATGGAAGAGGCGGGATTCGTGAACATCGAAGTCGTACGGCTGGAGCCGGCGGTGGAGTCGATGCCGTCGCTGGCGGAGCTGCCGGCGCCGGTCCGCGACGCGTTTTTCGGCGGGCTGGACTACGCGATTTTCGGCACCAAAGGGTAGCGATGCCGCGTATCGTAGCGGCCAGCCGGGTTTTTTTCGACCGACGATAAGCCGCCAGGCTGGCGGCTCGCCGGCATTGCTGCCGGCCCCACAGGCTCGATCAACTTTGTCCTATAAACCGCTACACTAAATCTATCGTGGCGACGGATCTGATCGAAATCGATGCTGAGCATCCCGGCGAAAAAGCCATCGAGCGGGCCGCGGCCGTGATCCGCCGTGGCGGCGTGGTCGCCATCCCGACCGACGCGCTGTACACGCTGGTGGCGGATCCGCTGAATCTTTACGCGGTTCGCCGCGTGTTCGAAGCCAAGCGCCGCGAGATGGACCGGTCGCTGCCGATGCTGGTGAGCGACATCCTGATGGCCGAGGAATTATGTAAGGAGATGCCCGCGCGGTTTCACTTGCTCGCGCGGCATTTCTGGCCGGGACCGCTGGCGATCATCGCTCCGGCGTCGTCGCGCGTGCCGTTGAAGGTCACGGGAAATACAGGTCGCGTGGCGGTGCGGCAATCGAAATCGAAGACGGCGAACGCGCTGCTGGAACGATTGAACCAGCCGCTGATTTCGACTAGCGCGAATAAATCCGGATCGCCGACCTGCGCGAGCGGCATTGAAGTTTTCGGGTCGATGGACGGCTGCTTGGATCTGGTGCTCGACGGCGGCCTCGCCACCGGCACGGGCGCGACCACGGTGGATGTGACGGAGCCGTATTGGCGGGTCATCAAAGAAGGCGCGATTTTAGAGAAGGACATTGCGGAAGTTCTGAAGGGAGCTTAGCGTGTCGGAATCGATCGAACGCGACATGTACGGTCCTGCAATCGCGACGTTCGCTGGCGGCACCCGATCTCTTCGACACATGTTCACTGAACCGCGACCGTAGGGAGCGGCGAGCGCCGAAGCGAATGGCGACGGGCATTGGCCGCTCCCTTCGGTCGCGGTTCATGGGAGTACGACATGAGCATGCTTGACCGGATCAAGGTTGCGTCGCCGTGCTCGGCGGATTGGAACCTGATGAAAGGCGACGATCGCGTGCGCTTCTGTTCGCACTGCGAGAAGAACGTCTACAATCTTTCGGCAATGTCGCGGGCGCAGGCGGAAGTGCTGCTGCGCGACAAGGCGGGCGAGCTGTGCACGCGGTTCTATCGTCGCCAGGACGGGACGATTCTCACCGAGGATTTCCCATTGGCCTGCGCGCGAAGGCCATTCGTTTCCGGCGACGCGCCGAATTCGCCATCTCGGGGCTGCTCGGTCTTAGCGGCGCCGCTTACGCGCAGAGCCGTCCTTCCGAGAAAGCCGTCGTGATGCAAGTGGTTGAGAGCGATCGAATCGCAATTTCGGGCACCGTGATAGACACGACCGGCGCCGTCATTCAGAACGCGCGCATTTCGATTCGTAACGAAGAGGACGGCACAGAGATTCGGACCGTCTCCGACTCCAGTGGGCGCTTTGACGCACACGAGCTTCTTGCAGGGCGCTACACGGTGCGCATCGAGATGCCTGGCTTCCTTCCGCGCGTCCAAAGCGCGAGCGTAGACCGCGAGCATTCGTTGACGCTGACGGTTCCACTCGAAATCGGGGCAGTCAACATGGGCGGTCCGATCGCCAAATCGAAATCGCCTCGCAAGAAGCGCTAACCCGAACATCGCAGGGATGATTGCGCGACGATGAAGTTCATGTCCTTATTTTCCCAAGACTCTCTGCTATCATCATTCAGGAGCGTTCCTGCTTGGTTTGTGTGCGGCTTCCATAAATTGATCCAACAGTCAATGTCATGGGATCTAGCTCGTTTTAAACGCCGGTGAGCAAGCTCCGGTGGCTTAACGGCCGCCATGGAGAAGCCTGAAGGTGTGCGGAGGATCCCCCCTGTTAAGTTCAGGGTCAATGACGGGGGCTAGGACGGCTCGGTGGTGCGCTCCTTAGAAATCGCAGACCGGCCTGACCAATCTACTTTTTATCGGTGACATTTTCGGTTCCATTGGGCGGAACCTCGTCGCGCGGCACCTGAAAGACATCGTCGCGGCGGAGAACATCCATCTGACCATTGCCAATGCGGAAAATTCCGCGGGCGGCTTCGGCATCACGCCGCAGCTGGCCGAGGATCTTTTCGGCTATGGGCTCGACGTGCTGACCAGCGGCAATCATATCTGGGACAAGCGCGAAATTTACGACTACTTCGCGCGCCAGCCGCGGCTGCTGCGTCCGGGGAATTACGTTGAGGAACTGCCGGGGCGCGGCGTGGTCGTCGTGACGGCGCGCAACGGCGTCGAATGCGCGGTCCTCAATCTGCAGGGCCGCGTCTACATGCCGCAAACCGATTGTCCGTTTCGCAAAGCCGATGCGTTGCTGGCGGAGCTGCCCGAAAGCGTCAAGGTGAGGTTCCTCGATTTTCATGCCGAGGTCACCAGCGAAAAAATGGCGATGGGCTGGTATCTCGACGGGCGCATTTCGGCGATGGTCGGGACGCACACGCACATCGCGACAGCGGACACGCGCATTCTGACCAACGGCACGGCGTATCAGACCGATGCGGGAATGACGGGGCCGTATTATTCGGTGATCGGCGTGGATAAAGACATCGTGCTGCAGAAATTCCTGACGCAGTTGCCGGTGCGGATGGAAGCGGCACGGCACGGCGGCGAACTCCACGGCGTGATCGTCGAGGTGGATGAATCGACGGGACGGGCGGCGGCGGTGCGGCGATACACTGTGGCTTGAACGTGCATCACGTGGACGAATCGGGCAAACCCCGCGAGTGATGGCGGGGGCTAGAGCGCAGATGACTCTGACTTTCGAACAGGCTCGGGAATGTGTGTTGCGCGAAACTCGCGCCGCCGGCGACATCGAACAAATCGCGCTGGGCGATGCGGACGGGCGCGTGCTTGCCGAGCCGATTCACGCGGATCGCGATTATCCGCCGTTTGCGCGGTCGGCGCGCGACGGATACGCGGTGCGGTCGGCGGATCTGCCGGGGACGCTGCGCATTATCGGCGAGGTTCGGGCGGGCGAAGTTTTTTCCGGATCGGTGGGAGCGGGGGAAGCGGTCGAGATCATGACCGGCGCGCCGTTGCCGGCGGGCGCCGATCAGGTGATCATGATCGAGCATACGCGCCGTGAAGGCGATCGCGTCGTGATTGATCGGCCGGCGAAAACCGGAGATAATTTCAATCCGCGCGGCGTCGAGGCGGCGGCCGGAGCGGCGATTCTAGAGAGCGGAAAGCGGTTGGGGTTCACCGAGGTCGCGCTGCTGGCGATGGTCGGGAAACAGTGCGTGCCGGTGTACCGGCGGCCGCGTGTGGCGATTCTGCCGACGGGCGATGAGATCGTTGAAGCGGGTGTCGAGCCGCAAGAATTTCAGATTCGCAATTCGAACGCGTGGTCGCTGGCGGCGCAGGTCCGCCGGGCGGGCGGCGTTGCGGAAATGCTGCCGGTCGCACGCGACAATTACGAATCGACGCGCATGCTGGTCGAGCGCGGGCTCGAATCAGACCTGCTGCTGCTTTCCGGCGGCGTGTCCGCGGGAAAATACGACATCGTCGAAAAAGTCCTGGCGGATCTGGGCGCGACATTTTTCTTCGATCGTGTTTTGATCCAGCCGGGGCAGCCGCTGGTGTTCGGATCGGCGCGAGGGAAATTTTTTTTCGGATTGCCGGGGAATCCCGCGTCGACCATGGTGACCTTCGAAATTTTCGCGCGCGCGGCAGTCGAAAAAATGAGCGGCGCGACGCCTACCCTGCCGCTGTTGCGCGCGAAGCTCACACGCGAGTTCCATCACAAAACAGGGCTGACGCGATTCCTTCCGGCGACACTAAGTGCCGACGGCGCGACGATTACGCCGCAGCCGTGGCAGGGCTCGGGCGACATTGCGGCGCTGGCTCGCGCGAATTGTTTTCTGGTGGCGGATGCGGATCGCGAATCGTGGAACGCCGGCGATGACATACGGGTGCTGATGAAATGAAAAAGCTGTCGCATTACGACGACGCGGGACGCGCCCGCATGGTGGACGTTTCCGAAAAATCGGCCACGAAGCGGACCGCGACCGCACAGGCGTTCGTGAAGATTCGACCGGCGGTGCTGAAAACATTGCCGAAAAATCCTAAGGGCAATCCGCTGGAAGTCGCGCGCTTCGCGGGAATCAGCGCGGCGAAGAAAACCTCGGAGCTGATTCCGATGTGCCATCCGCTGATGCTCTCGCACGTGGACGTCGCGGCGGCTGTCGAGAAAAAGGGAGTGCGCATCACGGCGACCGTCGCCACGACGGGGCCAACAGGAGTCGAGATGGAAGCGCTGACCGCTGCGTCGGTGGCGGCGCTGACGGTGTACGACATGACCAAGGCGCTCGATAAATCCATCGAGATCCAGGATGTTTTTTTGCTGACGAAGACCGGCGGCAAGAGCGGGGATTTCAAAAGATGATTCGCGCCGCGATCGTCACGGTGAGCGATTCGGCGGTGGCCGGGACGCGTGCGGATCGTTCCGGTCCGGCGCTGGCGTCGCGAGTTGCGGAGCTGGGTTGGACGGTCGCGGAAACGCGCATCGTCGCGGATGAAGCCGGAGCGATTTCGCACATGGTGGCGTCGCTCGATGTGGATGTGACGCTGACCACGGGTGGCACCGGAATTGCTCCTCGAGATGTGACGCCGGAGGCGATTCGCGCGATTGCGGATCGCGAAATTCCGGGGTTCGGCGAAGTAATGCGCGCGGAGGGGCGCAAATCGACGAAATTCGCTCCGCTTTCGCGCGGGTCGGCTTACACGCGTGGGGCGATGCTGGTCGTTACGCTTCCCGGATCGCCGCGCGGTGCGGTAGATTCATTGAATGCGGTGTGCGAATTAATTCCGCATGTGGTTGATTTACTACATGGGCGCACGGAGCATGTGCAGAAACCGTCGTCCTGAGCGCAGCATCTAACTGAACAGGAGCTTCATGCGCAAAGGCATAGTCTTTTTCTCGCTGGCGATCTTGCTCGCGGCTCAGGAGCCGGGAGACAAGCCGTTCGTGATCACGACGTTGAACGTGCTGGCTCCGGTGACCGTGCTCGACAAGAGCGGCAACTTTGTTCCGGGCCTGAATGCGTACGACTTCCGGCTTTACGATAACGGCAAGCTGCAGAAGATCACGCAGGACGTGACCAATCATCCGATCTCGATGGTGGTGGCGATCCAGGCCAACGCCGATGTCGAAAAAATTCTGCCGAGCATTCAGAAGATTTCGACCATTTTCGAATCGCTGGTGATCGGCGAGGAAGGCGAAATGGCGGTGCTGGCGTTCGACCATCGGGTCCAGACGCTGACCCCGTTCACGAATGACGCGGCGCAGATCGACGCGGCGTTCAAGAAATTGCACGCGGGCAGTTATACGTCGGCGCTGAATGACGGAGTGATGCAATCGGTGAACCTGCTGAAGTCGCGCGACCGTTCGCGGCGCCGCATTCTGGTCCTGATCGCGGAAAATCGCGACAAGGGCAGCACCATTAAATCGCGTGAAGTGATGACGGCAGCCGATTTCGCCAATGTCTACATTTATTCCGTGAATGTTTCGCAGCTGCTTGCGTCGCTGACCGGCACGCCGCAGCCGAATCGTCCCAGCCAGTATTCCCTGCCCCCGGGCGCGACGCCGCTGCCGCTGGGACAGATCAACACGCAGACCACCGAGTCGCAGATGAACATGGGCAACTGGGTCCCCGCGCTGAAGGATATTTTCGACGCGGCCAAGGGAATCTTCGTGCCCGATCCGCTGGACGTGTACACGAAGTATACGGGCGGGCGTGAATTTTCGTTCAAGAACCAGAAGACGCTGGAAAGGGATGTCGCGCAGTTGGGCGATGAACTCCACAGCCAGTATCTGCTGACGTTCAGCCCGAACAATCAGGACGAGGGCGGCTATCATCGCATCGTCGTCGATATCGCCAAGCCGGGCCTGACGGTGCGGACGCGCGACGGATACTGGATCGCCGCAAGACCACAGTAATGGAGACACGGCAACTCGGCAGGACGGGCATGCGCGTCAGTGTGCTCGGATTCGGCGGCGCGGAGATCGGATTTGAAGGAGCGGCGCAGGCGGATGTCGACCGGCTGCTGAATTCCGCCCTGGATGCGGGCCTCAACGTGATCGACACGGCGGCCATGTATCCGGACAGCGAAAAGAAAATCGCGGCGGCGGTGGGCTCGCGGCGCTCGGAATTTTTTCTGTTCACGAAATGTGGAGAGCCCGGCTCGGACGATCCGGCATCGTGGAACGCGACTGCGCTTTCGCGGTCCATCGAAAAAAGCCTGGCGGACCTGGGTGTCGATCACGTCGACCTGATTCAGTTGCATAGCTGCGGAGAGTCGACGCTCGCCAAGGGTGAAGCGATCGAGGTGCTGCGGCGCGCGCGCGAAGCGGGAAAGACGCGCTTCATCGGGTTCAGCGGTGAAGGCGACGCCGCGCGCTATGCCGTCGAATGCGGCGTGTTCGATACGCTACAGACGTCGTTGAACATCGCGGACCAGTCCTCGATCGACACGACGCTTCCGGCGGCGCACGCCGCGGGGATGGGCATCATCGCCAAGCGTCCCATCGCGAATGCGGCCTGGAAGACGGGGCGCAAGCCGGCGAGCGCGTATCATCACGTTTATTGGGACCGTCTGCAGGAGCTGAAATACGATTTTCTGATGGATGGCCTGGCGGAATCGATTTCGATCGCGCTGCGGTTCACGCTGGCGCAGCCGGGCGTGGCGACGGCGATCGTCGGCACCACCAAACCGGATCGCTGGCCGGCGAACGCGCGGCTGCTGGATGCGGGACCGCTGGATGCGGCGCTGGTCGAAAGAATCCGCGCGAAGTGGCGGAGCGTCGCGGGGCCGGATTGGGTGGGCCAGATCTAACGACGGCGATTGGTTTGGTCTAACCTAATTAAGTGGCAGCAGCACCCCGGCCGCACATCAGCCTGATTCTTCCGGCGTTCAACGAAGCGGCCACGATTGCGCGCACCGTCGGCGAAGCGGCGGCGTATTTCACGCGGCGCGGATGGATCTACCAGATCATCGTTGCGGCCGACGGCGAGGACGATACGCGCGCGATCGCCGCACGCATCGCGCTGGAAAATCCGGCGGTCGCCGTGACCGGGAATCGCGAGCGGCTCGGCAAAGGACGCGGCGTCCGCACGGCGATGGCCCATGCCACGGGCGACATCGTCGGATTCGCCGATGCCGACAACAAAGTTCCCATTCAGGAATTCGACAAATTTCAGGCGAAGTTCGCCGGGGGATTTGACATTGCGATCGGATCGAGGGCGCTCGATCCGTCGATGGTGCGGCAGCCGCAGCCCTGGTACCGCAGGATCGGCTCGCGCGGATTCGCCATCGCGCTGCACGCGATCCTGGGGCTGGCGGAATTTCCGGACACCCAGTGCGGTTTTAAATTTTTCCGGCGGGAAATCGCCGAGCGGATTTTCAGGCTCCAGAAAATCGACGGCTACATGTTCGACATCGAGATTCTCGCCCTGGCGCAGAAGATGGGGCTGCGCGTGGCGCAGATTCCGGTCGAATGGCGCGACGATCGCGACAGCCGCCTGGAACTGGTGCGCGGAAACATGCAGAACCTGCGCGACGTTTTTCGCATCCGGCGGGCCATGCGCTCGATCGACGTGGCCGAATTCGCGGGAACAGAGCGCGGCCGCGCGACGTACTCTTGAGCAGAGGCCATCTTATGTTCTGCACGAAATGCGGCGTCCGGTTGGAGGATAAAGCGAAATTCTGTTCGGACTGCGGCTCGCCGACGGCGAACAATGCCTACTCGATGCAGCCTTATCCCAAGTTGAGCCGGCCGCGGGAGGATCGCAAGATCGCCGGGGTATGCGCCGGCTTCGCGCGCTACCTGGGAGTCGATGTGACGCTGGTCCGGCTGATCGCGGTGGTTCTGGCGCTGTGCCCGCCGAGCGCGGGGCTGATCGCGTACCTGGTCGCCTGGATCATTATGCCGAGCGATCCGCTGCGGCTTACCGAGGCTCCGCCGCATTCCGAGCCGGTGCTGCATTCCTGAAACTGTTACATGCCGGCACGTATCGGAACTTTCTGTGTTATTATGTTGGTGTCTTTGCCCGCCTCCGTCCACTCGCGAGTGCCTTCTGGCCGCAGCATCCCTGGATTTCAGGTTTCTAGCAGTCTGACAAGGACAATCTAACTCTGTAAAGGAAATTCAATGACCAACATCTTTGTCGGAAATCTCAGCTACCAAACCACGCAGGATGAATTACATGCTGCGTTTGCGCAGTATGGCAACGTCGAGCGCGTGAGCATCGTGACGGATCGCGACTCGGGCCAGCCCCGCGGTTTCGCTTTCGTCGAAATGACGGAAAAGCGCGACGCGGAAAACGCGATTTCGGGCCTGAACGGCGCCGAAATGAACGGCCGTGCGCTCAATGTGAACGAAGCTCGTCCGAAGCCTCAGGGCGGCGGCGGATTCGGCGGCGGCGGCGGACGTCGCAGCGGCGGTGGAAACCGCGGCTCGCGCTGGTAGTTCCCTCTTTCACTAAATAGACTGACGCGCTCCATCGCTGTCGCGCTTCCAAGCGTAACGGGAATGGAGCGCGTTTTTCTTTTTAAGCGAGCGGTTTGTGCGAAAGAAACAGTCGCGGCTTTTTGGCAGGTCGCGCTAATTCTAACGCAGGGCGAAGATCCGGTCGATCTTCGCGGCTCGGCGAGCCGGGCAGCGCGATTCGACGCCGCGAGCGCCCTGCGCTGACAAACAGCCGCGACCGCGAAGGGGCGGGTATTTCTGCTTTCGCACCGCTGCCCCGGCCCTGACGAATCTGGGTGAAAAGCTCACGACCGGCCCGCGCGTTGACGGGGGCGATTCCTTCTCGTTTCGAACCCCGCCCTGACGGGCGCGGCTGTCCGATGGGATCGACGGCCGGCACGCGCTATCACCCAAGGGGGCAGCGCTGC
>JAIQFJ010000072.1 GCA_020073325.1 Terriglobia bacterium | reverse complement strand
ATTTGTTCGGACAATCGCTCGCGTTATTCATTCCGCCGCTGATTCCGGTTTCCGTGGTTTTTCTGTCGACCACCGCGGCGCAGGAGATTGTGAGGCAGGTTCGGTCGCGCAGGATTTCGGCGATCGTCGCGGTGCCGAAGATCCTCGAAGTGTTGCGGGATTTCGTGGCGCACCGGTTTCCCGAGGTGGACGATCCGCGGCTCGATCGCGGCAAGTGGCCGGTGCGCTGGTGGCGATTCCGGCGCGTCCATCGCGTATTCGGCTGGAAATTCTGGGCTTTCATCTCGGGCGGCGCGCCGCTCGCTGCGGACCTGGAAAAATTCTGGCAGCACCTGGGCTACGTCGTGGTGCAGGGCTACGGGCTGACGGAGACGGCGCCGATCGTCACGCTGAGCCATCCGTTTCATGTCCGCGGCGGCACGGTGGGGAAACCGCTGGCGGGCGTCGACGTGAAGATCGCCGATGACGGCGAAATCCTGGTGCGCGGAGAAAACGTGACGCGCGGCTATTTCGGTGAAGCGACTCCGGTGTTCGAGGACGGCTGGTTTCACACCGGCGACATCGGCGAGGTGGACGCCGAAGGCCATCTGCAGATCCGCGGGCGAAAAAAAGAAATGATCGTCACACCGGAAGGGCTCAAGGTTTTTCCGGAGGACGTCGAGAAAGTTTTGGACCGGATCGCGGGCGTGCGCGAATCGGCGGTGATCGGCAAGGACCGCGTCCATGCGGTGCTAGTGCTCGAACCCGGAGCGAGCGCAGAGGAAGTGGTCCGCGAAGCGAATCAGCGGCTGGAGGATCATCAGAAAATCCGGCAAATTTCGGTTTGGCCGGAACATGAACTGCCGCGCACCCAATCGACGCGCAAGCTGAAGCATGCGTTGATCGCGCAGACGATTGCCACGGGCTCGGCGGCTCCGCACGCGGAGAATCCGCTCGCCGCGCTGATTCAGAAATATGCACCCGGGCGCACGATCACGCCGGAAACGACGCTCGATGAGCTGGGCCTGAGTTCGCTCGATCGCGTGCAACTGATGCTGGAACTGGAGCAGAAGCTCGACACGGAAGTCGACGAGCAGGCGTTCGCGTCGGTGAAGACGATCGCGGACCTCGCCAAACCGGCGCTCGCAGAAGCGGAGTCGATACAGTTTCCTACCTACAGCCGATCGAGCGCCGCGCGCGGCGTTCGAAGATTGGCCCTACCGTATTTTCTATTGCCGCTCTTGCGGATCTTCGCGCACGTCAAAGTTTATGGACGCGAGAATCTGGACTCGATCCAAGGCCCGGCGATCTTCGCGTCGAATCATCAGAGTCATTTCGACCTGCCGGTGATTCTGGCGGCGCTTCCTTCCCGATGGCGCTATCGTCTCGCGACGGCGATGGCGAAGGAGTTTTTCGATCCGCATTTTTTTCCGGAGCGGTATCGTCGCGGCGAGGTCTTGCTCAACTCGCTGTACTATCGCCTGGCTACATTCGTATTCAACGCGTTTCCGATTCCGCAAAGGCAAGCCGGCGCGGGGCAGACGATTCGCTACATGGGCGAACTGGCGGAACAAGGCTGGTCGATCCTGATTTTTCCCGAAGGCGACCGTACCGAAACCGGCGAGATTCATCGCTTCCAACCGGGCGTGGGGATGATCGCGTCGCATCTCGATCTGCCGGTGGTCCCGGTGCGAATCGTGGGGCTCGACAAAGTCCTGCATCGAAGCTGGAAGTGGCCGAGATCCGGAAGAGTCGAGTTGAAGTTCGGCAAGCCGATGCGATTGTCGGGGGCGGATTTTGCGCGCTCCGCGGAGGAAGTGGAGGCGGCGGTGCGCAGCCTGGCTTGATAGAATTCTTGCCATGCGAGCCCTCACCCTACTCCTCGCCGGCTGCGGAATTCTCGCAGCCCAGACGCATCGGCTGACACTGGACGATATCGTTTCCGTCGAAGGCATCGGCGAAACGGCGCTTTCTCCCGATGGAAAACTTTTCGCCACGGCGCGCGGCGGGCAGATCGTGCTGATGCCGTCCGAAGGCGGGTGGCTCACGCCGCTTACCAGTAGCGCGGGCGGAAAATCCGGCCTGAGCTGGTCGCCCGACGGACGCATGATCGCCTACGCGAGCCAGGGCGGCATCTGGGTTGTCTCGGCCAACGGCGGCGCGCCGCGTCGCTTGACGAATGCCGCGGCGGGTCCGGGCGATCCGCGGCAGGCCTCCGATCGTCAGCCGCAATGGTCGCCGAAGGGACACTGGATTCTTTTCGAAACGGGACGTCGCGGGCATAACAACATGATGGTGGTGAGCGAAGACGGCATGTCGCAGGATTATCTGACGGCCGCCAACGCCGACGAAGAAGGGGCGGCGTGGTCGCCGGACGGGACGCGCATCTCTTATACGGAGCGATCGCCGCAGATGTTCAGCGGGAAACTCAACGTCGTCAGGTTCGATTCGTCGAAAGGCACGGCAAGCGACGCACAAACGATTTACACGGCGAAGACGGATCGCGGCGGCGGATGGTCGATCGGAAAAGCGCACTGGTCGCCGGACGGGAAATCGCTGGCAGTGATCCTGCAGGAGTCGGGATGGAATAACGTTTATCTGATTCCGGTGGACGGCGGCGCGCCGAAAGCGTTGACGCATGGCGAGTGGGAAGATTCGAACCCAACGTTTTCGCCCGACGGAAAATCGCTGGCCGTGATTTCGAATCGAGAGACGCCGGAGCAATCGCATATCTGGCTGGTCCCTGTGGACGGAGGCGCGGCGCGCATGGCGGCTCGATTCACGACGCCCGGGCTCGATTCGGCTCCGTTCTGGTCGGCGGACGGCGCGAAGATTTATTTTCATCACGTGTCGCCGCAGTCGTCGGCGGACCTGGTGGAGGCTCCGCTCAAGGGCGACGTGAAATTCCTGACGCATACCACGCCGTTGAACTTCAGCGGCGACGCGCTGGTGATGCCGGAGGTGGTTCACTACGCGAGCAAAGACGGAACGAAGATCGCGGCGATGCTGTACAAGCCGCGTACGGCGAAGAAGGGACCCGCGGTGTTGTGGATCCACGGCGGGCCGGAAGGACAGGACACGTTTCGACTGGACGGCTGGGCGCAATATCTGGCGCAGCAGGGCTACGTCGTGCTGGAGCCGAATTATCGCGGGAGCACCGGGTACGGCGAGAAATTCCGCAACATGAATGTGGAAGAGTCGGGCAACGGCGAAATGGACGATGTCGCGGCGGGCGCGAATTATCTGGTGGCGCAGGGGCTGGCTGATCCGAAGCGGCTGGCGATCGGCGGGGGCAGCCACGGCGGAACGATGGTCGCCTATGCGGTGACGAAATATCCCGACCTGTTCGCGGCGGCGATCGAGTTGTACGGCGTGGTGGATCGCGCGACGTTCAACGAGCGTACGAATCGCAACTCGGCAGTCCGCTGGGCGATGAAGATGGGCGGATCTCCCGAAGAAAAGCCCGGAGTTTATCGCAACGCGGACGCGCTGCTGCAGATTTCAAAGATCAAGACGCCGCTGCTGATCATGCATGGCGAAAACGATCCGCAGGTGCCGCCGTACGAATCGGCGCAGTTCGCCCGCGCGCTGAAAGCCGCCGGCAAGACGTATTATTACTACACCTATCCGAACGAGCTGCACGGATTTTCGCAGCGCGATCACCGCTTGGACGCGTGGCGCCGGCAGTTGGCGTTCCTCGAAAAATACATCAACCCGCGCTTCGGCGTGAGCAGCACGTCGACGGAGGATCTGCTGGGTCCGCCGCCGGCGCGCGGCAACCAGTAGGATGACAATATGGCACAAGCTTCTGTGAGCAGCGCGACCAAGTCTGCCGCGCGCGACATCGCGACGACGATTCATCCGTACACGAATCTGAAGGTCCACCAGTCCGAAGGCCCGATCGTGATCACGGAGGGCGACGGCATTTACGTGATCGACGAAAACGGCAAGCGCTACATCGAGGGGCTCGCGGGGCTGTGGTGCGCGAGTCTCGGATTTTCCGAAAAGCGCCTGGCCGAAGCCGCCTACCGGCAGATGCTGAAGCTGCCCTACTATCACACGTTCGCCGGCAAGGCGACGGATACGGGCATCGACCTTGCCGAAAAATTGTTGAGCATCGCGCCGGTGCCGATGTCGAAGGTGTTCTTCGTCAACTCCGGCTCGGAAGCGGACGATACGGTGGTCAAGCTGGTCTGGTATTACAACAACGCACTGGGGCGGCCGAAGAAAAAGAAAATCATCAGCCGGATGAAGGCGTATCACGGCGTCACGGTGGCCAGCGCGAGCCTCACCGGGCTGCCGAACAATCATCGCGACTTCGATTTGCCGATCGCGAATATTCTGCACGTCGATTGTCCGCACTGGTATCGCTTCGCTCAGGCGGGCGAATCGGAAGAAGCGTTTTCGACTCGGCTGGCCGAATCGCTGGAGCAGCGGATTCTTGCAGAAGGTCCCGAGACGATTGCGGCGTTTATCGCCGAACCCGTGATGGGCGCGGGCGGCGTGATTCTACCGCCGGCGACGTATTGGGAAAAGATTCAGGCGGTGCTGAAGAAGTACGACGTTCTGCTGATCGCCGATGAGGTGATCTGCGGCTTCGGACGCACCGGCAACATGTGGGGCTCGACGACGTACGGCATGCATCCCGACATGCTCACCTGCGCCAAGGCGCTTTCGTCGGCGTATGTGCCGATCGCGGCGGTGATGGTGTCGGAGGCGGTGTATTCGGCGCTGGTCAGCGAATCGGAAAAAATCGGCGTGTTCGCGCACGGGTTTACGTATAGCGGACATCCGGTGTCGTCGGCGGTGGCGCTCGAAACGCTGCGGATCTACGAAGAGCGCGATATCGTGTCGCACGTTCGGGCGGTCGCGCCGCGGATGCAGCAGCGGCTCGGCGAGTTGGGCGATCATCCGATCGTCGGTGAGGCGCGCGGCGTGGGACTGGTCGGCGCCATTGAGTTGGTGAAGAACAAATCGACGAAGGCTTCCTTCGACGCGAAGGACGCGGTGGCTCCGTATCTGGCCAAGCGCGCGCAGCATCACGGGCTGATCGTTCGCGCGATCGGCGATGCAATCGCGGTTTGTCCGCCGCTGATCATTACCGAGGCGGAGATCGACCTGTTGTTCGCCCGGTTGAAGCTCGCGCTGGATGACACGCTGGCGATGGTCCGCGAGCGCGGTCTTATCGCATAGTGGCTGCGCCCGAAACAGCCAGGCTGCCGCGCTCGTTAGAGACAACCGCCTGTTCTAGTGGCCGGCATTCAGCATCGCGACGATCCGTTCGCGAATTTTCGCGGTGAGTTCACCGCGGTCGCTGAGTTTTAATCCCTCGGTCGAGATCGGATCGTCGATGCGCAGCGTGACGGGCCCAGGGCGAAATACTTTCGAGTGCATGGCGAGAATCTCGCGAGTCCCCACCAGCGCCATGGGAACGATTTGCACGCCGGCTTTGATGGCGATATAGGCGGCGCCTTCCTTGAATTCCTGCAGCACGCCGTCTTCGGAGCGGCCGCCTTCAGGAAAGATCAGGATCGAAACTCCCTTTTCGCGGATGGTCTGCGCGGCAAGCCACAGCGTCTTCACCGCGGCGCGCGGGTCCTCCAGCGGGACCGGAATATGGCCGGCCTGCTCCAGATGAGTCCCCAGGAATGGAATTTTGAACAGCTCCGATTTCGCCATGAATCGAAACCGCACCGAGATGCGGCTCAGCACGACCGGAGTATCCATGTAGCTCAAATGATTCGCGGTAAAAATATAGGGGCGATTGGGATCGATCTTTTCGAGCCCTTCCACCGTGACGCGCACGCGCGTAATGCGGACCAGCGAACGCGCCCACGCGCGCGCGGTCGCGGCCATCGAATCGCCGCTGTCGTCGAAAAAAGATTGAACCACGCTGACGATGCCGAATCCGACGGTTGACGCAATGATCAACGGATCGACATAGATCAGGCTCCAGAGCAAAGCCATCGGTCTATTTTACGGTGATACGGTGAACCTATGGGACGAATCGAAACGGATTCCTTCGGCACGGTCGAAGTTCCGGGCGAGCATCTGTGGGGAGCGCAGACCGAGCGCTCGCGGCACAATTTTCCGATCGGCACGGAAACGCACGCCTGGCGGCGGCCGGTGATCCGCGCGCTGGGCGTGCTGAAAAAATGCGCCGCGCTGGCGAATCGTGAGCTCGGCGTGCTCGACGCATCCAAAGCGGATCTGATCGCGCGTGCCGCGCAGGAAGTGATCGACGGCTGCTGGGACGCGGAATTCCCGCTGGTCGTGTTTCAAACCGGCTCCGGCACGCAGACGAACATGAACGCGAACGAAGTGATCGCGAATCGTGCGATTCAGCTCGCGGGAGGCGTGGTCGGGTCGAAGCAGCCGGTTCATCCCAATGACGATGTGAATCGCAGCCAGTCCTCGAACGACGCGTTTCCCACGATCATGCATATCGCCGCGGTTGAGCAGATCGAGAACGCCTTGCTGCCTGCGCTGACTGCGCTGCGAGCGACACTCGCCGAAAAATCGGCGGCGTTCGACGACGTCGTCATGACCGGGCGGACGCATTTGCAGGACGCGACGCCGATCACGCTGGGTCAGGTCATCTCGGGCTGGGTCGCGCAAATCGATCAGGCGATGCAAGGGATTCGCAACGCGCTTCCGGCTCTTTATGAGCTCGCCATCGGCGGGACAGCGGTCGGGACAGGACTGAATGCACCTGCGAAGTTCGGCGAAGTCGGCGCACGATTCGTCGCGGAGGAAACCGGCAAGCCGTTTGTCTCCGCGCCGAACAAATTTGCGGTGCTCTCGGCGCACGACACGATGGTCACGGCAAGCGCTTCTCTCCGCACGCTGGCGGGAGCGTTGATGAAGATCGCCAACGACGTCCGCTGGCATGCCAGCGGGCCGCGCACCGGAATCGGCGAATTGCTGATTCCTGAAAACGAGCCTGGCTCGTCGATCATGCCGGGCAAAGTGAATCCGACGCAGTGCGAGGCGCTGACGCAAGTCGCGGTGCAGGTGTTCGGCAACGATCATGCCGTCGCATTCGCGGGATCGCAAGGAAATTTTCAGCTCAACGTGTACAAGCCGGTGATGCTGCACAACGTGCTGCAATCGATCGAGCTGCTGGCAGACGCGATCCGCAGCTTCGACGAACGCTGCGCCCGCGGGATCGAGCCGGACCGCGAAAGAATCGCCGCCCATCTCGCGGCGAACCTGATGCTGGTGACCGCGCTCAATCCGCACATCGGCTATGAAAAAGCCGCGAAGATCGCGATCGCGGCGCATCACGGCGGACTGACGCTTCGCGACGCGGCGATCCGCTCCGGCTTCGTTACGCCGGAGCAGTTCGACGTGTGGATCGATCCGAAAGCGATGACGCGCCCGGGCGGCTAATTTCCGGCCCGGGCCGCCACGCTGACCGTCCCCGCGGTGCTGAGCACGCCGCCGACGTTCACCACCACCGGATGCAGCCCGGGGCGCAGCGCGGCGGGAATCGTGAAATTGATCTGCGTCACTCCGACCAGATTGACCGGGACGCCGACGAAGGTGACGGGAGCGCGCACTCCGCCGACCGTTACGCCGACCTGCAGACCCGGTCCGGGCAGATTCAAGGGGGTCGTTCCCGGAGCCGGGGAAGCGCCCGTCGGAAGAAATGGAAATACATCGCCGTCGCCCGTCATGAACGCGGAAATGGTTTGTCCCGGACGCGCGGAGCTGGTCGGCGAGAGAAATCCGTTGGACGTTTTGAATAACTCCGGCGCGGTGACGTCGACTTCAAAGACGAAGGGCGCCGTCTGGCCATGATTATTCACGCCCAGCACCGCGGACCCGAGCGACGTCTCATACGGAATCTGCACCACCAACTCGCTGGGCGCGATCGAATAGATCGGCGCAACGGTTCCGTTGATGGTCACCGACACTCCATCCAGATTGAGCGGAAGAATCCCCTCCACCAGGGGGCCGGTGAGTTTCCTTTGGGCCAGATTCGATCCTGTAATCTTCAGCATCCCGCCCGGTGCGCCGACCGGATTCGGCGACGCGGCATTCGTGACCGAATCGATCACGGTATCGAAACGCTGCCCCAGCGCGAACACCACGCGAACCGTATTCGCCTGAGGAACCGTATCTGTCGACTGAATCACGATGGTCGCGTCATAAATGCCGTTCGAAATCGCCGCGCCGGAAGCCTGCACGGTCAACTGAGCGTTACCCGTCCCCGAAAGCGGAGACACGGTGAGCCAGCTTGCGGCGCGGGCGGGATAAACAGATGCGGTCCATTGCGGCGACCCGCCGTTGAATTTCACGTCGACGGTCGCGCCGCCGGTCCGCGAAGCGCCGTCCGCCAGCATTTCGACGATGCGCGGCGAGGCGGTCGCCGAGGGAGGATTCGCCGCGGCCGGAGCCAGCGTCGTGCTGACACTGGCAACCGAGGCCGTGTTGATCTCGCTCACCGCCACGATCTGATAATTTTTCGGCCCTGGCGCGGTTGAGGCCGGCCAGCACACGGTTCCGTGTAGGGTAGCGAACGGACCCAGGCGGTCGGTTCCGAAAATCGCGAGAACGCGGTTGCTGATATCGGTGGTGCCGACCGTCAACTGTTCCAGCAGGTGATAAAACCCGGTGGTTTCCTCGAGAATGAGCTGCTGCGAATAAGCGCAGGCCCGCCCCGCTGCGGCATTGCTTTGCACCGTCGTGGGGACGCTGGTCAGCGTGATCTTGGGGACGAAGGCCGGTCCCGGCGGACCGACAAACGGCACCGTCAGATCCTGCGACCATGTTCTGCCATCGGCATCGACGCCGGCGAAATGATACACGCGATTTAATGGGACGGCGACATTGTTGCCCGCCAGGTTCGCCGCAACCGTGCCGCGCGCGGGAATCGTGGTATTCGGGAAAGCCGAAAGATTGTTCACGCCGTTGATGGTGAACCCGGTGAGCTTCGTCGCGACGCCGGCCTTTTCCGTCAGCCGCAGCGTATAGGGCCAGTTCGTGGCGCTCTGCGTGACCGGATTCGGCGTCACCGAAGGAACCACCAGCGAGCCGGAAGAGGGAAGATTCAGAGCGACACTCACGCTGGCCCCGGAGGAGTTGTAGACGCCGTCGCCGCTGTATTCGGCCGTGATCAATCCGCTGCCTCCGGCGATCAGGCGGCTGTCGGCGCTCACGCTCACCTGCCCGCCGGCGAGCGTTCCGGAGCCGACCGCCACGTCGTTCGAAATGAACGTCACCGTACCCGCCGGCGCGACGCTGCCCGATCCCGAAACCGCCGCCGTGAGCTGAATTTTGTCGCCCAGGTTGTACATGGTGGGATTCGCCGTCAACGTCGTCGTGCTGGCGGTTCCGGTGGTCCAACGGGTGACCAGGTTGTTTGCATCGATCGATCCCCAGCCCGTCGCCAGATCGTATCCCGGGCCCGCCGCCACGCCGAGCAGTCCGTCGACACAGCTCGGCGATCCCTGCACGCACGGAATTTTGTTGTCTCCCGTGGTGACGTCGTGGAAAACGTCGGTGGTCGACTGCGCGAGCCGGTACAGCGTCGGATTGATGTTGCCCAGCCCCGGCGCGGAAATCGTCGATTTGGACATCAGGTAATGATTCAGCAGCCCGGTAACGCCCGCGAAAATCGGCGCGCCCACCGAGGTGCCGCCCACCGCGATCAGGGTTCCCGCCGACACCACCTCTACACCGTCGTGCACCGCCGACGCATTCATGGAAACATCCGGCACGTCGCGCGCCTTGTCGTCAGGGACGCCCGGACCGGCCTGCCAGAAGGGCTTCGAAAAGAAAACGCTGGCGCCGCCGCCCGAAGCGAGCAGCACGTGGATCTGCGCCGTATCGTTCATGACGGTTTCCGGGATATAGGACAGCGCCGACCCCAGGTTCGGGCCATTGCTCGACGCCCAGTATTTGCCCCCCGCATCGTTGAACGTGGTGCCGCCGATCGCGGTGACTTCCGGAAGCGTCGCCGGGAAGCTGGTCGAAAATCCTTTGGATGCCTGCTCGCTCGGCGAAGTGAAGTCGCAGGTGGCCGCGCCCCAATCGCCTGAGGCGGCAATCCAGGTGATCCCCTGCGCATTGGCCTGCTGCCCGATTACGCGCATGCCGGGCTGGGAGGCCGGCTCGCAACTGCCGAAGCTCTCGCTCAGCACCGGTGCGACGTTCTGGTCGATCGCATACAGCAGCGACGTGTTCACGCTCTTCGCGTTGACGTAAACGATGGTCGCATTCGGCGCCACCGCGCCGGACCATTGCACATCGAGATTCGCTTCATCCAGATCGCCTAGGCTGTTGGCGCCCGGGTCCGGCCCCACCAGCACGATTTGCGGATCTTTCGGAGGCAGGTTGAAGCGCTTGCGAAACGCGCGGATGTCGCTCAGGCTGATATCGGCTCGGCCGACGATTGCGATCTTCACGCCCGTGCCGTCGATCCCGGCTTTATAGAGAGGCGCGATGTTGTAGATGGTCGCAAGATCGTCGGGAACAATGAAATGCGAGGTTCCCACGTTGCTTTCCGGCTGCGCCGCGGAGCGTACGCTGGCGGGCTGCGGATCGAAATCGTTCAACCCCAGGAATCCCGCGGTGACGCCGGCAATCGCGGCGGGAATTTGCGGGTCGGTGGTATTCGAGAAATGAGTCTTGCCGTTCGCGTTGATGCGGTGAAACTCGGTGCGAAGCGCTCGGCTCATCGTGGCGGACGATCCGCTGAAGCTGATCCAGTGCCGCCCGCGCGCGACGTCGTGCACTTGCAGGCCCTGTGAGCGCAGCCAGCCCGCGATCTTCACCGTGTCGCCGGCCGTAAGCCCGAAGCGGTCCGCGAACTGTTCCGGCGTCAGCCATTTGTGAAATTCGGGAGAGGATGGATTCTGCTGTTCCGCCAGAAATGTCTCGAGCCCCGGCGCGGGCTGCAACAGGATCGTGGCGTAACTGATTTCCGCGTCGGGCGGAAGTGCGCCCTGATCGATCCCCGCGCGCGCGGCCGGATGCACCTGGCCTCGCACAGGGACTCGTTGATTCGAGTCGATCGGCGCGGTGATGCGATCGTCAGCGGCTAAGGCGAGCGCGGCCGCAGCAAGAGTAATCCAGACGAATTTCAATGAAAACCTCCCCCGTTACCGGCGAAAGGGACCATTGTAGCGGGTTCCATGCCCTATGGGTCTTCATTGAAATTGCGGACGGCTTAAAGCACGCGTTCCGCGAATCGGGCAACTTTGAGAGCCGATTCCTTAGAGCCGTCTGACACCACCAACGCGCTGACCCGATCCGTATCGAAATACGCGACGTGCTCGGCACCTGCCGTGGCATCGCGAATAGAAGCGATCGGGTTGGCATCGCGCTGACGCAGAAATACGGAAACGGTTCCCGACGCGCCGGAATACACCAGATGCAGAAAAACGCGGCCATCCAGGCGGCATAGTTTCCCTTTTTCGAGTTGGAATCCCTCGGGCGCTAGGCGTTGCACGGCGACGGATGAAAGACCCTCGCGATCCGCCAGTTCGGCGATCGATGCGGCATCCGACCGCCACGCCCTCCGCGCGCCCTCCACCACTTCGCGTTGATGATCGTCCGCTGCCGCCGCGCAGATGCGGTCGGGAGCCGCCCAGACGCGATACCCCGCGGATGCGATCACGACCGCCGCCGCGACGCTCGCCGCGATTCCGATCCAACGCCGCCGGGATCCGCCCGCTATCTCCGCGCGTACGCGCTGCTCGACGGCCGCGGTCTCCACAGGCTCGGCGGCGATCGCGTCACGAACCCGCGCGTCGAGATCGACCAGATGTTCGATTTCAGACGAGCATGCGGAGCACGATTCCAGATGCCGGCGAAACTCGCCCATTCGCTCCGAATCGAGTTCGGCGGAGAGGTACAGCGCAGACAATCCCAATACGTCCTTGCAGTTCATGACGCTTCCTTTGCCGCGCACCGCGGACTCAGGCGGCCGCGCAGCGCTTCCCGCGCGCGGCTCAGCCGCGACGTCACCGTTCCGATCGGCACGCCGAGAATTTCCGAGATTTCATGGCAGGTGAATCCTTCGACCACGCCCAGCAGCAGCACCGTGCGATGCTCCACCGCCAGTTCATCCAGAGCTTGCGCGACTTCCGCGGCCTCCGCGATGTTCGGGCCGACCGCGCGATCGTGCCCGTCGATGGGCACCAGCGCCGGCCGCGCCTTTCGCCCGCGCGCGTGGAATGCGTTCATCATGATCCGGAACAGCCACGCGCGCATGTTCGTACCGGCGCGGAACTGGTCGAATCCGCGCCAGGCCGAAAGCATGGTCTCCTGCACCAGATCTTCAGGGTCGGACGTCAGGCGTTGCGCGACGCGAAGCAGGCTCCGCGTATGCGGCATGGCCGTATGCTCGAATTCGTCCTGACGTTTCGACACTGTCGCCTACTGCATCATTCTTAGTGCAACTGCGATAACGCCGACAGCACTTCTCCGCTGTGCGGCATCGGGTTCACCTTCACGTACACTTTGCGGATCATGCCCTTCGGATCGATCAGAAACGTGTTGCGCGCCGCGATCTTCATGCCGTTGTAGTCGCCGAGCGACCCGTATTTCGGCGCCACTTCATGCTTATCGTCGGCCAGCAACTTGAACGTCAGGCTCTCCTTCGTGCAGAACTCCTGGTGCGAATTCACCGTATCTTCGCTGACGCCCAAAATCACCGCGTTCTTCTGATCGTACTGCGCCAGATCGCGCTGGAAATTGCGAGCCTCAATCGTGCAGCCCTGGGTCATATCTTTCGGATAGAAATACAGGACCACCCATTTCCCGGCGAAGTCATGCAGGCTGACCGTTTTGCCTTCCTGCGATTGCAACGTGAAATCGGGGGCCTTGGTGCCTTCGGCCGGAACGTCGGCCGCCATCATGAGCGCAGCGGCGAAAAGAAGCGACAGAGTGAGTTTCATGCCTGTTAGAATGCATCGCCGCGATGATTTCATCCATTTCCGCTAAAATTGGGACTTCATGGCGAAAGGCGCAAAAGCGGCACCCGCGAAAACTGAAAAATCGTCGTTTCCCATTGTAAATCTTGCAGTTCCGGTGATTCTCGGCGCCCTGTGCTTCGTGCTCCTGCTCCAACTGGCGGACCTTACGCTGGCCGACTTGGGCCGCCATCTTAAAAACGGCGACGTGATCCTGCATGGCTCCTCCGCCGATCGTCACGGCGTTCTGCACACGAATTTCTATTCCTACGCGCAGCGCGATTTTCCGTTTATCAATCATCACTGGTTGACTGGCGTGGTCTTCTATCTGGTCTGGAAAATGTCTTCCTTCGAAGGCCTGACGCTGCTCTACGCGTCGCTGGTCAGCGCGGCGGTGCTGATCTTTTATTGGATCGGCCAAAGAAATTCCAGCCTTGTGCTGGCGGCTCCGGTGGCCGCGCTGGTGCTTCCGATCATCACGTGGCGAGCCGAGGTGCGGCCGGAGGCATTCACCTACCTTCTTGCGGCGATTTTCTATTTTCTCCTGACGAAGAGAGACCGCGGCGTCTATACAATTCCCATCCTGATGATCCTATGGGTGAATCTGCATATCGGATTCATCTTCGGATTTCTGATCCTGGGCGCCTTTTGCCTGAAGGAACGATTCAAGACTCTGCTCCCGGTGGTCGCGCTGACCGCCGCCGCGGTTTTGGTGAATCCGTCGTTCCTCAAGGGAGCGCTGTATCCGTTCAACATCTACGGCAATTATGGATTCGACGTGATCGAAAATCACTCGATCACCGCACCCCCAACCGGAGAAGGCTGGCAGGTGCAGTACGGATATTTCAAAGTGCTGCTGGCTGTGGTCGCCATCGTGTTCATCGCGCGATGGATCTGGGGAGGGAAGAACAAAGAGCCGCGATGGCCGGAGATGCTGCTGCTCGGCTCGGTTGGCGTGCTGTCGATGTCGGCAGTCCGCCATTTTCCGGTGTTCGCTCTGCTGACGATCGCCATTGTTCCCGGACTCCTGCAGGATATCTTCGAATCGCGGGGAATCGCGCAGGCAAGGTTTCTGCGATTTGCCGCGATCGCGGCCGGAACGGTGGCGCTGGTGAACTGCTGGCAGCAGTTCGACGGCCGTCTTGTAAAAGCAGGCATCGGCTTGAAACCGAACGTCAACGCGACCGCGGATTTTCTCGCGGCAAATCACGTCGCCGGGCCGATTTTCAACGATTTCAACAACGGCGGCTACCTGATTTTCCACCGCTTCCCCGATCGCGTTTTCGTCGACGCGCGCGCCGAGGCTTATCCCGCCGCCTTCTTCGAAATGCTGACAAAGATGCAGGCCGACGACGCCACGTGGCAGGAGGCGGATCGCAAGTATCGCTTCAATGCGATCGTTTTTTCACTGCAATACAACAGCCGTCCGGAAACCGAGCGCTTCATGCTGGCGCGCGTCCACGATCCCGAATGGGCTCCGGTCTTCGCCGACGACTACAGCTTGATCTATCTTCGTCGCAACGATCAGAACGCCGCCGCGATTCGGGCGCACGAATTGCCAAAGAGCATGTTCAGATGATCGCAGGCTTGCGGCGGGCGGAAATGGTCGCCTGCTCGAAGGCGTGCGCCAGTTGCAGGACGCTGAACTCGTCGCGGTGCCGGCCGACGATCTGCAACCCGACGGGCAGGCCCTCGGCAGTATAACCGCACGGCATCGAAATGGACGGATTCTCCAGAATCGAAATGAAGTAACACGACCGCATCCATTCGATGTAGGTGTTCATCTTCACGCCTTCGATTTCGGTGATGTATTCCTGGCTCAAATCGAACGGCGGCACCTGTGTAGTCGGCAGAATGAAGTACTCGTACTTTTCCTGAAAAGCGCGCATCCGGTCCCACACCTGCGCGTGCAAGGTATGGGCGTGCGCGAGTTCCGCGGCGGTGTACTTCAACCCGCGTTCGACTTCCCAGATGACGGTGTCCTTCACCTGATCGCGATGGGTGCGGACCAGTTCCGCATAGCCGGCTGCATAGCTCCAGGCGCGCAAAATATTGAAGGCTTCATCGGCGCCGGACCAGTCCGGCTCGGCTTCCTCGACGATGCAGCCGAGATTTTCGAAGACACGCCGCTGCGCGTTCACCGTCTCGCGAATTCGACGATCGAATGGAATCCCGCCCAGGTCCTTGAAGAACGCAACGCGGACACCTTTGAAGCTGCGCTCCAGGTTCGCGGTGAATTTTGAACCCGGCTCCGTGATTCCGATCGGGCAGCGATCGTCGGGACCCGCCATGACACTCAACAGCAGCGCCACGTCGCCGACATTGCGCGCCATCGGCCCGGCCGTGCTGAGGGTCGACCACGCATTTCCTTTCGCCGCCTGCGGCACGCGGCCCGGCGCAGGCCGAAAACCGACGATGCTGCAAAACGCGGCGGGATTGCGTAGAGAGCCGCCCGTATCGCTACCATCGGCGATCGGCAGCATGCCCGTGGCGAGTGAAACCGCAGCGCCTCCGCTCGATCCGCCGCACGTCCTGGTCAGGTCGTAGGGATTCTTCGTCGCGCCGAAAACTTTGTTGAATGTCTGCGAGCCCGCGCCGAACTCCGGCGTATTCGTTTTCCCAATCGTGATCGCGCCCGCGCGCTTGATGCGCTCGACGGGAATCGTGTCGAAGGTGGGAACGTAATCTTTGTAAACCGGTGAGCCGAACGTCGTGCGGATGCCCGCCGTTTCCATCAGGTCCTTGTGGGCGATCGGAAGACCGTGCAGCGGACCGAGCGCGGCTCCTTTAGCCTGGGCCTCATCGGCCTTACGCGCGGATTCCCTGGCCTGATCGGCGACCAGCGTGACGATCGCGTTGACCTTGGGGTTCACGCGCTCGATCTGCTTCAGATGTGCGTCGAGGGCCTCGCGCGCGCTGAGTTTCTTTTTGCGGATCAGCGCGGCCATTTCGACCGCGCTCAGAAAACAAATGTCGGGAGCGGCCGCGCCCGCCAGCGTTTGCGCGGCGGCTGCGGCTCCCAGAATCTGGCCTGCTTTACGGCGGGTAATCTCGTCTGCCACCTCCGGAGTATATCGTTTTGACAATTGGAGGGCGAGCTTCAGCTTTCGCGCCGCATCGACAGGCGAGGCTGAAGCCCGCCCTCCTCGCCCGATCCGGGATGGGAGGAGGTTGGTGGATCGTTTACAATCGGCCCATGCGATTTTCGAGCATGATTACCGCGGTCGACGTGCACGCGTGCGGCGAACCGGGACGCGTCATCACCGGCGGAGTTCTCGACGTCCCCGGCCGCACGATGTTCGAGAAAAAAACGTGGCTCGAAACCCATGCCGACCACATCCGCCGGCGCATGCTGCGCGAGCCTCGCGGCTATCCCGCTCTGTGCTGCAACCTGATCCTGCCGCCGACGATCCCCGAGGCCGACGCCGGGTTCGTGATCATGGAGCAGGTGGAGTATCCGCCCATGTCCGGCAGCAATACGATCTGCGTGGTCACGGCGCTGATCGAAACGGGAATGGTCCAATCCGTCGAGCCCTTGACGCATCTGAAGCTCGAAACACCGGCGGGCCTGATCTCGGTGGAGGCCGAAGTTCGCGACGGAAAAGTGAAGCGCGTCACGTTCCGCAACGTGCCTGCGTTCGCAACACACTTGGACGCGAAGGTGGAGGTGCCCAATCTGGGAACGGTAACGGTCGACGTGGCTTACGGCGGAATGTTTTATGTGATCGCCGATGCGGAGGCACTCGGGTTTCGACTCAGACCGGACGAAGCGCGCGACATCGTCCGAGTCGCCGAGATGATCAAGGCAGCGACACGCGAACAGATCCCTGTTTCGCATCCGGAAAATCCGGGCATCGACGGCGTGAGTATCGCCCAGATTTCGGGGCCGCCGTCGCGCGCGGGTGTCGATCGCAGGAACACGGTAGTCGTGTCGACCGGGACTCTGGACTGGTCGCGTCCGGCTTCGTGGACCGGAGTGCTCGACCGGTCGCCATGCGGAACCGGCACGTGCGCGAAGATGGCGGTGCTGCACGCGAAGGGTCAGCTTCCGCTGGGGCGCGATTTCGTCCACGAAGGAATTTTAGGCACGACGTTCACCGGACGGCTGATCGAGAAGGCGCGCGTCGGAAGCTATGAAGCCGTCGTCCCGACGCTTTCGGGAGCGGCGTGGATCACGGGAATCGCGCAATACGTGGTGGATCCGGAGGATCCGTTTCCGGACGGCTTTACGGTCGGCGATATTTGGGCTTAGTGGCCCCCGGCGAACCCGCTCCTTACCGGTCGCGGCTCTTTGTCAGGCTCGCGGTAACAGGAACGATCGCGAGGGAGATTTCTCAACGCGGACTAGATGCTCAGCACCGGACGTGTCGACTCGCGCAAGATCGAATAAGCGTTCTGCCGGAGATGGCCGCTGAAGCCGGCGCGGGCGTGGCGTCCGATGATCACCAGGTCGGCTCCGAATTTCTGCGCCGCGCAGGCGATCACTTTGGCCGGATCGCCCGGTTCCACGAACGTTGCGGCATCGGTGCCCGCTTCGCTTTGCAGCGCGGCCAGTTTCCCCTTGGCCTCCGCCATGATCGTCGCAACAAACTCCTCGTCGAGATAATGCGCGAACGCAGCGCTCTCGACGGCGGGGACCGCGTGAATGATGCCCATTTTGGCCCCATATTCCTCGGCGAGGAACGCGCCCCAATCGAGGATCGAGCGGCTTTGTTCGGTCAAATCCACGGCGCACAGGATCCGCCGCATGTGGATGTTTTCGAGCAGCGGCGCAGCGGCGGCGTGGACGTCGGTCCAGACCGGGCAATCCAGGTCGTGCAGAACTTTGGCAGTTACGGAGCCGAGCAGCAGGCGGCGATACAGCCCCACGCCGTGCGTCGGCATCATGACCAGGTCCGGTTGCCACGCATCGGCGGCTTCGATAATTTTTTCCGCCGGGTCGCCGGTGACGCAGACTTTTTCCGTGTCGAAGTAGCGGAGTTCGGTGTTCAGGAAGTCGTCGAGCTGGCGCTGGCGGCTGGGAAGAAGCTCCTCGGCCAGGATCCGTTCGCCGTTACCGACCACGTGGAGCAGTTGGATGCGCGCTTGAAATCGCCCGGCCAAGGCCTCGACGTAGCGCGCCGCGCCGATGGATTGCGGAGAGAAGTCCACCGGGAAGAGAATCTTTTTGATACTGGGCATTTTGAGCGCCCCCTGCTCGAATGAGTGCATTCGAGGAGCCATACGGCGGCTTTGCCCAGTATGCAGCAGAGAACGGAGGATGCGTCTAATCGCCTAATGCGGGACAAAACATTTGCGCGACGTAGCGCACGCCGTTACGAAAACAGTTCGTTGATGGGCACCCAGTAATCCGGACCGTTCGACTGCGGAACGTATTCGAAGCCGCGATGGAACGGATCGTTGTAACAAACGTTGGTCCAGTTGATCCCCATGGCGGAATAAATCGTTGCCTCGATGTCCTCGGCGTTCACCGGACGGTTCTGCGACCAGCCGGGTTCGACGATCTGCGAGCCGTTCGCGCTGGTCTGGCCGATCACCTTGCCGCCGCTCACGCCGCCGCCGGCGAACATCGCGAATTGCACCGGATAATGATCGCGACCCTGTGCCGCCGTGAAATTCGGCGTGCGTCCGAACTCGCCCATGGCGATCACCAGAGTGCTGGCCAACAGCCCGGCGCTCTTGAGATCCGAGATCAACGCCCCGAGCGCAGCGTCGAAAGTCTTGCCGAGGGTGAAAATATTGGTCCCCTGCGTCACCTGGAAATTCGGGCCGTAGATGTTGACATGCATGTCCCAACCGCCGACCGTCACCTGTACGAAACGCGTCCCCATGCCCGCGCCGATCGCCTGTTTGGCGATCACCAGCGCGTTTCCGAAAGAACTGTTGCCGTAACGCGCGCTGTCGCTGGAGGAATAGGTGAACACACTCTGGACCTGCGGGTTGTACATCAGACTCTGCGCCGCATTGTAGAACCCGTTCATATCCTCCGCCGGTTTTCCGAGCGGTGAATTGACGCGCAGCGGATCGTCTTCGGTGTGCAGCGTCGCCAGCATCTCGTTGAATCGCGCCTGGCCGAAGCTGTTGGTGGTGTCGGGAAGGCCGCCCGCAGAGGGGTTGTATTTGAACGGCGCAAATGACGCGTCGAGATATCCCGACCCGACGGCTCCATCGGAGTTGAGGCCCAGGAAAGTCGGCAGAACGTCGCTGGGCTTCCGCTCCGCGGCTTTTTCGAGCGCCACGATGCTGCCGATGTTGGGCGCGATGTTGCCGAGCGCGGCCGCGGGATTGCGGCCGATCTGCACCCAGGTCTGGCCCAGCGAGTGAACCAGCGCATGCGCCTGCAGCGATCGCACGATGGCAATGTCGTCCAGATGGTTCGCCAGGTTCGGAAGAATCCCGACGGGCCAATCGATCCCGTTGATGGTCGCGGGATTCGCGGCGGAGGGAGTCACGCCGTTGGTCATCTTGAAATCGAAAGTATCGACGTGGCTTGGCGCGCCAGCCATCAGCACGAAGATGACGTTCTTCGCCGTGTTGAGGGTCGTCACATTTTCGGCGGCGCAGGTGGCTGCTTGGGCCTCACGGGTGAGAAACGCGCCGGCAACGCCCGATCCCAGGATTTGGAAGAAATTCCGGCGCGTCCAGTGCGGACGCCGGAAATAGGCCGGACGCCGGATCTCGGGATGCTCCGCCAGGAGTTTCGCGAATTTTTGCTTTTCGTTCATCATGACGGGGAGCCTCAGTAGTTGAACAGGAAATCGACCTTGTTGTACAATGTCCACATCAGTTCCTGCACCTTCTGCGTTTTCGT
>JAIQFJ010000071.1 GCA_020073325.1 Terriglobia bacterium | reverse complement strand
GACGATCTTTCCACTCTGCTGCCGGATCTCGCCCAATTCGAGGAACGGACCGCGCGGCTAGAATCCGGTCTCTTCCTGAAATTCGCGGCGGGCCGCATCGAGCGCTGCTTCGCTGTCCTCGTATTCGCCCTTCGGAATCGTCCAGGAGTCTTTGGCTGCCCAGAACGGCCCGCCGGGATGTGCCAGGAAAACTTCCAGGCCGTTCGCTATGCGGCGATACATCAGCAGGCCGGCGCTGCGTTTGGACCTCACTCTTCTATACTGGGTCATTCCCAAGGAGGACGACGTGATCGGATCGATTCTGGACGCAATCGGCAATACGCCCGTGGTCAGACTGCGAAAAATCGTCGCGCCCGGAAGCGCTGACGTGATCGTCAAGCTGGAATATTTCAATCCCACGGGTTCTTATAAAGACCGGATGGCGCTGGCGATGATCGAGGAAGCGGAAAAGCGCGGCGCCCTGCGGCCCGGAATGCGCGTGGTGGAGTATACGGGCGGCAGCACCGGATCGTCGCTGGCCATGGTCTGCGCCGTCAAAGGCTATCGCTTCGAGCCGCTCTCCTCGAACGCGTTCGCCCACGAAAAAATCCTGACGATGCGGGCGTTCGGCGCCAGCGTTTCGCTGGTCCACAGCGAGGACGGAAAAATTACGCCGGAACTGTTTGCGAAATTCAAAGAAGAAATCGCCAGGCTGGCGGCAGAACCTGGCACGTACTATACCGATCAAATGAACAATCCCGATTCGATCGCCGGATACCGGAAGATCGGCGAAGAGCTGCTGCGTCAGCTCGATGGGAAAATTTCGGCTTTCTGCGGAGCGGTGGGAACCGGCGGAATGCTGACCGGCGTGTCGCGCGCGCTGCGCGGAGCGGGCTGCACGGCGAGGATCATCGCGCTCGAACCCGCGGCCTCGCCCGTGATCACGAAAGGGACGGCGGGGGCGCATCGCGTCGAGGGAATCGGCATCGGGTTTTGGCCCCGCAATTTAAGTCGCGACGATTTCGACGAAGCCCGCGCCATTGAGGAGGCTGCCGCGCGGGAAATGGCGAAGCGGCTGGCCAAAGAAGAAGGAATCCTGGCGGGCACTTCGACCGGACTCAACGTCGCCGCGGCTGTCGAGTTGGCGAAAGAACTCGGCCCGGGCGCGACGGTGGTGACGGTCGCATGCGATACCGGACTGAAGTACCTCGCCGGCGATCTGTTTACCTGATCGCTCGAGGATCCGATGAAAGAACACGAATACGGCAAGCCGAGCCCCAACGCCCCGACGGAACTCTCTCGATTCGACTTCCTGATCGGCAAATGGCAATGCGAGGCACGACTCAAGCGCGAGAACGGGATCTGGGAATCCCTGCGAGCAACCTGGGAAGGCCGCTACATTCTGGACGGCTATGCGATCGCCGACGAATACCGCATGACAACCCTCGACGGCGAACTCGTGGTCCTAGGCATGAATTTTCGGGTTTACGATGCGAAAGCCAAGACCTGGAACATAAAATGGCTCAACGCGCTGGCCGGCACCTGGACGGATCTGGGAACACAAGAGTTCGGCGGCATCGAGGCGAATGAAAAAGGGATCACCTACAGCATGAAAGAGCCGGTGGCCGCGCACCTGTTCACGCGCGCGACTTACATGAATATCTCCGCAGATCACTTCACCTGGCGGGGCGAAAGCTCCAGCGACGGAACGACGTGGGAAGAATTTCTGGTCATCGAATGCGATCGCGATCAGGCGAACAGTCCGGACCCGAACAGTTTTCGTCCGCCCAGCGAAACCCGATAAGCCCAGATCGCCAGGGCCGCGACGCCCACCAGCACGGCGGCCGAATCGGCGAAATACCAGATGGATGTATTGCTGGGGACCTGCAGGCCGCTGATCAAATCATCGACGAAGACGCCCATCGCCAGCGACAGAAATCCGAAGCGCATCACGACGATCGCCGCGATCGCAAACACGATCGCGCTTTCGACGCCGTAGATCGCGGCGAGCGAAGCGCTGTTGTCGAAATACTTGATGATCCCCCACATCAATACGAACGCCGCGAAGGCCAGCCACTGATTCCGGAGCAGCGCCCGCAGCACGAACAGCAGAAAGAAGCACACCAGCGCCAGTTCGATGGCCACCAGAATCTGCCCGACGCAAACCGCAAGCGTCGCGCGCGTGCCGGAGAGAAAACCGAGATTGCCGAAATTCAAGCTGCTGCCGCGCGCCTGCGCGAATGTGTCGGCCGCGCTATCGAGCAGCACCCAGATCATCCCCAGCGCGGCGCCGAACAACGTATCGCGGCCCACGATCGGATCGCGATAGCGGCCTGAGAGAAGATCGGTCCACGAGATCAGCGCCTGCGGCCAATGCCTGCGCGCATAAGGTTCCAGTGCGACGTAGAGCGTCCAGATCACGCTTCCCCAGAAAACGGAGGTGCAGATCGCCAGGAGAAAATTTCCGAACGTCCCGATCGATGCCGTAAGATGCGCGCGCAGCAGCCACGTCAGCATCTGTACGCCGAAAATAAAATACGCGAGCCGAAACGCGCCGCGCCGGTCGCTGCGGCCCGACTTCGAATTGCGCCACGCCAACATCGACCCGGTTGCCAGCAACGCTAATCCGATGAGGCCCAAAACGAACGGAGTAACCTGATTCCGCGAGGTCGAATCGCGCGGCGGCATGCGCGACTTGCTGGTCCACGGCCCGATCATCGCGAACGCGACCGGCTTGCCGTGAAACGCCGCCGCTTCGACGCGCAGCGGCCATCCCGTGGCGGGCCACGTCCCGCTCCAGGCGGCGCGCTGATCGGCGGTTCCCAGAAACGTCCATTCGGGCTCGGCGGGCTGCAGCGTTTTAGGATCGATCTGCGCCGCCTCGAACAGCAGGTTCCAATCGAAGGGACGCGGCGCGGACGGCGGAGCCTCCACCTGCGGCGGAATCGCGCGGAAGCTCACCAACCGGCCCTGCGCGTCCAGCTTCACGCTCACCATTCCGGACATGATCGCCGGAGGATCGCCGTCTGCCTCGCTCTGCGTCACGACGCCGGGCGTCAGCTTGTCGTCATGAAATTCGCCCGCAACCAGCGGGTAATCGCTGTGGCGATAGTAAAACCCCAGCAGCGACGGCGGGCCGTTCAGTAACGTCTCCCACGAAAAGCCTCCCTTCGCTTGCGCGTAGCCGATGAAAGTTCCGTCCCAGCCGAGGTCCCAGGCTTCGTCGCCGGGACGCTCCGCGTACCCCAGCCGCAGCAACAAGTCATGCGTCTTCTGGTTCAGCACTTCCGGCGAATATTCCAGATGCATCCGCTCGAGCGCGCTCAACCTGCGCGCGATAAACACCTGCGCGATCAGCCCGATCAGGATCGCGACGAAGATCGCGGTGGCGATGCGCGGTCCCGCCGTACATCCTTCGCCCGCGGCCGCCACCATGTCGGGCGACGGAGTCTCGCCCGCGGCCAAAGCTTCGGCCAAAGGGTCGCCTCCGGGCAGCGCCGCCGCGACCGCCAGAGCCGACGTCGGACGTTTCTGCGGATCCGGATCCAGGCAGCGCATCACCACGCGCTCGACGCGGGGATCCAGGTCCTTCACCAGCGTCGACGGATTGGTCAGCGTGGTTTCGCGGCGCACGCGTTCCAGTCCTTCGAGCGTGTCCGATTCGAACGGCCGTTTCCCGGTGAGAATTTCATACATCACCAGGCCAAGCGAATATAAATCGCTGCGGACGGTGACTTCCCTGCCCGCAAGCTGTTCCGGCGCCATATAGGCCGGCGTGCCGTTGCGAACTTCGGCGCCTTCGATCTGATCGACCAGCCCCGCGAGCCCGAAATCGGTGAGCAGCACCTGGCCGCGCGCATCGAGCATCACGTTGGCCGGTTTCAGGTCGCGATGCAGGACTCCTTTTTCATGCGCCGCGCCGAGCCCCGCGCACAGCCGGCGCGAGATTTCGAGAGCCTTGTCTTCAGGAAGACGGCCGATGCGGCGCAGCAGCGATCCGAGGTCCTCGCCATCGACGTATTCCATCGACAGAAACACGTGGCCTTCGACTTCGCCCACGTCGTACACGCGGCAGACGTTGGGATGCGAGACCCGGCGCGCGATGCGCACTTCGTTGCGGAATCGCTCCAGAGCCTTGCTGTTCTCCGCGACGGCCGGAGGCAGAAATTTCAGCGCGACCTGCTGGCCGAGCGTCAGATCGTCGGCGCGATACACCTCGCCCATGCCGCCCCGGCCCAGCAGCGCGATGATGCGGTAGCGCGCGGCGATAGTGGCGCCGGGCAGGAATCGTCCATCGTCGGCGGTGCGAATCGCAGCCGGAGTCGCGATCGCGACCGTCTGGGTCGCCATCACGTCGGGATTCGAAGGGCGTCCGCAGGAGGAACAGAACCGGCTCTCGCCGACCAAGGCAGATCCGCAGGAGACGCAGTTTCCCACCAGAAAATCATCTCACGACTGCGCACGTCCGCTTCGCCGGGTCCAGCCGGCGACCGAATAAACGCTTCCGATCACGCAAAGCGCGATGAAGAAGTACATGGCCCAGATGAACTCTTTCGACCGCGCGATCGCCAGGATCTGCCGTCCCAACTCGATCGCCGCGAGGCCCACGAGAGAAAATCGCACGCTGCGCGCGAAGAAAGCGATCGAGAGCAATTTCAGCCGCGGATACTCGAATGCGCTGGCCGCCGCGATCACCGCGGTAAAGGGAAACGGCGGCGGAGCAATGCAAGCGAGCGCCACGGCATAACCCGCGCGCTGTGCCATTTTCTTCTTCAAAGAGTCGAAACGTTTCGGATGGAGCATCTTGCGCAGGCCCTCTTCGCCTCCCTTTCGACACACCAGATCGAGCAGGAAGATGCCGATCGTCGACCCAAGGGCGGCCATCGGCACATACACCGGGAATAGTTTGTGATTCCGCGCCAGCAGGATCACCAGCAGCAGATCGTTTCCGAACGGCAGAAAAAGAAAGGACGAATCCCCGATGCCGAGCAGCAGCGGACCCGCCGGTCCAAGGTGAAGGAAGAAGCCGAAAAACCGGCGCACGCGCATTTTGCTGCATTCGGTCCGCCAATTCGCGTCTAGTAACTGTGGGCCAGACTACTCTCTACGAGCCAATCGAAAACCACGGCGTGATCGGCAACATGCGGACGGTGGCGCTGGTCTCCTGCCGCGGCTCCATCGACTGGTTCTGCTATCCCAACTTCGATTCGCCCAGCGTCTTCGCCTCCATCCTGGACGCGGCGAAAGGCGGTTGTTTCCGCATCGCCCCGCACGCTTCCGAAGTGACGTACAAGCAGCTCTACTGGCCGGACACCAACATCCTGGTGACGCGATTCCTTGCCTCGGACGGCGTCGGTGAAATTGTCGACTACATGCCCGTCGCCGGACGCCGCGGATGCGACGGCATCGTGCGGACGGTGAGGGTGGTCCGCGGCAACATGCGTTTTCAGGTCGAGTGCGCCCCCGCTTTCAACTACGCGCGCGATCCGCATGAGGTCGAATTTTCCAAAGGCGGCGTGAATTTTCGATCCGGCGGCCTGGATCTGCGCCTGACCTCGAAGGTCCGCATGCGGCGGCATGGCTCGGGCGTGGCGGCCGATTTCATTCTCCAAGCCGGCCAGAGCGCGACCTTTGAAATTTGCGGCGTCGAGGCCGAGAAGCCGGGCATGGCGGAGGGCGAAAGCGACGAACTGTTTCGCGCCACCGTCGCTTTCTGGCGGCGCTGGCTTGCTCAATGCACCTATCATGGCCGGTGGCGCGAAATGGTGAATCGCTCCGCGCTGGTCTTGAAGCTGCTCACGTTCGAGCCCACCGGCGCGATCGTCGCCGCGCCCACCTGCAGCCTGCCTGAAAACATCGGCGGACGGCGCAACTGGGACTATCGCTATACGTGGATCCGCGACGCCGCCTTCACCATCTACGCGCTGCTGCGGATCGGCTTCACCGGGGAAGCCTCGCGCTTCATGGAGTTTCTCGACGCCCGCTGCCACGAAATGAAACCCGACGGCACGCTGCAGGTGATGTACGGCATCGACGGCCGCCATGTTCTCACCGAAAAAGTGCTGAAGCATCTGGAGGGCTACAAAGGCTCGCGCCCGGTGCGGATCGGCAACGCGGCCTATAAACAGCTTCAACTCGATATTTATGGCGAGTTGATGGATTCCGTATATTTATTCAACAAATACGGCACGCCGATTTCCTACGATCTGTGGACTTATCTGCACCGGCTGACGGACTGGCTCTGCTCGCACTGGCGCCGGAAGGACGATGCGATTTGGGAGGTGCGCGGCGGGCCTCGCCAGTTCGTGTATTCGAAGCTGATGGCATGGGTCGCGGTGGATCGCGCGCTGCGGCTGGCGGAAAAGCGATCGTTTCCGGCGGACTGGCAGCGATGGCTCCGCACGCGCGACCGGATTTATCAGACGCTGATGTCAAAAGGCTGGAATGAGAAGCGCGGGGCGTTCGTGCAGTCCTTTGGATCGGACGCGCTGGACGCGTCGACCCTGCTCATGCCGCTGGTGTTCTTTCTTTCGCCGGCGGATCCGCGCATGCTGAGCACGCTGGGCGCGATCAATCGGCCGCCGAACGAAGGCGGCCTGGTTTCCGATGGGCTTGTGTTTCGTTACGACCTCAAGGAGTCGCCCGACGGGCTCCGCGGATCGGAGAGCACGTTCAACATCTGCACCTTCTGGCTGGTGGAGGCTCTGACGCGCGCGGGCAGGACCGATCCGGCGCGCTTGAACGACGCTCGTTTGCTGTTCGAGCACATGCTCGGGTATGCGAATCATCTGGGTTTGTTCGCGGAGCAGACCGGCCTGCAGGGACAGGCGATGGGAAATTTTCCGCAGGCCTTCACGCATCTGGCGCTGATCAGCGCCGCGTTCAATTTGGATCGGACCCTGGATCGAGCGGAAGGCGCGCCGTGACGGCGATCGATCAAAGCAGGCTATACAGCAAAATCCCCAGCACGATTACGGTAATGCCGACATAAATCCAATCCCGCTCCGCCGCGAATGCGCCCACCGCCAGTGCGACACGAGCCACCGGCGTCGCAATCAGCACCAGCAATCCCACCTGGACCAGTCCCAGCCAATCGCCGTCGAGCGCCGCATGAAGGATCCCGCCACCCGACGTGTATTGCGCGGGCTCGCGGTGGAACGGTTTATACGACGGCACGAAATGACCGTTGTGCAGCAGATTGCCCACGCCGCCGATCAGCACGATCAACGCGGCAAGCGACACGCCTCCGCGCAGCAGCGCCGCAATCCAGCGCTCAAACCGTTCGTCCGTCATTTCGCGACTCCGTTATAAATCATCTCGATCGCCATCACGGCTACCACACCCGCGAACGTCCAGCGCAGCGTCTTCGTCGCGGCCCTCATCAGCATGCGCGCGCCCACCAGCGACCCGAACAGCACGCCGAGCATCACCGGCATCGTCAAGGCCGGATCGATGTAACCGCGCTTGAGATAAATTCCGGCGCTCGCCGCCGCTGTCACGCCGATCATGAAATTGCTGGTCGTGGTGGACACTTTAAAAGGAATCCGCATCACCTGGTCCATCGCGATCACCTTCAGCGCGCCGGAGCCGATTCCCAAGAGTCCCGAAACGGTTCCCGCGCCGAACATCAATGCGAAACCGCTTTTCACGCGCGTCGCCGTGTACTCGGCCGGACCCGACGGCGACGGAAACGTCCCGTGCAGTTTGAGCCGCGCGGCCAGTGAGTCGCTCGATCCTAATCCGGAAATATGCGGGACTTCCCGCGTCGATTGCCAAGCCGATTGCAGCAGCACCAGACCGAAGATTACGGCGAGCGCCGAGGTCGGCGTTTTCGTCGAGAGAAAAGCCCCGAACAGCGCGCCCAGCGTCGTGGCCACTTCGAGAAACATCCCGATCCGGATGTTCGAATATCCTTCGCGGACAAATGCCGCCGCCGCTCCTGACGAAGTGGCGATCACCGAGACCAGGCTCGCGCCGATCGCATAACGAATATCGACGCCCAGCAACAGCGTCAACGCGGGAGTCACGACCACACCGCCGCCGAGTCCGGTGAGCGCACCGAGGAAGCCGGCGAGAGCGGAGATCGCAAATACGATCGGCGTCAGTTCGAGAAGAGTCATTGTAGGAAACCGTCCGGCACACGCTCGGACTTTTTCAGTCTAGCGATGAACCGGGCTGCGTCGGCCGGTGTATGCCAATGAGCCACCTGAACCCACATTTCGGATTTGTGGGTCTCCAAACTCAGGGGTTTCGGGGATCGACGTGCAATAAACGCAAACATCACAATCGCAAAGGGAGGCATATTTTGAGGTTCGCTGCACACAGGAGCGGCAGCGGGAATTAGAAAATCATTGATTCTGCGCGCAATCGGGCGCGGATTACAGATATTTCGGGCATCCGCCCGTGAGAAGGGATTATGCTGCATCGAAACAAATACGTCGTGTTTTCGCTCAATTTGGTTTTTAGTGCTGCGCTTTTTGGCCAATCCTCGATTTCCGGCGATATCGCGGGAACAATTAGCGATCCGAGCGGCGCCGTCGTGCCCGCCGCGAAAGTCGATCTGAAAAGCATCGACACCGGCGCAACACAGAGCAGTGCCACGAATCAGAACGGACAATACCGTTTTTCGCTGCTGAAGCCGGGCCGCTATTCGGTATCCATCAATCTCGCCGGATTTCAGACAGCCGAGCGGGTGGTGGATGTGAACGTGGGCCAGGTGGCGACCGTCGATCTCACCCTGGCCGTCGCCTCTTCCACGCAAACGGTGGAAGTAACCGAAGCCATCGCTTTGCTGAATCCGGAAGCCAGCAGCAACACGGCGTTTTCGCCGCGCGAGGTGGAACTTTTGCCGAGCGCGGGCGGCGATATCACAAACATTGCGTTTACGGCGCCGGGTGTCGTGGTCGCGCTGAATAATTCTTATGGAAATTTCAGTGTCAACGGGCTGCCTGGGACTTCGAACCTGTTCACGATCAACGGCGAGAATTACATGGACCCGTATTTCAACATCTCCAATTCGGGCGCGACGAATCTTTCGCTCGGGCAGAACGAGGTGCAGGAAGCGACGGTGATGACGAATCCGTATTCGGCCGCGTTCGGCACGTTTTCGGGCGCGCAGGTCAACTACGTGACCAAATCCGGGACCAACGAATTCCACGGCAATGCGCAGTACTGGTGGAACGGGCGCTTCATGAACGCCAACGACTGGTTCAATAATTACTATGGCGCCGACCGCCCGTTTTCGAATGCGAACCAGTGGGCCAGCAACTTCGGCGGGCCGATCGTAAAGAACAAGACGTTCTTCTTTGTCGACACGGAAGGACTGCGCTTCGTGCTGCCCAACGTAGACCAGGTGATCATCCCGACGCAGGCGTTTTCAAACGCCGTGCTGACGAATGTCCAGAACCAGAATCCGAGCGAGGTCTCCGCCTATAAGCAGATGTTCAATCTGTGGCAGACCGCGCCGGGAGCCGCCAATGCCACGCCGCTTGCAAATAGCAGCGCGTGCAAGACGTTGTCGCTTCCCGGCTTCAACGCGGCCCAAAGCGCCTGCGCGGCGACGTACCAGGCCACGCCGACCGCGCTCGCCTCGGAATGGATCCTGACGACAAAGCTCGACCAGAAAATTGGCGATCACGATAACGCCTCGTTCCGCTGGCGCGGCGATCACGGCACGCAGCCGACGACGATCGATCCGATCAATTCCGCTTTCAACGCGATTTCGAGCCAGCCGCAGTGGGACACACAGTTCACCGAAACGCACATCTTCGGTCCGCTGGTGACCAATCAGTTCCTGGCCTCGCTGAGCCACTACGTCGCGCAGTTCCAGCAGGATCACGCCGCGGCGGAGGGCGCATTCCCGATGGGAATCATCACTTCCGGCTCAGTCCCGTTTACCAGCTTCAACGAAATTTATAATTTTCCGCAGGGCCGCAACATCACGCAATACCAGTTCGTCGATGACATCAATATGATTCACGGCTCGCACAATTTGAAATTCGGAGTCAACTACCGGCGATACGACGTGAGCGACCATACGTTCTATTTCAGCTCGCCCGCCGTGTATTACGGCTATACCAACGACGGACTGCAGAAGTTCGCCAATGGCCTAGCCTATCAATATCGCCAATCGCTCAACCTGTCCAACGATGTTCCCATCGCGCTGTGGGGACTGGGCACCTACTTCAACGACGATTGGAGGATCGGTTCGCATTTCAAGCTGACGCTGGGGCTGCGCATCGAGCGCAACTCGAATCCGGTGTGCCAGTTCAACTGTTTCGCGAATTTCAAAAGCAGTTGGGCCACGCTCGCCAGCGCGACCAGCGCGAGCCCGGGCTCGGTGCCTTACAGCAGCGACATCGCGTCCGGACAGCACCAGGCGTTTCCCGGAGTCGACGGGATCAACTGGTCGCCGCGCATCGGCTTTAGCTGGTCGCCGGGCAATGACAACAAGACGGTGGTCAGCGGCGGATTCGGCTTGTTCTACGATCCGCTGGCGGCCGGCATTGTCGATGATTTCCTGGGCAATCCGCCGGTCTCCGTACCGATCCGCGTGCGGCCGTCGGCGGGCATTGCTCCGTTCGATCCCGGCCCGACGGGCGGACCGGCGGTCTGGCGAAATTCGGCCAGCGCGTTCAGCCTGGACCAGACCTATTCACAGCTCACGGCGAAACTCGCCGCGCTGGGATCGGTGTTCGCCGCGCCGTCGTTCACTTCGGTCGCGGGAACTCTGCATGCGCCGCGCGTCGCGGAATGGAATCTGCAGGTTCAGCGCGAACTCACGTCGACGCTGGCTCTGACGCTCAACTACGCGGGCAATCACAGCGAGAATATTCCGTACTCGAATTCGTGGCTGAACGCCTACGATCTGTATCAGATCTATCCCGGCGTGAACGGGGTTGCGGCCAATCCGGCTGTGCCGAACTACGGCACGGTTACGCAGATCCAGAGTGGGGCGATTTCGAATTACGACGGGCTCAGCGTCTCGCTGCACAAGCGCTTTTCGCAGGGGCTGCAGGCGCATTTCAACTACACCTGGTCGCATGCGCTCGACGAAGTGTCGAACGGCGGCGTGTTCGGGTTCAACGACACATCGCTGCTGCAACAACTCAATCCGGGGAGCCTGCGCACGTCGAACTACGGCAACGCGGATTACGACATCCGCCACAACTTCAATGTCGATTTCACCTACGAGCCGAAGATTCATTTCGAAAGCAGGTTCGCGAATCACCTGGTGAACGACTGGCAGTTCTCCGGCAAAGTCTTCTGGCGTTCCGGGGTGCCGTTCTCGGTGCTCGATGCGAATACGGCGCTCGGCAACTATGGCGGTTCACTGCTGGCCATCCCGATTTCCGGCGTCGCCGCACAGACCAGTTGCGGATCGGGCGCCGCGAACACGCCGTGCGTCAACGCGAATGCGTTCCTCAACGGGGCGGATCTCGCGACGTATCCGGGGCTCTCCTCGCAGACTCGCAATCAGTATCGCGGGCCGAACTTCTTCGACGCCGACGCCAGCGTCTTCCGTAATTTCAAGTACAAGGAGCGGGTGACGCTTGCGGTCGGCCTGACGGCGTTCAACGCCTTCAATCATCCGAACTTCGCGCTTCCGGTGCACACCATGGGGGCCGACCAGTTCGGGCAGGTCACCAGCATGGCAACGACGCCGACCAGCCCTTACGGCAACTTCCTGGGCTTCGATTCGTCACCGCGCGTGGTGCAATTGACGGCTCGGGTGCGATTCTAAACATCGCGGAGTCGAACATACGGCGCGGGCTGATCAGGCTCGCGCCGTTTCCATTTGGGCCTTGCAGAGCCACGACCGTGAGAAAGCAGGTCCGGTTGCAATGCAAGTGGGAACCGCTTGCTGACGCGCGCGGCTCGGTGCTCAAGATTGTGTACACCTCCGCTACGCTGCACACAGCCGCGACCGTGAGGGGAGCGGGTTCGGTTGTGGCGTCGGAACCAACACGGCACGATATACTGAACTTCTTTCGATGAAGATTTTCTCCCAAGCTCCCTGCCGCGTCGACCTGGCGGGAGCAACGCTCGACATCTGGCCCCTCTATCTTTTCCATGAAGGCGCTGTCACCGTGAACTTCGCCGTCGATCGTTATACCAGCGCCTCGATCGAACCCCGCCCCGGGTCGCGCATCACGATTCGATCCATCGACCTGGATCGCGAATGCTCCTATGCATCGCTCGGCGATCTTCTTAAAGAAACGAAGCATGCTCTGCCGCTGGCCGCGGAGATTATTCGTTTTTTCCGGCCGGCATCGGGCTTTCATCTGGAAACCGGATCGGAAGCGCCGGCGGGAGCGGGAATTTGCGGGTCCTCTGCGTTGATTATCGCGGCCACCAGCGCGTTCAACCGGTGGCTCGGCTGCGGCTATTCTTTGGAAAAACTGCGCGAGATTTCGCAAAACATCGAAGCCCGCGTGATTCGCGTGCCGACCGGATGCCAGGACTATTATCCGGCGATGTATGGCGGCGTCAGCGCGATCGAGCTGGATTGCTCGGGCGTCCATCATTCCCACATCGCCGTCGACCCGGAGGACCTGGAGCGGCGCGTCGTGCTGGCTTACACCGGCGCCCCGCGCAATTCCGGGATCAATAACTGGGAGGTCACCAAGGCGCACATCGACGGGAGCCGCGCCGTCCACCGCAATTTCGCGGCGATCACAGCGATCGCCATCGCCATGCGCAAAGCGATCGAGCGCGCGGATTGGAACGAAGCGGCCCGCCTGCTTCGCGAAGAATGGACCCATCGCCGCCGCAATGCTCCCGGAATTTCGACTCCGTTGATCGACCGGCTGGCTACGTCGACGCGCCGTGCCGGGGCGGTCGCCGCCAAAGTTTGCGGAGCGGGCGGAGGAGGATGCGTCCTGTTCCTGATCGAGCCTGAAGCGCGTACGCGCGTCGAAAAAGCGATCGAAGCCGAGGGTGCGACGGTGCTGCCGATCCGCGTGGCGCGTCGCGGAGTGCGCGTCCAGGTGAAAAGCGCTGCCCTGGCCCGCGCCGCATCATGACTCCCGCCGCCCCTGTACCCGACAAACTCGGCGTCGCCCTGCGCGTCGGGCTGTTCGTCATCATCGGCTGGATCGGCATGGTGATTTTTGCGTGGGTGATGTTTCCGCTGGCCGGGCTGCTGGTGACCTCGGCGCTTTCGACCTTCGCAGCGGCGGCGATCGCCAACGCGATCACGGTGCGGATCTATGAACGCGGCCGCTTGTCCGACCTGGGGCTCGGATGGACGGCGCTGTCGCTGCGGGAATTTCTGATCGGCACTGGGATCGCGGCTGCGGCGGCCGCGCTGATCCTGGGCGGTCCGCTGATCGCCGGGTTCGCACGATTCGAACGCATTCCGGGCGTGGAGCATCCCTGGTCGAGCTTCCTGTTCGTCAGCCTGGTGCTGCTGTTCGGCGCGGTCGGCGAGGAAATGATGTTTCACGGCTATGCGTTTCAATTGCTGATCCGCGTGCTGGGCGCCTTCGCGACGATTCTGCCGGCCGCGATTCTGTTCGGCGCGGCGCATGCGGGGAATCAGAATGCGACGCTGCTCGGCGTGATCAACACAGTGCTGTGGGGCGTGCTGCTTGGCTATGCCTATCTGCGGACCCGCGCGCTGTGGCTGCCGATCGGAATGCACTTCGGCTGGAACGTGACACTGCCGCTGTTCGGAGTCAATCTAAGCGGGTTTACAATGGGTGTGACCGGATACGGGCTGCACTGGCGCGCGGGCGACCTGTGGAGCGGCGGCGGGTACGGGCCGGAAGGAAGCCTTCTGACCACGGGCATCGTCGTCGTGCTGTTTTTTGCGGTACAACGCCTGTTTCCGGAGCGTCTGACCGATTGAGGTGTTTCGATGCGCAAGATTCTTTCTTCGGTCCTGCTGGCGTTGGTCGCCGTTGGCGCGCTCAATGCCGATCAGAAAAAACTCACCAACGATCAGCGCGTCGAAATTCTGCGCGGACTGATGGCGGAGTACGCCACGGTGAAGGTCGCGCTGCCGAGATCGCCGAAACCGCTCGACATCCGCACCGATGGGTCCTATGACAAGCAGCAGTTCACCGAAGCGATGAAAATGGGCGTGGCCGGCCGCGTCGGCGACCTGGTGCAGGTGACGCACGTCGACATCGAACGCGATTCCATCATTTTGCAGATCAACGGCGGGACGCGTGCCAAAGGATCGTGGAAGGATCACGTTTCGGTGGGCATGGGCGGCGCGATGAATCCGATCAACGGCGGCCAGGCCACCAATGCACCGGGCGGCACCACTGTCGCACTGCGGTTCGGCGAGCCGATCGGCGAAGTAACCTCCGCGGAAATCAAGAAGATGCTGGCGCCGGTGCTGTGGTTCGATCAGCAAACTGTCACCGAGCAGGCCATCGATCAACTGACGCCGGAAGTAAAGTCAGCGGTCGAGAATAAGCGCGTGATCGAAGGAATGACGCGCGATGAAGTGATCATGGCCGTCGGCAAGCCGGTCCACAAGTCGCGCGAGACCAAGGATAACATCGAATACGAGGACTGGATTTACGGCCAGCCTCCCGGCAAAGTGATGTTCGTGACGTTTTCCGGCGCGAAAGTCGTAAAGGTGAAAGAGACCTACGCGGGTCTCGGCGGCACGATCGCGGAAACCCCAAAGCCAGAGAAGTAAAGGCTCTGCCAGACTATTGCTGAGGCTTTTCCGGAGCCGCTTCCTTGGGACCGTCCGGAAGAATAAAGGTCGTCTCACCCGGGCGCAGAAGTTTGAGTTGTTTGCGGATCTCCATATCCTGCTCGCTCTGGCTGTCCTTTAGACGGCGGATATGATCGCGGCGCCGCTCGTTTTCCCGAGCCGTAGCCGCGTTCTGTTCTTCGAGCTCGCGGATTTCGCGATGTTTTTCGAGCAGCGCCGGGATCCCCTGCGGTCCGCGCAGTGCAATCCAGCCGTAAGCCGCGAGCAGCGCGACTCCAGCTACATAGCCACCGCGGCGAAGCCCGCGCTTGAGAAAAGCGTCCAAGTACTTTTATAGAACGGTTTAAGAAAAAATACTAGTCGCGTGTTATATTTTGTCTACGATTGTATGCGGGACGAGACGCACGAGATGGAGCCGAGCCGCAAAATGTCCTGCCCCAAGTGCGGGTCCACCGACATAAGGCGATCCAAGAGCGAAGGCTTCTTTTCCGGATTCGCGCGCATGTTCGGACGCTGGCCCTTCCGCTGCCGAAGCTGCCGCGTTCGCTTCTACCGGCACGCCGAGCCGCCCGAAGAATTACATTAGAGTAAGCATGAAGCTCACTCGACGCGCGATGGCGCAAATGCTGGCGGCCGCTCCGGCGGTCTCAGCCGCTCAGACCGCCCCTCAAACGGATGCGGCAAAGCTTGCGCGCGAACAATTCGACAAGAACTCGCAGGCCATGGCTTCCGTGAAAATTCCCATCGCCACCGAGCCTCCGTTCCACTTCAAGGCTTAGCGAATGGCGACCGTTTCGGACGACGTTTTCTTTGCCGGCATCGCCGATCTCACCAGGCGGCTGCACGAAAAGGAATTTTCCGCAGTCGAGCTGACGCGGGCTTTCTGCGAGCGGCTGGAGCGGCTCGGCCCGCGCCACAACGCGCTCGCACTTTCCTTAAGACCGCAGGCGATCCGCCAGGCGCACGACGCCGACGACGAACTGAAGCGCGGCCGCTATCGCCCGCTGCAAGGGATCCCTTATGCAGTGAAAGATCTGTTCGCGGTGCGGGGACATCCTACCACCTGGGGAGCGAAACCCTATGCCGGGCAGGTTTTCGACGAGGACGCGCGCGTCGTCCAGAGGCTGGATAAATCCGGCGCGATTCTGATCGGCAAACTCGCGATGATCGCGCTGGCCGGCGGAGGCTACAAATCTGCGGCCGCCTCGTTGACCGGGCCCTGCCTGAATCCGTGGGACCGCACGCGCTGGGCGGGAGGATCGTCAAGCGGATCGGGCGCCGCGACCGCCGCGGGACTCGCGACCTTCACCCTGGGCACCGAGACCAACGGATCGATCGTCACGCCGAGCGCGTTCTGCGGCGTCACCGGCCTGCGTCCTACTTATGGATTGGTCAGCCGCCACGGCGTGATGGCGGCGTCGTGGACCATGGACAAGGTGGGTCCGATCTGCCGCTCCGCCGAGGATTGCGGGCTGGTCTTGCAGGTCATTGCGGGCAGCGACAGCGAGGATCCGGGTTCGGCCGGCAGAGGATTCAGCTACACCCCGCAGTTTGCGCGCAAACCGCAGGATCTGACCGTCGGCTATGCACCGGTGGATTTTGCGGAATGGGTGGACCCCGCGGCTCGCCCCGCGTTTCAGGCGGCGCTCGAGGCGGTGAAGTCGACGGGCGTGAAGCTGAAAGAGATCGATCTGCCCGATTTTCCCTACGGACCCGTGGCCGACACGATTTCCCGCGGCGATCGCGTGTCGATCTTCGAGGATTTCGTGCGCAGCGGCAAAGTCGACGAATTGGCCGATCCCGCACAGATCGCGTGGCTGAAAGAATCGATGGATCTGCCGGCCCGCGAATATTTGCGCGCCCAGCGCATCCGCACGCTGATTCAGGAGGAGTTTCGCGCGCTGTTCGTCGACGTCGATATGATCCTGGCGCCCAGCCGGATCGATGTGGCTCCGAAGATCAGCGGCCCCATCGATGCCGGTTCAAGGCGCGATCCAGAGCCGAAGTCGCCGGGAATCCATGGGAGGCTGGTTTCGGCGGGGAACCTCGCCGGGCTGCCGGCCATCTCACTGCCGTGCGGATTTGCCAACAATCTTCCCGTGGCGATTTCCTTTGTCGGACACCCCTGGACGGAAAATCATCTGCTCGGCATGGGGCGGCTGTTCCAGAGTCAAACGGACTGGCATCGCCGCCATCCGGAGCTCGGATAATCCGTTTGGCGGGGCTATAATCTAGTTATCTCGCATGAAATACGTCGTAACGACCGCGTTGTTGTTCATTCTCCCGCTGGCCGCGCAAACGGGTAAATCGGCGACTTCCAAACAAGCCGCGTCGAAGCAGGCGCCGTCGAAGCCGGAACTGCAGGATGAGGATGCCCGCATCACCCTCGACGTCACGCGTGTCCAGCTCCTGTTTACGGTGTCCGATAAAAAGGGTCGCTTCGTCACCGACCTCAGGAAAGACGACTTCGAGGTTTTCGAATCGAAGAAACAGCAATCCATCGTCGAGTTCACCGCCGAGTCCGACCTGCCGCTGCGCCTGGCGATCCTGATCGATACCAGCAACAGCATCCGCGAGCGTTTTCGATTCCAGCAGGAAGCCGCCAGCGACTTCGTGAACACGGTGATTCGTCCGCACGAGGATCGCGCGATCGTGGTCAGCTTCGACACCGCCGCTGAACTGGTCGCCGACCTGACCGACGATACCGAAAAACTGAACAACGCGATCAAGAGCCTGCGTCCCGGCGGCGGCACGGCTTTATATGATGCGATTTTCTTCGCCTGCCGTGACAAGCTGATGCAGGATCAGCCTCGCCACAAATTCCGCCGCGCGATGGTGATCCTGAGCGACGGCGAAGACAACCAGAGCCGCTACACGCGCGATCAGGCGCTGGAGATGGCGCACAAAGCCGACGTGGTGATTTATTCCATCTCGACGAATCGCACCGGCATGGAAGGCGACGGCGACAAGATCATGAAATATTTCGCCGAGCAGACCGGCGGACAGGTTTTCTTCCCCTTCAAGGCGCAAGACATGGCGCAGTCGTTCGAAAACATTGCCAACGAATTGCGGCACCAGTACAACGTGCTGTATCGACCGGAGCCGCTGAAGACCGACGGCCTCTATCATCCAGTGGATGTGCGGGTCCGCGGCCGCAAGGACCTGGTGGTCCGGGCGCGGCATGGATATTACGCTCCGCTGATGAATTAGCCCAGGAGTCCGGGATAACTCACGCGTTCGTTTTCGACTCGGGCGAACGGCGTGATGCGATGCGGCTTCCTCGAAGACTGGCTCAAAATATCTTCCACTTCCATCCGCCGCGCGACCAGCGCATCGGCGATCAAGCTGCGATGGCATCGCCAGGGGACCGCTTCCGCGCACATGATCGCCGTGCGGCGCGCCTTCGCGAGTTCGACCAATTCGCTCAGATTGCGCTCGAACTCGGGCGTCTGCATGTAATCCGCATAGCCGCGGAAACTCGCGTTCTTCCATCCAAGATTCGTCGAATCTTTCCGCGGATGCCGTAGTCCGCCCAAGCCGGGCATGTGGCGATAGTCGATTCCGCGATCCGGCAGCGACGCCGCCAGCGCTTCGTGATTGAATTGCGGATTGTGGCGCGACTTCGGAACCGTGCGCACGTCGATGAGCCGCTCGACACCGTGGGCCTGAAGCATCGCGATGAACGTTTCCATGGGATGCGTCGAGTGGCCGATCGTCAGAATCGTCATTCCCAACGCAGAGCGATCAGCGGATCCACACGGCTCGCCCGGCGCGCGGGAATATACGACGCGAGCAGCGCGACTGCAAGCATCAGCACCGCGACCCCGCCGTAGATCCAGGGATCGGACGTACTGACTCCGTAAACCAGAGTCGAAAGAAATCGCCGCGCCGCGATCGCCCCCGCGAATCCGATCAGCAGGCCTGCGGCGCTCAGCTTCATTCCATAACCAACCACCGTCGCCAGCACCTGCCGCGAACTCGCCCCCAGCGCCACGCGAATCCCGATCTCGCGCGTGCGCTGCGCCACCGACCACGCCATCACTCCATAAATCCCGACCAGCGCGAGCACCAGCGCCAGCGCCGCGAACGCACCCAGCAGCGTCATGGTCCAGCGGCGCGACGATGCCGACTCGGCCACGATCTGGTCCATCGTCAGAACATCGGTCACCGGAAGATCCGGATCGATCTCCTGAATCGTCCGCCGCAGCGCCGCCGCGATCGATTCCGGATTTCCGGCGGTGTGCACCACGACGAACTGCGGAAACAGCGCGGGGAAATATTCGTCGAAAGTCGGCTCCGCATCGAGCGTGCTTTGCTTCACGTCGCCCACCACGCCGACAATCGTCGACCAGGTCGGCGTCGGACCCCACACGCCGGTGACGAACTTCATGCCCACCGGATCCTGCCCCGGCCAGAATCTCCGGGCCATGGCTTCATTGATGATCACGCCGTCCTTGTCGCGATCCGTGAACGCGCGTCCCGAACGGACCGCAATTCCCAGCGCCTTGAAAAATTCCGGACTCACGAAGCGCGCCTCCGCCGACGGCAGCGCGTCCGGATTGATCCGCGCGCTGCCGGGAACATTGAAGCGGCTCTTGTTGCCATGACCCGCCGTCAGCGGAGGAGCCGTGGTGGAAGCGAACGCATCGACGCCCGGCATCTGGCGCACACGCTCCTCGATCCGGTGAAATAATTCGTCCGCCTTGCGCGACGGCGGAAACGTGATCCGCGCGGTCAGCACGCCTTGCGGACGGAAACCGGGGTCCACCTGCATGAGCCGCACGAAACTCTTCATGAGGATTCCGGCGCTGGCCACCAGCATCAGCGCGAGCGCAAATTCGGCGATCACCAGGGCGCCGCGCATGCTCGAATTTCCCGACGGCACCGAGCCTGCTTTGATCACCGCATTCGTGTCGCTGCGCAGCGCCTGAATCACCGGCGCGAGCCCGAACGCGATTCCCGTCAGCACCGACACGCCAACCAGAAATGAAAGCACCGGCCAGTCGAGCGGCGCTTCCACCGGTGAAAACGCATCGAGCCCCGCGCGTCCGATCGCAAGCCCCAGCGCGCCGCCCGCGAGCGACAGTACCGTGCTCTCCGTCAGCAACTGCCGCGCGATGCGCCATCCGCCCGCGCCGAGCGCGCTGCGCACCGCGATCTCTCTGGCCCGTCCGCTGGCGCGCGCCAGCAGCAGATTCGCGACGTTCGCACAGGCGATCA
>JAIQFJ010000525.1 GCA_020073325.1 Terriglobia bacterium | reverse complement strand
CGCTGGTCGTCGCCGCTGTTTCTGGCCGGTGAAAGCTACGGCACCACGCGCGCCGCCAATCTTTCGGGCTATCTGATCGATCATGGCGTCGCCTTCAACGGCGTCATTCTCATGTCCACCGTTCTGAATTTCGAAACGATCCTGTTCAGCCAGGGCAACGATCTTCCCTATATGCTCTATCTGCCCAGCTACACCGCGACCGCGTTCTATCACAAGCGGCTCGCGCCGGATCTGCAGAAAAATTTCGAGACGACGCTGAAAGAGTCGGAAAAATGGGCCGCGGGCGGATACAACGAAGCACTGGCGCACGGCGACCAGTTGACTGACGCCGAATTCAAAGCTGGCGTAGCGAAGTTCGCGCGGCTCACGGGACTGCCGCAGCAATACGTCGAAAACTCGCAATTACGTGTGGAACTGATGCACTTCCTGCGCGAACTCCTGCGCGACAAGAAGATGATGGCGGGACGTCTCGATAGCCGCCTCACCGGTCCTGCGCCGCTCGACGCGGGCGAAACGGGCGACTTCGATCCGAGCATGACCGATATTCGTCCCCCCTACACGGCGATGTTCAATCAATATGTCCGCGAGCAGCTCGGCTTCAAGACCGACCTGACCTATTACGTCCTCGGCGGCGGCATCGCTCCGTGGGATTACGGCGTGCAGAATCAGAATCGCTATGTCGACGTGAGCGACGCGTTGCGCAGCGCGCTGGCGAAAAATCCGCACATGAAAGTTTTCGTCGGCTGCGGCTACTACGACATGGCGACGCCCTATTTCGCCGCTGAATACACCTTCAGCCACATGGGCCTGAATCCGACGGTCCGCAAGAATATCAGCCTGCAGTATTACACCGCCGGCCACATGTTCTACATCGACGTCCCGTCGCACCGGAAGCTGAAAGGCGACATCACCCGCTTCGTCGCCGATGCGTTGAAGTAAAGGGCCTTACTTCGAAACGACGCTGCCCACCAACTGCAGCACCACGCGATTGCGGCCCTGGTTTTTCGCGACATACAGGGCATCGTCGGCGACCCGGATCAGCGTTTCCGGATCCGTTTCCATGCCCGGCAGCCAGCAGGTCGCGCCGAAACTGCACGTCACCATGCGGTGCTCGTCGTTGATCGCCATCGGATCGCAATCGAGCGCGCGGCGCATCCGTTCGGCCTGCCCCGACGTGCACGTTTCATCGCACCCCGGCAGCACGATCAGAAATTCTTCGCCGCCATAACGGCCGATCGCGTCATAAGCACGCATCGAATGCTGCATCCGGCGCGCAAACTCGCGCAAAACGGCGTCTCCCGCGAAGTGCCCGTAGCTGTCGTTGATCGACTTGAAGTGATCCAGATCCGCCAGCACCACCCCCAGCGGACGATTTTCGCGGCCTCCGCGAATCAGTTCGCGTTGCAGGATGTCCAGAATCGAGGACCGGTTCCAGATCCGCATCAGGAAGTCCTTGGTCGCCTGCTCGCGCAATTCTTCGCGTGCCGCGATCAGTTCGCGCTCCAGGTCGATGATGCGCGTCCCCGCGCGCAGCCTGACTTTCAACTCGTGCTGGTCGAACGGCTTGGTTACGTAATCGTCGGCGCCCGATTCCATGCCCTCGATCAGGTCTTCTTTCAGGCTCTTCGAAGTGAGCAGAAGAATGTAGGTATAGCTTTCGTTCTTCGTCTCCGGAGCCTTGGCCCGCTCGCGGACGCGGCGGCACACTTCGGGCCCGGTCAAACCGGGCATCACCCAATCCAGGATCACCAGTTTCGGCGCATCCGGCGACTGAAGAATATTCCACGCTTCGACTCCGTCACATGCCACCACCACCTCGTAACCCCATTTGCGCAGCGTGGCGTCCAGCAGGTGACGGGAGACAATACTGTCGTCTGCGATTAGAACCCGCATTTTTCCCTAATCATCGACCTGTTAACTTATCGGATGAGACTCAATATAACTTAAAACATCCCCATGGCGATCCTGGTACTCCGGCACGAACCCTTTGAGCACCTCGGCCTTTTTGCCCGCACCCTGGCCGCAAAAGGCCTCTGTTTCCATTATCTCGATTTAGAAGACCAAATGTCTTCAGTCGATTACGAGGCCCTGATCGTCCTGGGGGGCCCGATGTCCGCCAACGACCCGATTCCCGCTCTCGCCCGCGAGCTGCGGCTGATCGAGCAGGCGCTGGGCCGCAATACCCCGCTTTTGGGGGTATGCCTCGGCTCGCAACTGATTGCAAAAGCTTTGGGAGCCAGGGTCTATCGCAACGCCGAACTCGAAATCGGGTGGGAACCGGTCCATCTGACCGACGCGGGCCGAGCCGATCCGCTGTTTGAAAAAATCGCGTCGCCCATGAGTGTTTTTCACTGGCACGGCGAAACCTTCGAACTGCCGCAGGGCGCCGAATGGCTGGCCTGGTCGGAAAAATGCAAGCATCAGGCGTACCGCTACGGCTCGAACGTCTACGGCCTGCAGTTTCATCCCGAAGTCGACGCGGCGATGATCGCGGAATGGGCGATCCAGCCGGTCAACTGCGGCGACGTCGCGACCTTGCCTCGGCCGATCGATCCGCACCAGCACGATCAGGCCGCCCTGGCGGATCGAATCATGACCAACTGGCTGCGGATTGCCGCGCTCTAGTGGGTCGGGCTTGCAGCCTGCCCCACAATCTAAAAGAATCACCGGCACCGGTTCGCTACCCTGGGGCATGATTTATTCCCGCTCAGCCGAGTATGCGATTCGCGCGCTGGTCCGCATCTCGGAACTGGGCGAGAGCGAATACGCTTTGGTGCGGGACATCGCCCGCGACGCGTCTATCCCGCAGCATTTTTTATCGAAAATCCTGCAGGACCTGGCTCGCGGCGGATTGCTCAAATCGAGCAAAGGACCGGGCGGGGGATTTCGCCTGAACCTTGCGGCCGAAGATCTTTCGATGATGAAAATCGTCGAAGCGGTGGACGGTGCCGGCCGCTATCATCGCTGTCCGGACGGCGCCGCGGAATGCAGCGAAACCGCTGCGTGCGGGATGCACGACTTCTGGATTCCGCTGCAGTCGCGTATCATAGAGTTTTTAGAGGGGACTTCGGTCGCCGATTTAAGAAATACGCTGGGGGAGAAGCGCCGACTGCTCACCCGGCCCCGCCGGCGCGGCCACGCAACCTAGCCGGATCCTTCGAAAGTCGGTCGTTTAAGGAGAGTGTACGTCATGCAGAATTCCGTCCTGGTGCCGATGGTTGTCGAACAGACCTCGCGAGGCGAGCGCGCGTTTGACATCTATTCGCGGCTGCTCAAGGAAAATATCATCTTTCTGGGCACGCCCATCGACGACAACGTCGCGAACCTGATCATCGCGCAGATGCTGTTCCTGGCCGCGGAGGACCCGGAGAAAGACATTTCGCTGTACATCAACTCGCCCGGCGGATCGATCACGGCCGGCCTTGCGATTCTCGATACGATGCGGCTGGTGGAGCCCGACATCGTCACCTACTGCGTCGGCCAGGCGGCGTCCATGGCGGCGGTCCTGCTGGCGTGCGGAACCAAGGGCAAGCGCTACACGCTGCCGCATTCCCGAATCCTGATCCACCAGCCGTCGATGAGCGGTCTCGCTGGTCAGGCCACCGATATCGACATCTACGCCAAAGAAATCCTGCGTATGCGCGAGACGTTGAATGAAATCCTGGCGGATGCCACGGGCCAGCCCGTGGAAAAAATCGCGCGCGACGTCGATCGCGATTACATCCTGGAACCGCCGCAGGCTCTCAGCTACGGCCTGGTCGACCGGATCATCGAACAGCGCCTGCTGACGCCGGTCCCGACGAAATAGGTTTTGGCGCACG
>JAIQFJ010000524.1 GCA_020073325.1 Terriglobia bacterium | reverse complement strand
CAAAAACCAGCCGGTTTGACAACCGGCTTGCCGGTCTGACGACCGGCCCCACGATGGTATATCTAGGCGCCGAAGCAGTAGAGTTTGCCGTCCTGCGATCCGATGACGATGCGGCCTTGCGCGACTGCGGGCGAGGCGGACAAAGGCGCGCCGGCTTCGAAGTCCCACAGTTTTTTGCCGGTCTCTTCGTCGAGCACGTAGAAGCGGCCGTCGTTCGAGCCGACATAGACCCGGCCGTCGACGATCGCGGGCGACGATTCGACGCGGGAGCGCGTCGCGAATTCCCAGTTCAATTTGCCGGTCAGGGCATTCAGCGAATGCACCGACTTGTCGCGTCCACCCAGGATCACCTTCGCGCCATCGAGCGCGGCCGAAGAATAAAACGGGAACTGCCGCTGCGGATTTTCGTAGCGCCACAGCGCCTTCTTGGTCTTCACGTTGAACGCCAGGACGTTGTTGTCGAACGTCCCGAAGTAGACGTTCTGCGTTGATGAAAACACGGGCGACGCGCCGGTGTAGGAGCCGGTGGTGATCTCGACCATCTGCTTGCCGTCGGCGATGCGGATGCCGCGCAGGACGCCGTCGCAGCCCGAAATATAAGCGAGCCCGGCGGCGACGCTCGCGGTGGCGTGCACCGGTCCGTTGGTCTTGAAACCCCAGATCAGTTTGCCGTCCTTGAGCGACAGGCAGTAGAGGTTGCCGTCGTAGGAGCCGATGATGACGCGGTCGTCGACGATCACGGGCGAGGCTTTCACTTCGCCGCTGGCGGGGAAAGTCCACAGACCTTTTCCGGTTTTCGCGTCGACCCCGTGGATCGTGCCCGAAAGATCCCCGATCACGGCGACACCGTTGTGCACCGCGGGCGACGATTCGCCGATGCCGTCCTTCGCTTTGTATTTCCAAAGGAGTTTCCCGGTCGCAAGATTGACCGCGAGCAGGTCGGCCGATTCGGAGCCGACGTAGACCACACCGTCGACGATGGCTGCGGAGGATTCGATGGATTCGCCGGCGTCGTAGGTCCAGAGCAGCTTTAAATCTTTGGGAACCGGCGCGGCGGCGATGCCGGTGAGGCTCGGGTTGCCGCGGAATTGAGGCCAGTCGTCGGCTTTCGCGGCGGGGAGGAGCAGACAAAGGACGATGGCAGCGATGGCCGGGGCCATTCTGCAAATCACCAATGGCCGCTTCCTTCGGTCGCGGTTCGATGACGTGAACCGCGACCAGAGGGAGCGGCGGAGGCTGATAGCCGCAGGCGGTCGCTTTGTGGCGGATCGGTTGAACGCCGGTTCTGCACTCAATACGCGCATTGGTAAATCTCGAGCGCGGCGGCGGTGTCGAAATGGCGCGGGTTGAAGCGGCCGGTCCATTGCGTTCCGGCCTCTTCGGCGAGGCGCGGCAGGGCTTCTTCCGGAACCGAGGCGTCACGCAAGGACGCGGGCAGTCCGGCGATTTCGGCCAGTTCGCGCAGGCGCTGGACCAGATCGCCGGCGTTCAGCTCGTCGTACTGCCTGGCGGCGACCGTGCGGTTCCACTCGACCACTTCGGCCAGCAGCAGCGCGATCGCGACGCCGTGCGGGATGTCGTAATGCGTGGTCAGCGGAGTGGCGCAGGCATGCGTGGCGCCGAGCATCGAATTTTCGATCGCCAGTCCGCCGAAGTGTGAGCCGATCAGCATCGCGCCGCGGGCTTCGAGATCGTCGGGATGTTTCAGGACGCGCTCGAAGTTGCTGTTGAGCAGCCTCCAGGCCGATCGCGAAAAGCATTCGGAGAGCGCGGTGCGGCGCGTCGAAACCAGGGTCTCGATGGAATGCGAGATCGCGTCGTAGCCGGTGGCCGCGGTGAGGACGCGCGGAAGCGACACGGTGAGCTTCGGATCGAGAATGGCGGCGCGGAACGCGGCTTTATTATCGCCGCACGCCATCTTGACGTTGGTCTTCTCATCCATGATCACCGTGTAGGTCTGGGCCTCGCTGCCGGTCCCGGCCGTGGTCGGCACGGCGATCATCGGCAGCATCGCGCGCTGCGCTTTTCCGTATCCCCAATAATCGCGAATCGTGCCGCCGTTGCTGATGACGAAATTGATCGCCTTGGCGCAGTCGAGCGAGCTTCCGCCGCCCAGAGCAACGATGAGATCGATCTTCAGCGGACCGGCAAAATCGGCGCCGGCCTGGATCATCGCGGCGGTGGGGCCGGGCTCGAAATCGTGAAACGTCGAAACGTCCATGCGGCGCGCCTTCAGCGATCGCGCCGCTTCCTGCACGTAGCCGAGCTGGTTCAGGCCGCGGTCGGCGATCAGAAGGCAGCGGGTCCCGCCGAGCTCGCGGGCCACTTCGCCCAGGCGTGCAAATTCGCCGGCGCCGAACAGGACTCGCGTGCGGGGTCGAAAATCGAAGGGCGTCATCTGTTATTTAGACTCCCGGAGAGCGATTAGGTGATGCTGCGTGCGATACAGCAGAGTATTGCCGCTGATGGCGGGGGTGGCCATCGCGACGTCGTCCATGTTGTTGTGAGCCAGCAGCTCATACTGCGCGCCGGCCTTGACGACGAAGACGTCGCCGTCTTCGCTGGTGAAATAAATTTTACCGTTCGCGACGACGGGCGAGGACGTGAAGTAACTGCCGCTCGAAAGGCGCTGCTGATAAATCTTTTCGCCGGTGCGCGCGCGATACACGGCCAGGACGCCGGTGTTGCCCATGACGTAGAGATATTCGCCGCTGACCACCGGAGTGTTGAGATACGGCGCGCCGTTCATGGTCCAGGCGATGTTCTGCGTCGGCGTGTTTTTGGGCGGCGTGATGTCGCCGCGCGAGCCGGGCTTGATCACGTAGATCGGCTGGACGTAGCGGCTGTAGCCGGTGAAAACGTAAATGAGATCGTCGACGGCGAAAGGAGTCGGAACAGAAATCATCGAGGTGCCGCGCAGGGTCCACAGTTCTTTCCCGGTGAGCGGATCGTAGCCGCGGATGTATTCGGCGCCGTTGGCGATCAGCTCGGGTCCGGTCTTGCCTTCATAGATTCCAGGAGTCGCCCAGGACGGAATCGCTCCGGGACGGTCGGCGCGCCAGACGAGTTTTCCTGAATCGACGTCGAAGGCTTCGATGAACGATCCCTTGATCTGATCGCACTGCACGATGGCGAGGTTCTTATAAATGATCGGCGAACTGGCGTAGCCCCATTTGTATTCGGGCACGTCGAAAGCGGCCTGGTCGAGAATGCCGACCTCCTGCTTCCAGAGCAGCTTGCCGTTCAGGTCGAAGGCGTAGAGTCCTTCGGATCCGAAAAACGCGACGATGTGTTTGCCGTCGGTGGCCGGCGTCGCGGCGGCGTAGCTGTTGTGCGGATGCCGCGAAACGTGCGGCTCGCCCTCATAGGCGAGCTTGTCCCACACGATTTTTCCCGTGTCCTTTTCGATGGCGAGAAGACGGAACTGGTGCTTGGAAACATCGGTGCGCTCGTCAAGCGAGCCGACCAGGGGGAATTGCAGCACCGTGTTCGGATCGGCGCTGATGGCGGTGGTGAGGTAGATGCGGTCGCCCCAGACGATGGGGCTCGAATGCGCGAGGCCTGGAATCGCGAGCTTCCAGGCCACGTTGCGTCCCGTTTCGAGGTTCCAGGCCGACGGCGTCTGCGCGTGCTCCGCAATGCCGAGCGCGCGTTCGCCGCGGAAGCTCGGCCAGTTCTGTGCGACCAGCGACGCCGCCGTCAGCAGAAACAGAAAACGCACTTAGCGCGCTCCAGTGGTGCCCTTTTGCGACGCGGCCCGCGCCTTGGCCACCATATCCTTCACGTCCTTCATGAGATCCGGAACGTGATACGGGATGCCGTCCTTGATGGTC
>JAIQFJ010000523.1 GCA_020073325.1 Terriglobia bacterium | reverse complement strand
CAGGTCTCGCACATTTTGTGGGACCCGATCATGGCGGAAAAGGGCGGCTACAAGCATTTCATGCTCAAGGAAATTTTTGAGCAGCCGCGCGCGGTCCGCGACACGACGCTCGGTCGCGTCGGGCAGGAGTCGGGACGAATTTTTCTCGACGAGATGGATATTTCGCCGAAGGAATTTAAGAGCTTCAATCAGATTCGCATTGTGGCGTGCGGCACCAGTTGGCATGCGGCGCTGGCCGGCAAGTTCATGATCGAAAGACTTGCCCGCGTTCCGGTGGAAGTCGATTATGGCAGCGAGTTCCGCTATCGCGACCCGATCGTCGGAAAAGACACGCTGACGGTGGTGATTTCGCAGTCGGGCGAGACGGCGGATACGCTGGCGGCGCAAAGGGAGGCCAAGCATAAGGGATCGAAGACGCTGGCGATCTGCAACGTGGTCGGGTCGATGATCACGCGCGAGGCGGCGGGCACGATCATTACGCATGCGGGGCCCGAGATCGGCGTCGCGTCGACCAAGGCGTTCACGGGCCAGTTGACGGCGCTGTTTCTGCTGGCAATGTACCTGGGGCAGCAGCGCGAGACGCTCGATAACGAAACGTCGAAGAAGCTGGTCGCACAGTTGGTGCGTTTGCCGGGGCAACTCGAAGAAATTCTGCGGCGCGAGTCGATTTACGAAGATCTGACCAAGGTTCTGTTCCGGGCGACGGACTTTTTGTATCTCGGCCGCGGCGTGCATTTCCCGATCGCGCTCGAGGGAGCGCTGAAGCTGAAGGAAATTTCCTACATCCACGCCGAAGGATATCCGGCGGGCGAGATGAAGCACGGGCCGAATGCGCTGATCGACGAGAATCTGCCGGCCGTGGTGCTCGCCACGCGCGATCCGTCGGATGAGATGAGCCGCGTGCTCTACGAAAAGACGCTGTCGAATATTCAGGAAGTGAAGGCGCGCGAAGGGAAAGTGGTGGCGGTGGCCTGCGAAGGCGATGAGGACGTCGCCAAGATGGCGGATCACGTGATCACCATCGGCACCACGAATGAGTTGCTGCTGCCGATTCTGGAAGTGGTGCCGCTGCAATTGCTCGCGTACCATATCGCGGTCCGGCGCGGCTGCGATGTGGATCAGCCGAGGAATCTGGCGAAGAGCGTCACGGTAGAATAACCCGGTTGATAATCGCCGATGAAGCAGTTCACTGAATTTCTTCATGTCCCGACGCGAGGCAAAGGTTTTTATCCGATCACACGCGAAATCGCGAAGTGGGTGGCGTCGACCGAAATCGAAATTGGACTGCTGACGATTTTCTGCCAGCACACTTCGGCTTCGCTGGTAATTCAGGAAAACGCCGATCCCGACGTGGTCAAGGATTTAGCGGATTATTTCGAGCGCATCGCGCCGGAGGGCGACCCGGTGTATCGCCACACCACCGAAGGATCCGACGATATGCCCGCGCATATCCGTACGGCATTGACGGGAATTCACCTCGCGATTCCGATCGTCGCCGGAAGAATGGCGCTGGGGGCGTGGCAGGGGATTTATCTTTTTGAGCACCGGTCGTCGATGCACCGGCGGTCGATTGTGCTGCATCTTCTGGGCGCCCCGGCTTAGAGACACACGCGAAGCAGAAACGCTGCGCGGAACGGTCCGCGCAGCGTATTTTCTGAAGTTTATTAACGAACTACCAGCGCGGTTCGCGCCGCCGGGACGGTCCGCCGCCACGGAAATTTCCGCCGCGTCCGCCGCCGCCACCGCCGTCGCCTTTGGGTCGGGCTTCATTGACATTCAGGGCGCGACCGCCGAAATTGAACCCATTGAGGGCATTGATCGCGCGATCCGCCTCGTCCGCATTCGACATTTCCACAAAGCCAAAACCGCGCGAGCGTCCGGTGTCACGATCCTTCAACACACTGACGCGCTCCACGGCTCCATATTCCTCGAAAAGAGCGCGGACGGACTCCTCCGTCGCCCCAAAATCCAGATTTCCGACGAAAATATTCTTCACGATACTCCTTGGTGGGTTGAAAGACGCTGACGGGCGAGATTGCTCGGGCGGGACATTTCAAACGGCCATCAATAGTGTAGCACGAGAAGGCAAGGGTTCGATCCCGCGGTCACTTTGTCCCGACCCGATACAGCCGCGACGCGGTTCGGATGATCAGGCTTCCGTTGGCGATCGCGGGTGTCGCCAGGATCATTTCGTCGAGCGAATTTTTCGCCAGGAGCCGGTATTGCGGGCCGGCCTCGACAATAAAGGTATCGCCGTCCTCGCTCGACAGATATAGTTTTCCGTTCGCGGCGATCGGCGAGGACGTGAAGGCGCCCGCGGCTGGATCGATGCGCTGCTTGCCGTAAATTTCCTTGCCGGTTTTCGCGTCGTGGCAGGTGAGGAACCCCTGATCGAACAGCGTGTAGTAATGGTCCCGGTAGACGACCGGCGTCGGATTGTACGGGCCGCCGCGTTCGAGATACCAGGCGACGGCGTCGCTGGAGGCCTGACCTTTGGCGAGACTGATGTTGCCGGAAGCGCCGGCGCGGATCGCATAGGCGGGGCGAATCTGGTCGCCGACATATCCGGAACTCACGTAGAGCAGATCGAATTTCGAAAACGGGGTCGGGATGACGATCGACGACATACCGCCAAATTCCCAAAGTAATTTTCCGTCGAGATCGTAGGAACGGACGCGATTCGTTCCGGTGGTGATGATTTCGGTCCGCTTGGGATTTTCCCAGATGTAGGGAGTCGACCAGTTGGTGCCTTCGCCCGTGCGATCGACGGTCTGAATCACCTTGCCGGATTTTGCGTCGAGCACGTCGAGAAACGAATGATCGTCGTTGTCGTTGACAATGTAGACCCGGCCCTTGTGAACGACGGGCGACGCGCCGGTTCCCCAGCCATAGCGCGTCGCGCGAGGCTCGTAAGGTCGCGACCATTTCAGGTTGCCGGCGAGGTCGAAGCAGTAGAGGCCGACGTTGCCGAAATACGCGTAGATCTGCTGGCCGTCGGTGGCGGGCGTTTCCGAGGCGTAGGTATTTTTCAAATGATGCGGAGACTTCGGCACGCCGCGGAAGACTTCCTTTTGCCATGCGATCTTGCCGGTCTTGAAATCGACGGCGTAGACCATCCAGCGATGCTCGTCGGTCGGGGCTTTTCGTTCGCCGCCGAAGTAGAGGCCCTTCTTGGGCTTTTCTTCATCGTTCGAAGAGAGGACGGCGGTGACGAAGATGCGGTCGGCCGCGACGATCGGCGAGGACCAGCCGTTGCCTGGAATGTCGGTTTTCCACGCGACGTTTTCCGTGGCGGACCAGCGCACGGGCAGCGCCGGATCGTCGGCCACGCCGGAGGACTGCGGTCCGCGAAACTGCGGCCAGGTGTCGCCCCCGTAGAGCGCCCCATTAAGCCACAGAGCGGCCAGGACCAACACGGTCGTTTTCATGGCACTAGTATAATGACCTGCGCATGCGATGGATTTGGATGTTGGCCGCGCTGCCGGCGTTCGCGCAGACGCCGCTGCCGGAGGCTCCGGGAAAAGATGTGGTGATGCGGGTGTGCACGACGTGCCACGGGACCGGTCAGTTGACCAGCGTCAAGCGCGATCGCGAACGGTGGAAAAGGACTGTCGATCGCATGGAGGGCATGGGCGCCAGGGGATCGGACGCGGATTTCAAAACCGTGCTCGATTATCTGGTGGCGAATCTCGGGATCAGCGACGCCGCGCCGCGGGAGTTGGAAAAGGTCAACGTAAATCGCGCCGCCGGCTGGCGGATCGCGCGGGCTTTGAAACTGCTGCCGGAGGAAGGCGACGCGATCGTCGCGTATCGCGAAGATCACGGCGATTTCAAGTCGCTGGATGATTTAGCG
>JAIQFJ010000070.1 GCA_020073325.1 Terriglobia bacterium | reverse complement strand
CGCTATCAAGCAAGTCCCCGTGCGCGACTCGCAACTGCGCGTCGACGGCGGGGGCAAATGGATTCAGGAAGGCGATCTCAGCTTCGAGATCAATGAGCCCGATGCTTACGCGCTCGAAGAAGCGCTGCAGCTCAAGGAAAAGCACGGCGGAGAAGTGATCGCAGTGTGCGCCGGCCCCGCCCGCGCCGCGCAGACGATTCGTGAAGCGCTCGCCAAGGGCGCCGACCGCGCCATTCATATCGAAGAAGAAAATCTCAACACGCTCGACACGCTGGGCGTCGCGAAGCTTCTTGCTGCCGCTACCAAAACGGAGAATCCCGATCTGTTCCTCACCGGCCTGCAGTCCGACGATCTCGGCTACGGGCAAACCGGTGTGGTCGTCGCGGAACTGCTCGGGATGCCGCATTCGACCATCATCATGCAGGTGAACGTCGACGGCGGAAACATCTCCGTAAAGCGCGAGCTGGAAGACGGGTGGTTCCAGAACATCGCCATGCCGCTGCCCGCGGTGCTGACAATTCAGAGCGGCATCAACAAGCTGCGCTACGCGACCCTGATGGGCATCAAGAAAGCGAAGACGAAAGAGATCAAGCGCATGACCGTCGGCGAACTCGGCGGCGCGCCCGCGTCGACCGCGGTGATTGAAAAAATCTACGTCCCGCAAAAGACCAAGCAGGCGCAGATTTTCGAAGGCGACCCGAAGACGGCCGCCGCGAAGCTGGTCGAGAAACTAAAATTCGAGGTTCGGGTCATCTAAGCCCTGCCCGTAAGGGCGGGGTTCACACTGGAGAAATCATATGAGCATCTTAGTCATACTCGAACAGCAGAATGGCAAATGGCACCGCATGTCGTGGGAGACGCTGGCCGCCGGCCAGCAATTCGGCGCGACGCTGAACCTCCCCGTTGAAGCCGCCGTCATCGGCGCACCAGCGCTCGCCGCCGAAGCCGCGACCAAGAAACTCGCCAAAGTTTATTCTGTCGAGCACGACGCGTTGAAGGATTACACCGCCGACGCCTACACCGCCGCGCTCGAAGCGCTGATCAAAAAAGCGAACCCGAAGTTCGTTCTGTTCCCGCACACCTATCAGGTCCGCGACTTCGCGCCGAAACTCGCGACGCGCTTCCACCAGATGCTCGTCAGCGACGTCATCTCGGTTCGCCTCGAAGCACAGCCCGTGTTCGTCCGCCTGCTCTTCCAGGGCAAGCTGAACGGCGACGTGCGCGTGAGCGGCGCCGGACCGTTCTTCGCGTCGCTCCAGGCCGGCGCATGGCGAGCCGATTCACTCGAATCGGGCACCGCGCCGGTCGAGCAGTTCACGCCTTCCTTCGACGGCGTGAAGATTCGCCAGAAACCGGAAGCTCCGTTCCGCGAATCCGCGCGCGCTGTCGACCTGACCGCCGCCGAGCTGATCGTCTCCGTCGGCCGCGGGATCAAGGAAAAAGAAAATATTCCGGTGGTGGAGGAACTGGCGAAAGCGCTGGGCGCCGAACTCGCGGCTTCTCGCCCCATCTGCGACGCCGGCTGGCTCCCCATGGAACGACAGGTCGGCAGCTCCGGCCAGACCGTCGCGCCGAAGGTCTACATGGCCGTCGGAATATCCGGCGCCATCCAGCACCTGGTCGGCATGAAGGGCGCGAAAACCATCGTCGCGATCAATAAGGACGCCAACGCCCCGATCTTTGAAGTCGCCGATTACGGCATCGTCGGCGATCTGTTCGAGGTCGTCCCCGCGCTGGTCGAAGAAGTGAAAAAAGCCAAGGGCGTGTAGCCGCTTTCCGAAATGGAAGATCTGCAGCCCAGGCGCTGGTGGCTGATCGTCACGGCCGCTGTACTGGCCGTTCTCACGCTCTACTACTACACGGGTTCCTGGGTTGTGGTCGTCCTGTTTTTCGCGGCGTTCGCGCTGTTCGTTCTCCGTTCCGTGACGCGAACCGCGGCGCCGAGATCACATGCCTGCGTCCGGTGCGGAGCCCCTCTGAATCCGAACGCGCGAAGCTGCCCGTCCTGCGGCAGCGCGAGCTGGACGATTCGGAATTAATCGTATTCGCCCTCCACCACCCACTGCCGCGCGCGACGATCCTGGTGGATCCGATACACCCCGCTCGCCGTGACCTCCACATCCCATTCCTCCCAATCCCACGCCTCCGTCCACCAGTCGCCCGAAGTGATCCACGGCCCGGCGCACGCCTGCACCCGCCAGTCGCCTTTCGCCGAAACGATCCGCACCGGTTGATTCGTCGCGCTGCACCAGACCTGCGCGTGAACCGGCGGCCGGAATCGCCGAAGGATGAGTTTCAAATGTGGGGCAGGCTTGCAGCCTGCAGCGGGCATTCTGCCCGCCCGGCCTGCGCCGCTATAAGCGTCGCGCAGGCTGCAAGCCTGCCCCACAATCACAAAACGATCCGCGCGATGCGTGTCCTCCACCTCGGCCACGCCGATATTCCCGGACCCCACCAATCCCCGGATTCGCGCCAGCGTAATCTCGAGCCTTTCCGGCTCCGGCGACGGCGGCTCGAAAAGCCCATGCTGCATCGTTCGCGACGCCACCGGAATCATCTCGATTGAAATTTTCTTCACCCCCGCCGCCGGAGGCTGCTCGTTCAACTCCAACTGCAGCAGCTTCAAAAACGTCTTCGCATCGAGCATCGGGACCGGCAGACGCAGCGTCGTCACATGATCCGCGCCGCGCTCGAGCTTCAGCGTCATCCGCACTTCATTCGTCTTGAGCGATTGCCGGGCGAGCCGCGCGCACAAATCGTCCATCATCCGCCCGGCCAGCAGCAAAAGCGACTCCTGCAAATCGATGGTCGTCTCCGGCTCGAACTCCTCGCGAAATTCCAAAGGATCGGTGCGCAGCCGCAACTGCCGCGTCGCCGATCCGCGCGCCAGTCGCTGCAACCGGACGCCTTCTTCGCCCAGCCGAGCCGCAATTCCCGCCGTAGGCAGCGCCGCAAATTCGCCCAGCGTACGGATCCCCCACAAATCCAGCGTATGCGCCAGCTCCGGCGACCCTCCCAATAAATACAGCGGCAGCGGCGCCAGCACCGCCGCTTCGCATCCCGGCTCGATCACCGTGACGCCCGCGATTCCGCGCGCCGCAAAAAACGCCGCATCGGGATTCGCCGCGATCGCGACATTCCCCGGCACTCCGAGCCTCCGGTAAATCTCCTCCGCGATATGCTTCGGCGCGCCGAAAATCAGCCGCAGCCCGCGAATGTCGAAGATCACGTCGTCGGGCGAGGTCTCTTCCACCAGCGGCGAAAACTGCGCCGCGCATTCCAGAAGCGCCGGCAAATTTCCAGGAGCATGAATCGAGGCGTACATTCCTATCTCACAATCGTGAAAGAGCGCGGCTCGGGACGATGGTTTTTCACGCACTGCGCCGTCACGCTGAATCCCTCCAGCAATCGCCCGGGAAGCTTTCCGCGCCACACCGCGCGGTCGCGGCTCAGTTGGATCTTCAGCTCCGAACACGAATGCGCATGCACGCGCCCGGCAAGCGACACCAGCGCCGTCTTCGTATTCTGCACCGCGTGCCGCAGCCGGAACCACACCGCCAGCGGCAGACGATGCACGATCCGCACCGGCGTATCGCCCATATCAATCGCCACCAGCCCGAATCCGCCGGCCTGGGCAAGAAGATCCGCGGCGCGAATCGCATGATCGAGATTCCCGCCGCAGCGCACCCACAACACCTGCGCCAGCCGCACCCCTGCCGCGGACGCCGTCGCCGGATCGAAGGCGTCATCGACGTCGATCAGCGCGCAAAGCTCGCCGTTCGCGGTGGCCGACGCGATCAGGGAACACAAAAACGTCGTCCGCCCCGACGACGGGGGACCGGAAATTTCAGTCAAAGCTCCACGCGGAATCGCGCCGAGCAGGGAATCCAGAAAGTCGGTTCGTTCGCGTGGAACAAACCCTCGGGTGATCGAAAGTGCGGCTGCCATCTTCGCCTTATTTTCGCCTATACTGGGTGTGGCGTCAATATCGCTTCATTCGTTTTTATTCGCGGTGAATCAATGACTTACGTTGAACTCCACGCCCGATCCGCCTTCAGCTTCCTCCGCGGAGCCTCGATTCCCGAAGACTACGTTCAGCGCTGCGCCGAGCTCGAACAGCCCGCCATGGCGCTGGTCGATTTCGACGGCGTCTACGGCGCCCCGCGCTTCCATCTCGGCATGGTCAAGAAAGGTCTGACGGCCTACATCGGCTCCGAAATTCTTGCGACCGGCGGCGCGCGCTATCCGCTGCTGGTCCGCAATCGCAAGGGCTATCAGAACCTCTGCCGGCTGATCACGCGGACCAAATTGCGGAATCCGAAAAATCAGCCGTCGCCCGCGCGGCCCGAAGAGATCGAAGAATTTTCCGGCGGCCTGATCTGCCTGACCGGCGACGCCACCGGTCCGCTGGCAAAGCCGGATCGCGCATCCATCGAAAAACTCCAACGCGTCTTCGGACGCGAAAACGTCTATCTCGAAATTCAGCGGCACTTCGATCGCGATGAGGAAGCTCGCAACCAGGCCGTGATCGAGCTGGCCCGCGCGATGAACGCTCCGCTGGTCGCGACCAATGGAGTCGCCTACGCGCAGCCCGCGCAGCGCGAAATCGCCGACGTGTTCACCTGCCTGCGCAATCACACGACACTTGCGCGCGCCGGAAAATTGCTCGAGCAAAATTCGGAGCGCTATCTCAAATCGACCGCCGAGATGATCCGGCTCTTCTCCGACGTTCCCGGCGCGATCGAGAACACCTACGCGATCGCGTCGCAGCTCGAATTCACGCTGGACAAATTAGGCTACGAGTTTCCGCACTACCCCGTGCCCGACGGCCAGACCGAGGCGAGCTATCTGCGCAAAATCACCTGGGAATACGCGCGGCGGCGCTACGGCGATTCGAACGAGCGGGCAAAGAAGCAGATCGAAAAAGAGCTGGCGATGATCGAAAAGCTGGGTTTCCAAGGATATTTTCTGATCGTCTGGGACATCGTCGAATACTGCAAGAAACAGGGCATTCTGATTCAGGGCCGCGGTTCGGCGGCGAACAGCGCGGTGTGTTATTCGCTGGGGATCACAGCGGTGGATTCGGTGAAGATGGATCTGCTGTTCGAGCGTTTCCTTTCCGAAAATCGCGGCGAGTGGCCCGACATCGACCTCGATCTTCCTTCCGGCGATCAGCGCGAAAAAGCGATCCAGTATGTCTACCAGCGTTACGGCCAGCTCGGCGCGGCGATGACGGCGAACGTCATCACCTATCGCGGCCGCAGCGCCGCGCGCGAAGCGGGAAAAGTTCTGGGCTTCGACGAAGCCTCCATCGACAAGCTCTCCAAGCTGGTCCCGATGTGGGGATGGGTGGACGAATCGGAAACTCCCGCGCGTCATTTTAAAGAGGCCGGATTCGATCTCAACGACAAACGCGTCCGCAAATTTCACGACCTCGTCGTCGGCTTGCAGGACCTGCCGCGCCATCTCGGCCAGCATTCCGGAGGCATGGTCGTCTGCCAGGGACAGCTCGATTCAGTGGTGCCGCTCGAACCCGCGTCGATGCCCGGCCGCGTCGTGGTGCAGTGGGATAAGGAAGATTGCGCCGACATGGGGATCGTGAAAATCGATCTGCTCGGCCTCGGCATGATGGCGGCGATCGAGGAATCGCTCGAATGGATCGAGGCGCATTACGGCGAAAAAGTCGATCTGGCGAATCTGCCGCAGGACGATCCCAAGGTGTACCAGTCGCTGCAGATCGCGGATACGGTCGGGTTGTTTCAAGTCGAAAGCCGCGCGCAGCAGGCGTCGCTGCCGCGCATGAAGCCCGAAAAATTTTACGACCTGGTCGTGCAGGTCGCGATCATCCGGCCCGGACCGATCGAAGGCAAGATGGCGCATCCTTACTTAAAGCGCCGCCAGGGCCGGGAGCGCGCGGAGCCGCTGCATCCGTGCCTCGACGAAATTCTGAAGCGGACGTTAGGCGTCCCGCTGTTTCAGGAACAACTCCTGCGCATGGCGATGGCCGCCGCCGATTTCACGGGAGGCGAAGCCGAAGAACTGCGCCGCGCGTTCGGGTTCAAACGGTCCGAAAAACGCATGCGCGAAATTGAAGTGAAGCTGCGCGCCGGGATGGCGAAGAAAGGAATCGTCGGCGAGACGCAGGACAAGATCGTGAAATCGATCACCTCGTTCGCGTCGTTCGGATTTCCCGAATCGCACGCCGCGAGCTTCGCGCTGATCGCCTACGCGAGCGCGTATCTGCGCACGTATTATCCGGCCGCATTCACCTGCGCGCTGCTGAACCATCAGCCGATGGGTTTTTACCATCCTTCGACGCTGATCAAGGATGCGCAGCGCCACGGCCTGCGCGTGCTGCCGGTGGACATCAACCGGTCGCTTGAAAAATGCAGGCTGGAAGATTTAAATGTCCGCCTCGGCTTCCGCTATGTCCGCGGATTGCGCAAGGAAACCGCGAAGGCGATCGAGCAATCGCAGCCTTTTTCCGATATCGAAGACCTGGCGCGCCGCGTGCCGCAATTGCAGAAAGACGAGATGACGCAACTGGCCTCGATCGGCGCATTCAACTCGATCGGCGCGGAACATCGCAGGGATGCGCTGTGGAAGTCCTCAGAAGCAGTGCGCCGGACAAGCGAGCTATTGCAGAGCGGCGCTGCAGAATCGCGCGGATCCACTCTCCGCCAAATGAATTCGCAGGAGCGCCTGATTGCCGACTATCACGGCATCGGCATGACCATCGGCCGCCACCCCATGGCTCGTCTTCGCGACGAGCTTACGCAGCAAGGCGTCACCGCCGCCGCGGGCTTGGCGAAAATCCCCAATGGACGCTGGGTGCGCGTCGCCGGCAACGTCATCGTGCGGCAGCGGCCCGGGACCGCGAAGGGCGTGGTCTTCATGAGCCTCGAAGACGAGACTGGAATCTCCAACGTCGTCATCATGCCCGATTTTTTCGACGAGCAGCGATTGAAGATCGTCGGTCATCCCTGGGTGATGGTCGAAGGACCGATCCAGAACGTCGACAATGTGACGCACGTGATGGCCCGAAAAATTTCAGACCTGCCGAGCCCCGCGGAGATCCGCACTACATCCCACGATTTTCATTAATGTAGGCTTGGCCCCTCGCTGCCGCTCGGGGTTCGGCGGTGAGAATTTTGCGGGACGATTCGCACTTATTTCATGTGACCGAATGGAACCCCGAGCGGCAGCGAGTGGGATCGGCGACATACCTGATCACTTTTGTTTGTTACGGATCGCATCTGCACGGCGAGGAAGGGGCAGTGGACCGCTTTCATAATGTGCCGCGGACGCCCACGCTGGCCGCGGATCCTGCCCGGCTGAAGAAAGCACAAAGCATCATGAAGTGGGCGCCTTATTCTCTTGACGAATGCCGGCGCCATATCGTGCTCCGCGGCCTGTTGCGAGCATGCGAGCGCCGCGAATGGGGATTGATCGCGGCGCACGTACGGACAAATCATGTTCATGCGATCGTTCAGGGAAATCGATCGGCCGAACAGATGATGAGTGCGTTGAAAGCGTATGCGAGCCGGGCTCTGAATGAAGCGCGACTGGACACCGCACATCGCCGACACTGGGCGTATCACGGAAGCACGCGCTATCTTTGGACGCGAGCGCAGGTAGAGCGGGCGGTGCGCTATGTCGTTGCAGAGCAGGGGGAGGCGATGGCCGTACACTTCCCAGTGCTGTGAGAATCTATTCCTTCAACGCAAACGTAAACAGCGACGACCCCGATGCGATCGTGACATACTGCTTCCCGTCGATCGCATACGTCATCGGACCCGCTTCCATCTGCCCGCCGAGGCTCGCACGCCACAGCTCCGTCCCATTGCGAGCATCCAGCGCATAGAAATATCCTTCGCGACCGCCCGCGAACAGCAGATCCGACGCCGTCGTCAAAATGCCGCTATCCGTCACGTCGCTCATCTTAAATTCCCACTTCTTCTTCCCCGTGAACGGATCCATCGCCAGAATCGAGCCGTAAGCCGAATCCTCCACCGGCGTGTTGCGCGTCCCGCGCCGGCCCGCGTTCGCCGCGCGCGGCAGGCCTCCCGTGTAGCGCTGGCCCGGAACATACTTCTGCTGCATCTTGGCCATCACCATGTTCGAATCCTGCCACGACGGGATATAAAACAACTGCGTCCGCGGACTGTACGACGGCGAATACCAGTTCGTCGCGCCGAAAAGATTCGGATAGATCAGCGTGCCCGCCGGCGTCGGACTCATATTCGGCGCGCGCATCGGACGACCCGCTTCATCCAATCCGATCGCCCAGTTTTCCTTCGCGAACGGAGTGCCCGATAAAAATTTCCCGGTCTCGCGATCGAACACGTAGAAGAACGCATTGCGATTCGCCCACATCAGCAGCTTGCGAGGTTTGCCCTGCCAGTTCGCATCCACCAGCACGGGAATCTGCACCGCGTCGTAATCGAACTCATCGTGCGGCGTGAACTGAAAATGCCACTTCAGCTTTCCGGTGTCCGCGTCGAGCGCCACCGCACTATCGCTATATAAGTTGTCGCCCGCGCGATCGTCGCCGTTCCAGTCCGGCCCCGGATTTCCCGTGCCCCAATAGATCGTGTTCGACGACGGATCGTACGACCCCGTCAGCCACGCCGGCGCGCCGCCGTTTTTCCACGAATCGCCGTCCCACGTTTTCTGCGCCTTCGGATCCTCCGGACCCGCCACCGTATAGAATCGCCAGGCTTCCTTGCCGGTCTTCGCGTCATACGCCGCGATGAATCCGCGGATGCCGTATTCGCCGCCCGCGACGCCGACCACCACTTTGTCCTTCACCACCAGCGGCGCATGCGTGATCGAATAACCCAGCTTCGGATCGCCCGCCTCGATATTCCACACCGGCTTGCCCGATTTCGAATCGATCGCGATCAGCCGCCCGTCGATCGTGCCCATGAACAGCGTGTCGCCCAGAATCGCCAGTCCGCGATTCACCGATCCGCAGCACACGCGCGCGTCCTTCGACGCACGATAATCGTAGTCCCAGAAAATCCGCCCGGTCTTCGCATCCAGCGCGAAGACGTGATTGGGAGCCTCCGTCATGTACATCACGCCGTCGACCACCAGCGGCGTCGTCTCGAATTTTTCGAGCGACCGCGCCTGGAAGACCCACTTCAATTCCAGATTCCTGACGTTCTGCGGATTGATCTTGTCGAGCGCGCTGTAGCGCTGGCCGTTGACGCTGCCCGAATACGTCAGCCAGTTCTGCGGTTCCTTATCCGTGTGCAGCAGGCGATCGAAAGACACCTGCGCCGAGAGCAGGGCAGGGACGAGAAGCAATGTTTGAATCTTCATTGCGATCCTTTCAGGGACAGCAGATAACTCACCACGTCGGTCATTTCCTGGGCGCTCAGCTTTTCGCGATACCCCGGCATCGGCGAAGTTTTCACCAGCACCACTTCGCGCAATTCCGAGCGGTTCAGCGAAACCAGGCGTTCTTTTTCGTCGATCAACTGAATCGTATGCGTGTCTTCATTGAGCCGGCGGCCGCTGATGGCCGTGCCGTCCTTGGTCACCACGCGCACGAATCGATTGGCCGGCGCGATGGCGTCGTTGGGGTCCGTCAGTGCTTTTTCCAGATAAGCCGCGTTGCGCAGCGCGCCGACGTCGCTCAGGTCCGGTCCCATGCGCGAGCCTTTGCCTCTCACGCGATGGCAGTTGAGGCACGCGCCTTTGCCGTCGAAGATCGCCATGCCCCGAGCCGCGTCGCCCGCGCCTTTCGCCGACTCTCCCGTGGAGTGCATCGACCGCAGATAGGCGACCAGGTTGCGCCGCTCATCGGCCGAAAGATTCGTCGGCGGCATGCCGGTCCCGGGAATCCCGCCCAGAATGATGCGCGACAATTCTTCATCCGTCGAAGCGCGCCGGTACTGGCCGGAGCGAAAACTCACGCCGGGCACCGATTCGCCTTCCTGTCCGTGGCACGGATAGCAGTGCACGCGGTAAAGCGGCCCGCCCGCATCGACACTTTGCGCACCCGCGGGAAGGCTCCATAAAAGCAGCGCCGTTACGAAGGCGCCTCTGTAGATCATGGGTTTTAGTATAAATCGCTTACTTCATCGGCGAGAAATCGAGCGGATCCATGAACACCGACTCCACCTTGTCCACGATCTTCCCATTCGCCTCCGACGCCTTCGAAACCGCCTGCCACTCCGGATCGCGCGCGAACTCGCCCCAATTCTTGCGAGCCGACTCGCGGCTCTCGTGCGCCAGAATGTAGATCAGCGTATTGTCGTGCCGCTCCGGATCCTGCGGGATCCAGTAGCCGATGCTGGTCATGTTGTGTTTCTTGAAGATGGTCAGCGTGTGGTCGCGGAACCGGGCTTCCAGGTCCGGCAGCTTTCCGGCCGGAGCATGATAGGTGCGCAATTCAAAAACGCGCGCGCTCTGCGCCTGAATGCGCGACGTCACGAAACATCCGGCGGCGAAGGACAGCGCGATCGCCGCGCCCGTACGAAGGTTGATCATCCCGAAGATGATATCACCGGCCGCGAACGGTGGTTCGCTGCATGCGGCGGCGCAGCGGCAGCGCATAATCGGCGACGGCGCGATGCTGCGTCGATCCGTTGTCCCACATCAACAGGTCGCCCATGCGCCACTGGTGCCGGTAAACCGCCTCCGGACGCGTGATGTGATCGAACAACGTGCGCAGCAGCGCGTCGCTTTCTTCTTTCGGAAGACCTTCGATCGAAGTCGTGAACCCTTCATTGACGAATAGCGTTTTCCGGCCCGTCCAGGGATGCGAACGGTCCACCCGATGCGCCACTTCGGGCACTTTCTTCAGCTCTTCATCGCTCATCGCCGCGCGCGTCCCCTTGGCCTGCTGCATGCGATAGCGCTGCGCATATCCATGCACGGCCGTGCGGCCCTCGATGCGCTCGCGAAGCTCCCGCGGCAGCGTGTCATAGGCGTACGTCGTGCTCACGAACAGCGTGTCGCCCAGCGGCGCGCCGTCCTTCACCGGCACCTCCAGCGCGTAGAGCAGGGAACACCGGCTCGGCGCGGCCACGTAGGAAAGATCGGTGTGCCAATACTGACCCGCGTCCTGCAGTCCGATCTCGCGGCCGTCCTCGATGACGTTTGAGACCACCAGAATCTCCGTGTGTCCCGGCTTGAGATACAGCTTCGCCGGATGAATTTCCAGGTCGCCGAAACGGCGGCTGAAGGCGATTTGCTGCTCATCGGTCAGGTGCTGATCGCGAAACACGATGACGCCGCGCTCGTGGAACAGATCCTCTATCCGGCGGAACGTGGCGTCGTCCAGCGGCTGCGCCACGTCGATCCCGGTAATTTGCGCGCCCAGCGGCGCATTGGACTGCTCGATTTTCACATCTGTACCGAACGGATCGCATCGATCTTCAGCGTCCCGTCGTGCGCGGACCCGCTGACCACCACCTTGTGTCCCAGGTGCGGCTCGATCTTCTTCATCGACGCCGCGTCGATCTTCAGGACTTTGTTGTCTTCGGTGACGAACACCGCCGCCGATCCGCCTTTGACGCAGCGCTGCACGCAGGATTCGAACGCCGACGGCTGAATCCATTCCTTCGCGGCCGACGCTTTGGAGTTGCTGGATGCGCACTTTTCGTCCGAAATGTAACCGGTCATTTCTCCGGCGAACGCGGACAGGGCGCTGAACGTGATCAGGACAAGTGTCTTCATGGGATCTTTAAACTATATCCTGAAAACTATGTTCGACGGCTTCACGACTTCGAAGATCCAGACCACCGGCGCCACCATCCACGCCATCTCCGCCGGCAGCGGACCGCCTCTGCTCCTGCTCCACGGCTATCCCCAGACCCACGTCATGTGGCATAGAATCGCGCCGCGGCTCGCCGAAAAATTCACGGTGATCGCCGCCGATCTTCGCGGCTATGGCGACAGCAGCAAGCCGGACGACGGCAAAAATCACTTCGGTTATTCCAAGCGCGCCATGGCGCAGGACCAGGTCGAAGTGATGCATCATTTCGGATTCGACAAATTTTTCGTCGCCGGCCACGACCGCGGCGGGCGCGTCGCGCATCGCCTGGCGCTCGATCATCCCGACCGCGTGATGCGCGTCGCTGTGCTCGACATCGTCCCCACGCACAAGCTATTTCACACGGTGACGAAAGAATTCGCGACGGTCTACTATCACTGGTTTTTCCTGATCCAGCCCGCGCCGTTTCCGGAAACGCTGATCGGCGCGAACCCGGCGTTCTATCTCGAAAGCCGCTTTCGCCGCCTCATGCCCGATCGCGTGACGCCGGAGGCCTACGCCGAATACCTGCGCTGCTGGAATGCGGGCGCGATTCACGCCTCCTGCGAAGATTACCGCGCCGCCGCGTCCGTCGACCTGGAACATGACGACGCCGATCTGCATCGTAAAATTGAATGCCCGCTGCTGGCTTTATGGGCCGAACACGGCGCGATGCATCCTTTATATGATGTCCTCGCCACCTGGCGCGAACGCGCCTCAAACGCGACGGGCAAGGCGCTTCCGGGGGGACATTTCCTTCCCGAAGAATCGCCCGAGCAAACACTCGCGGAATTGATGGCATTCTTCGCCCGTTGACGCTCTCTCAATGCATCGCCACCCATCGCCGCACTTCGCCCGCCAGCGTATTCAGACTATTCGTGATGCGATCCGTCTCCACGTTCGCGAGCGTATAGCGCTCCGCCGGCAGATCGCCCGAATAGATCAGCGCGTGATGATCCTCGCGCAGATCCGGTAGCGAATCGAAATTCACCGGCGACCCGCGCAGCGCCGCCGAAAGCTGGTGCAGCGTCAATTCGACGTCGTTGGCGAACGGCTCGAATGCCTTGCGCACCGGGGCGCGGCCGGTCAGCGCGCTCGCTGCCTCCAGCGACATCAGCGACTGCGCCAGGCGCCGCGAGCTCGCCAGAATGCCGCGCAGTAATTCGATGCTTTCCGCCGGCACTCCCGGCTCGAGCGACGCGCGATTGATCGACGCCTCCAGGTTCGACCGCGCCAGCCGCCCCGCCACGCGCGTTTTTTCCAGGCCCGCATGCGGAACACCCGAGATATAGAAATTCCGGATCGCCCGGAAATAGTCGCGAAACGTATCGAGCATCCGCGCCGCCGTCTCCGACACCAGCGCGCGCTCCCAGGTCGGCCACAGCCAGTAAGCGAGCAGCGCGATCGCCCCGCCGATCGTCGTATTCACCGCGCGTGCGGACACCACGTCGCGCGCCGAAATTCCGGAAAGAGAAAACAGAAACACCACCAGCGCCGAAATCGAAATCGCGAGAATGCCGTAATTCGCGGGTCCGTAGCAGCGCGTGATGAACATCAGCGCGGCCACCGCGAAAATATGCGGCCACACCGTGCCGGGCAGCGCGTGAAACAGAAACGTCGCCAGAATCAGCCCGGCATAAGTTCCGCCCAGGCGCAGGACTCCGCGTTGAAACGTCGCGCCGAAATCGGGCTTCAGCACAATCGCGATGGTCATCGGAATCCAGTAGGGACGCGGTAACCCCATGGCGCGCCCCAACGCATCGCCGATCACGACGCACACCGCCAGCCGCAGCGCATGGCGGAACGCGGTGGACCGGAAATTCAGGTTCGCCGCCAGCGTCGCGAGTTTACCGCCGATGCGCAGCCGCCACGGACGCGCCGCTTCCTCCACCTGCGTGATCTTCTCCGGCGGATTTTCGCTCGCCACGTCGATCGCCGCGCGAAGCTGTCCCGCCAGCGCGTCCAGTTGCACCCGCGCATCCACCAGCGCCGCGCGAACCTGCGGCTCGCCCGAGGCGTGGCGCATCTGCTCGGCGATTTCGTCGAACTCGCGGAGCATGGCGGCAACCGCCTGACCCCCGTCGCGCAGCGATTCACCGATACTGCGCAACGCTTCCGCCGCGATCTGAAAACAGCGGTCGAGCTGCGTGCACTGCTCCGCCGGCGCTGGATCTTCCCGGCCCAGCCGCGTCCGAATCCGGCCCAGCGCCAGCAGGCTCACTCGAATCCGCTCCGCCTGGCTCAGCAGGAAACGATAGCGATCGCTTTCCGCCGAACGATCGCGTTCGAGCGAGGCGAGCAGCGTCTGCGCCTGCAAACTGTGCGCCGTCGCGGGCACCGGCTGCGCGGCTTGCGATGGCGGATCGGACGCGTTGCGCGCCAGTTCCAGATAAAGCTCGCTCAACACGCGCCGCTCGGGGCTGTAGCGGCGGAAAGGCCACATCGCCACGGTCAAAGCGGTTTGCAACAGCCCGCCCGCCACCGCCGTCAGCCCCGCGAGCGCCGCGGTATGCGGATGCATCGCGTTCGCGCCATAGATCACCAGAATGACGACGCTCATCGCGCCCAGGTCCGCCGCCGCATCGCTGATCGCCACCAGCATCCCCGCGCTGAACGCCCACAGTCCCACCACGGTCAGCGCCAGCAGATTCGTGCGGCCCGTGATCGATCCGGCGAACACCGCGAATCCCGCGATCAGGCTGCCGGCGATCATCTGCCGCGCCCGCTGCGCATAGGGAGCCGTGCTGTCGCGAAACGCGACGTTCAACGCGCCCGTGGTCGCGACGATGCCGCCCGAAAGATTTCCGCCCGCCGCGCCGGCCCCCAAGGTGATCGCGACCCCCACCGCGTTCCGCAGGCCGATCCACGGATTCACTTTTTCTTTCTGAAAGCGAAAGACATTTTGCCAGAACGATTTCCACACGCTGGCGGGCGGTGTTTCCACGAAGTCCATGTTACGATGACGGCGTGAAATTCGGGCCCGCACTCGCGCTGTTCGCGGCTGTCATCGCGCGCGCACAGCCCGATTGCGCGGCGTGCCACTCCGAAATCGCGCGCGCCTATGCGCAGACCGCCATGGCCCGCTCGTTTTCCCGCGCATCGAACATCGCCACCGGCAGCTATGATCACGCTGCCTCCGAGACGCACTTCGCCATGATCGAACGCGGCGGAGAATTCTTTCAACGGCGCTATCAGATTGCATCGGGAGGTGAGCAAATCAACGTCGACGAAAAACGGATCGATTTCGTCATGGGCAGCGGAAATCACGCCCGCACATTTTTACATCGCACGCCCGCGGGAACATTGCAGCAGCTTCCGCTCGCCTGGTATTCGGAAAAAGGCGGCACCTGGGCGATGAATCCCGGATACGACAAGCCCGACCAGCCCAATGCGCGCCGCCGCATCGAGTACGAATGCATGTTCTGCCATAACGCGTATCCGCGGATTCCCGGCGGCTCCGGGCGATTCCGCGCCGAGCCTGTATACGCGTCGATCCCTGAAGGCATCGATTGCGCGCGCTGTCACGGCCCCGGCGCGACGCACATCGCGGCCGCTGCTTCCGGCGCGTCGAGCGAAAAAATCCGCGCCGCGATCGTCAATCCCGCGCGCCTCTCCCGCGATCGCCAGCGCGAGGTCTGCGATCAGTGCCATCTCGAAACCACCAGCTTCCCCTTTCCGCATGCGATCGTGAAATACGACCGGCATCCTTTTTCCTACCAGCCCGGCGAACCGCCCGGCGATTTCATGCTGCGATTCGATCATCCTGAAAAGGATCGTTTCCAGATCGTCAGCTCCGCCTACCGGCTGCGCACGTCGCAGTGCTTTCTGAAGAGCGGCGGCGCGTTGCAATGCACCACCTGCCACGACCCGCACCGCACGACTTCTGTCGAATCGATCGACCGCGCCTGCATGAAGTGCCACACCGGCCCCGATCGACACATGGATCGACACATGGCCGCATCGGGCTGCTCGTCGTGCCACATGCCCAAGCGACGCACTGCCGACGTGGTCCACGCCGTGATGACGGATCACGCAATCGAGCGCCATCCTCCAGCCATCGATCCTTCGATCGAGATCGCCGAGCCGCATGGTGAGGAGACGATGTACCGCGGCGAAGTGCAGCCGTACGATCCGCAGTCGTTTCGTCCCGAAGACGCGTTATATCTCGCGCTGGCGCAGGTTCGCGAAGGAAATAATCTGGAGCGCGGGATTCCCCGGCTTGCGGCGGCGCTGGCGGCGGCCAGAAATCCGCGCGCGGAATTTTTCGTCGAACTCGGCGACGCGTGGATCGCGCGAAATCAGCCGGCGAAAGCCGTCACGCCGTATCGCGAAGCTTTGCGCCGCGCTCCGGATCTTGCGCCCGCGCAGATCGGTCTCGCGGACGCCTACGAGAAATCGGGCGATCTGGTCAAAGCCGCCGAAGGATTCCGGCGCGCATCTGCATGGCGGCGGCTCGGCGAGGTTTACCTGAAGCTCCACCTCGCAAGCGATGCCATTGCCGCGTTGCGGAACGCGATCGCCGCCGATCCCGAAGATCCCGCGGCGCATTACGACCTGGGCCTGGCGCTTTCGCCAAACCATTCTCCATCCGCCGAGGCCGCGTTTCGCGAGGCGATTCGTCTGCGGCCCGGCGATGCGCCTTCGCACATGAATCTCGCCATCGTTTTGTTCGGCTTGAACCAGCGCGCGGAAGCCGCCGATCATTTTCAGCGCGCGCTGAAGATCAACCCGGATTACGCGCTGGCGCATTTGAATTATGCGAAGATGCTCGAAGCTCTCGGCCAGCGGGAAGCAGCCTCCGAGCATTTCAAAAAAGCCGCCGCGCTCTCGAAATGAGAAACCGCTCCCTGTAGCCGCCTCGCAACCAAAGGGGGCGGTTCCCCGGCCTGGTTTCTTTACACAGCCTCCTACATCGTATTGTGCAACCCGAAAATCTCGTGAAAAAACGTGTGCATCGCGTTCCACGAACGCTCATCGGCGAGCTGGTTGTATTCCAGCGCCGCGATTCCGCGCTCGCCCGCGCGCCGATTCGTGAAGCTGTGTTTCGTTCCGCTATAAATGATTAACTGCAAATCGGCGCGCGCCGCCGTCATCTCGTCGACGAACGCCTGCACCTGGGCCGGGGGAATGAACGGATCATCGGCTCCGGTCGTCACCAGAAGTTTCGCCGAGACGGCGCCCGGTTCGGCCGGATGCGTCGTCGCCAGCCCGCCATGAAAACTGACGACTCCCGCAATGCGAGCGCCGCTGCGCGCCAGTTCCAGCGCCGTCGTTCCACCGAAGCAATATCCGATGGCCGCCACGCGTCCCGGATCCACCTGCGGCTGCTCGAGCAGCGCCGCGTGCGCCGCCGCGATTCGCCCGCGCAGCAGCGGCACGTTCGCGCGTAAATCGCGAGTCCACCCCAGGCCTTCCTCGTTCGACGAGGCTTGCCTGCCTTCGCCGAACATATCGACGGCGAACGCGACGTAGCCCATTTCGGCGAGCCGGTCCGCGCGTCCCCTGACATGCTCGCCCAGGCCCCAGGCTTCATGCACGATCAGCACACCCGGCAGTTTCGCGGTGCGCGCCGCGTCGTGGACCATCCGCCCGCGGAACGTGACTCCCTCATGCCGGTATTCCAAAACGTCCGACTTCATCTTGGGCATTTGCCAGTACTCTAACGTAGACGACGCGGCGCGCGCCGGCATTTCCGTCCATCGAGGTAAATTCTTCCGCAATCTGAGACGTTGCGAGCCGCATGGCAGCGCACGCGCCCCGGGCTCGATGCCTGATAACAATGAACGAATCTCGGCGCACAGATTTTCGTGTGACGGCCAAAGTTTGGTGCGCCGCGTGCGTTGTAAACGGCATGATTCGACCAATTTTGATCGCAATACTTGCCGCGACGGCCGCGTTTGCGCAGGAAGCGACGCCGGACTCGCGGTTGCACAACGCGACGACTACGTTGCGTGAGATCATGGGCAGCCCTGACAAGGGTATTCCCGAAGAACTCATCGAGAAGGCGCAATGCGTCGTGGTCGTGCCCGATCTGTTGAAGGGCGCGTTCATCGTGGGCGGCAAGTACGGACGGGGATATGCGTCGTGCCGCGTTCGCGATGACCACTGGAGCGCTCCCGGCGCCGTGCGCATCGAAGGCGGCAGCTTCGGGTTCCAACTGGGCGGGTCCTCCACCGATCTGGTCATGCTGGTGATGAACGAAAACGGCATGCATCGGTTGCTGGGCGACAAATTCACCATCGGCGGAGAAGCCGCGGCAGCCGCCGGACCTGTGGGCCGGCACATCAGCGCGCAGACCGACATCGCGATGCACGCGGAAATTCTCACCTGGTCGCGGTCGCGCGGATTGTTCGCCGGAATTTCTCTCGACGGCGCCACGCTACGGCCCGACAACGGCGAGAACGAAAAACTCTACGGCAAAGACGTCGCGCAGCGCGACATTCTGATGGGCCGCATCCAGCCGACTCCGGCGACGCGCGGTTTTGTCGCGGTGGTCGCGCGCATTGCGCGGCCGGGCGATTATGAAACCGCTGAGAAGCGTGGATCGCGCTCCGCTCTGAAATCCCGTCCGGCCGAGCCCGCCGAAAAATCCTTGCGCGAGCCCGGCGGACGCTTGCGGCTCGGCGAAAAAGAAGTGCACTTCGCCACCGGCCAATCCGCCATCAACGCGGATGCCGAGCCCGCTCTGAACAACGTCGCCAAAATGATGAAGGACAATCCCGGCTGGACGATTCGCGTCGAAGGCTATACCGACAACGTTGGACGCAGCGATTCCAATCAGAAGCTTTCGCAGCAGCGCGCCCAAGCGGTGATGAACTGGCTGGCCGATCACGGCGTCGATCGCAGCCGGATGACCGCGAAGGGCCATGGCGCGTCGCGCCCCGTTGCCGATAACTCCACCGACGACGGCCGCGCGAAGAATCGCCGCGTCGAAATTGTCCGCACCGACAATCGCACACCGACCGGCGAGTAAACAACGCGCTTGTAGGATTCGTTCCGACGAAATGAGTGGGCTTCGCGCCCACTCATTTTTTTGCAACCATACCCCGCCTCTCGCGAATCTAAGTAAACAACAAGTCTCGCGGATTCGACCAGATCGTTTCGAGTATTGCGGTACAAGTGTGTTCAAAATCTGGAACCTATGAAAACCTATATACGACAATTTAAAACCATTCTGTTTTTAGGACTTATTGCGTCCTTATCGTTGTTTGCGCAGATCACAGGGGATCTGCAGATCACCGTGTCCGACGCAAGCAATGCAGTGATTCCCGGGGCGACGGTGGTCGTCACCAGCTCGGAAACCGGCACGAGCCGCACGGCTGTGACGGACGCAAACGGCGCCGTTCGCGTGAATCAGCTTGCGGCGGGAAACTACGAAATCAAAGTCAGCCACGATGGATTCGCGCCGGTGACGACGCGCGTCCGAATCGATAGCGGTAACGTTCCGACGGTCCCTGTCGTTCTGCAGGTCGCCACTGCCAATCAGCAAATTCAGGTGATCGAGCAAGTCGCGACGATCAACACTGTCAATGCGCAGCTTCAGCAGACCACCGATGCGCACCAGATCGCGGATCTGCCGCTGATCAGCACCGGCGTGCTGGGCATCGCGGCAACCAATCCCGGCGTCGCGCCGGTGACGCCCAACAATCCGTTTCTCGGGCTGGGCAGCTACAACTCCAACGGCGGACGCGGGCGCGCCAACAACATCACGCTCGACAACGCCACGGCGAGCGACGTGAGCACCACGGGAGCCGCCGGGCTCGGCACCGTGCCGCTCGACGCGATCAAGGAAGCCAACGTGATCACGAACCAGTTCAACGCCGAATACGGCCGCAATTCCAGCTCCCAATTTCAGATCGTGACCAAGGGCGGCGGCAACGATTTTCACGGCGAAGTGTTCGAGTTCATGCGCAACACGTTTCTGAATACGCGCGACTATTTCGACCGCACCGGCAGCGCCTCGCCGAATATCAACAACGATTGGGGCGCATTCGCGGGCGGAGCCATCGTGAAGAACAAGCTGTTCTACTTCGGCTCGTATGAAGAGAACACGGTCCGCGGCGTCGGCGCTCCGCGCGTCGCTTTCGTTCCGACACCGTCGCAGGTGGCGGGCGCCTCGCCGGTCGCGCAGCAGATCATCAGCACGTACAACATTCCCATCATATTCAATGATCATGTGAAGAAATTCACAACAGAAGCCATAATTATTTATGATCGGTTATATGCAGATTATTCTGTTATTTCCTTCCATGTAAAAGGAGGTTATGACTTTGTAATTAGATGTTCTCTAACTTCTTCTTTCAAGGAAGTGAGTGATTTTGTTAAGAGTGATTGTTTTGACA
>JAIQFJ010000069.1 GCA_020073325.1 Terriglobia bacterium | reverse complement strand
ATGCACGGTGAACCCTTCCTTGCAAAATGCGGGCTCGGACGAGCCGGCCCTAGCGACTGTTCGGGTACAACCGGATGACGGCGCAGATCCAGCTTTGGTACGGATCGTGTCAACGAAACCGGGGAGCGGTCGATCCTGCGTCGTCCGCCCGGCTCCGCAGCCACGGAGCCGGGCTTACTCCGTGGTTCCAACATACAAGGGAGCGGCCAACGCTGATACTTTTCACGCAGGCCGCGTTCGCATCCCGCCATCGAGCGTCCCCCGACTTGTAACCTCTCCTCCTCCGTACTCGGCTACGATAAAACTATGGCCGACGTAGTTCACGAGCCAACCCCCAATCCCGATCTCAAAATCACTTACGACGCCATCGTCGTCGGCTCCGGAGCCGCCGGAGGCATGGCTGCTTACGTCCTGACCTCACACGGCCTCAAAGTCCTGCTCCTCGAAGCCGGCAAAAAGCTCCCCATCGAAAAGGAGCTGAAGTCGATGGAGTGGCCCTACAACCACCCGCGCCGCGGCGACATGCCTCCCGACGATCACGCCCTCACGCCGCGTGAATACACCATTCGCCAGCCTCCCTACGCGAAAGGGTCGCGCTACTCACATGTCTTCTCTTATGTGCAAGGCTGGGGCGGATCCGATTATTCGAAAAACATCGTCGTCGACGAAAAGGATCATCCCTACACCGGCACCGACTATGCCTGGGTCCGCGCCCGCACCTTCGGCGGCAAAACCACCATCTGGGGACGCCTCGCCCTGCGCCTCTCCGATTACGATTTCAAAGCCGCCAGCCGCGACGGCTACGGCGAAAACTGGCCGATCTCCTACGCCGACATCGAGCCTTATTACGATCGCGTCGACGATTATCTCGGCATCTCCGGCCTGAAAGAAAAGCTGCCCTATCTTCCCGACAGCAAATTCCAGCGCCCCAATCGCCTCTCGCCGCCGGAAATGATTTTCCGCGGGTCGATGGAAAAGATGGGACGCATCGTGACTCCCTATCGAGCCGGCGTCACCACCGACGGTTTGAAGCACAACAAATATCGCAGTAAATGTTTCGGCCGCGGAGCCTGCAATCGCCGCGCCGGAGGCTGCGATATTCACGCCGCGTTCGATTCGCCCACCGGCCTGATCTTCCCCGCCTGGGACACCGGCAATCTTACGGTTCGCACCAACGCGACCGTCTATGAAGTCACCATCGACAAGGCCACCGGCAAGGCGAGCGGCGTTTCTTTCCTCGACACGGACACGAAAAAAACGTATCAGGCCAAAGCGAAGACCGTCGTGCTGGGCGCATCGACCCTCGAAACAGCGCGCCTGCTGCTGCTCTCGAACATCGCGAACTCCAGCGGCCAGGTCGGCCACAATTTCTGCGAACACATCATGGGTCCCAGCGTCACCGGCATCGTGAAGGATCTGGTCGGCAAGCCGCGCACGCTCGACGACGGACGCCCCGGCGGCTTCTACCTGCCGCGCTTCCGCAATCTTTCCGACAAGCGCAGCGACTACATCCGCGGCTACGGTTTCGAAGGCGAAGGCGGCGCGACCATTTTCCCCGGCCACGCCTACGGCACTCCCGGCTTCGGCAAAGGTTTCAAGAAGAGCGTGCGCGACCACGCCGGAGCCTACCTCAACATGGGCGGCTTCGGCGAAGTGCTGGCGCGCTACGAAAATTACGTCGACATCGACCCCACGGTGAAGGACCGCTGGGGCGTCCCCGTGCTGCGCTTCCACATCCAGTTCGGCGACAACGAAAAGAAAATGGCGGCCGACATGGCGGAGACCGCGAAAGAAATGTTCGCAGAAGCCGGCATCGAAATCGTCGGCACGTCCAGCGACTTGCTGACGCCCGGCTGGTCGATCCACGAACTCGGCACCGCGCGCATGGGCAGCGATCCGAAAAAATCGGTGGTCAATCAGTTCCAGCAATCGCACGACGTGAAGAATCTGTTCATCATGGATGGCTCGACGCACGTCAGCGCCGCCAATCAGAATCCCACCTGGACCATCATGGCGCTCGCCTGGCGATCGTGCGATTATCTGGCCGATCAGATGAAACGAGGCGACCTATGAACCGCCGCGATCTCTTCAAAATTTCCGTCGTCGGCGGCGCCGCCGTCGCCGCGCACGCACAGCAGCCGCACCGCTTTTTCACTCCCGAAGAATTCAAAGCCGTCGACATGCTGACCGAAATGATCATCCCCGCGGATGAAAAATCCGGCGGAGCCCGCGCCGCTCAAGTCGCCGCTTATATCGATCAGCGCTTAGCCGAAGCGTTCGAGCAAAGCGAACGCGACCTGTGGCGCGCCGGCCTCAAGCCGTTCCTGACGTCGCCCGATTTCCCCGGGCTGCTCCAGAAACTGTGCGACTCGAACGACGAATTTTTCGTCGCCCTGAAACACGACACCATCCGCGGCTACTATTCCTCGCGCGTCGGCATTCAGGACCAGGACTACAAAGGCAACACCTATCAGCAAGGCGACTACGCCGGCGAGTTACCGCACAACCCCTGATTCTTTTCCTTTCTGTGCGAACAACTTGGCGTCTTTGCGTGAACCCCGCCGCACGCCCCCCCGCTATCCTGCCGTCGTAAAGCTTTCCTGCGCAGGAAGCGTCGTATTGCAGTCGTACTGAACTTCCGGAGCCGAATGAATAGGCTCGCGGGGTCACTCATGGAGATGGCCGCCGACGGAAGATTTTTGAATCGCGATTCATACCGCGGGCGGAAACCCGCATCAGAGAGGAGTTTTCGAAAACGCGAGCATCACATGGGCAATGCAGCCATAGACGTAAGCTGCCCCGACCCTCCGTTAGAATCTCTTCGATCTACCGGCGGCTGGACACGCGCGGCGATAACCCGTTAGCCTCCAGCCGCCAGCGGCGCGACAGGAGCAGTGTCATTTCCCTTGAAACTTCGCCGCTCGTCTTTCGCGAAAACTCGCGACGCCCTCTTTGAAATCCTCGCTTGCCAGCACGCCGCGCATATCGTCACGAACATGTTCCGCCGCCGCGATCTCCCCATCCGCGATCCCCATCCACGCCGACCGCAACGTCGCCTGCACACCGAGCGGAGCCTGCCGGCAGATCCGTTCCGCGATCTCCAACCCGCGCTCGAATTGTTTTCCCGGCTCGACCACTTCCTGCACCAGTCCCATGCGCAGCGCCGCCTGTGCGTCCCATTCTTCGCCGGTCAGCAGATAGCGCATCGCGTTGCCCCAGCCCGCTTCGCGCGTCAACCGGAACGTCGCGCCGCCCAATGGATACAGCCCTCGCGACACTTCGAGCATCGCGAACCGCGCGTTCGACGCCGCGATCCGGATATCCGCCGCCAGCAGCATCTCGACGCCGATGGTGAACGTGATCCCATGCACCGCCATCACCAGCGGCTTCGATAAATGATTCCGCAACCCGAACGGATCCACCGCGCCCGGCTCCAGTTCGAACGGATCCTCGCGCTCGAACAGCGACGCGAACTGCGCCAGGTCGATCCCTCCGGTGAAGTGATCCCCATGCGCGAAAATCAGTGCGCACCACAATTCCGGATCGCGCTCGAACTCGCCCAAAGCGCGCGCCAGCGCATGAAACATCGGCGGATCGAACGCGTTACGCTTCGCCGCGCGATCCAATCCGATCAGGAAAACATGGTCCCGTTTTTCTGTTTTAATCATTTCGATTCGTTGTGGGGCAGGCTTGCAGCCTGCGGCGGGCATTGTGCCCGCCCCACTCATGGCTGCACGCAGACGAAATTCTCCGCCTGGTCCGAGCTGCCCGTGCCCTTCCAGCGAGCCTCCTGTGGGAACGGACACAGCGGCCGCGTCCGATCCACCTTGCCCGCCGTCGCATGCGACGCAATGATCTGCTCCGGAGCGTTTCCATGCTCCACCCACTGATCGAGCGCTTCCACCATGTCGAACGTCGCCGGACCCGGCCCGCCCGTGCAATGCTGCATCCCCGGGACCATGAACAGCCTGTAAAACCGCTTCGTCTCCGACAGCCCGCCCATCTTCGCCATGACGCTTTCGTAGTAATTCACGCTGTTCAGCGGAGAAATATCGGGATCGCTCCAGCCGTGATAGTGAATCATCTTCCCGCCGCCCGCCTGAAACGCGCCGAGATCCGGATTCATGTTGGTGAAAATCGGACCGAGCTTGTGATCGGCGAAATCCACATCGCTGTCGACTCCGTTCACGCGCGCGTAGCGAAAGCTGTGATAATCCCAGTCGGGATTTTCGAACAACACGTAGCGCAGGAACGGCAGCCCCAGCCCGGCGTGTCCCGATTCTCCCGGACCGGAGCCCGCGATCCAGCGCGCCCATCCTCCCGGTCCCGCCTCGCCGCCCGGGACGATGCCGGGAAAAATCTGATCGCCCTCCGGCGTCCTGCCGCCCTGATAAATTTTCCGCACGGCGTCCACCTGCGGAGCCGTCAAACAATTCGGCGCGTCTCCGTTTTTGCACTGAATCGACGCCGGATCGAAGTGGCACTTGCGCGGGTCGTTCAGGATTCCATCCTTGATTCCGTCGAGCGCATCGCACGCGTTGTTCACCGCCTCGGCCAGCGCCGGAATCTTCGACGCGGGAATATAGGCGTCCTTCTGCATCGCGAGCGTGATCCACAGATGCGCTCCGACGTAGTGATGCACCCAGTTGTTCGCCGGATCGCCCGCGACAATGCCGTCGTAATCGCGCGGATAGCGCTGCGCCTCCGTCATCGCTTCCTGGCCGCCCTGCGAGCATCCGCTGAAATAAGCATGCGCGGGGGAGTTGCCGTAGAACGCCGCGAGGATCGCTTTGTCGGCCTGCGTGGTCACGTGGACCGCGCGATGCGCGAAGTCGATGACGCGCTCCATGTGTCCCGCGGCCCAGTGGCCGTCGTTGTCGGCTTTGTGACCCGTGTCGGTGCTGCTGGTCGCGTAGCCCTTCGACAAGGGCGCGACCATCGCGCCGTAGCTGATGGTTCCCGCGAGTCCGCCGTTGCCGACGGTCAGCAGCTTTTTATTCCAACGCTCCGGCATCCAGATTTCGAAGCTCACTTCCGGCTTGATGGTCCCCGCGACGCGGCAAAAGGCCGGCACCTCGACGGCATTGCGTCCGCCGGGAAACGTAAACTTGCCCGCGGGAACCGAGGCTGCTTGCGTGATCGTCACATCCGGCAGCGCGAGTTTCGCGATCGAATCGCAATTCTGCGCGTCAGCGCTGGCCACGAACGCCACAAACGCCAAGCACTGAGCCGCGCGCGTCAGCAAGCGGGTCGCATGGAACCCCGCGCTTACGCGCGCGGGTGGCCGCGATGCAAGGGTCGTGTGGACCTTTCGTGACACAAACGTGCAGCACCAACCCGCGCGGATTTGAGCGCTTACGCGCGCGCGTGGTCGCGATGCAAGGGTCGTTAGGACGCTTTGTGACACAAACGTGCAGCACCGACCCGCGCGGGTTTGAGCGCTTACGCGCGCGGGTGGCCGCGATGCAAGGGTCGTGAGGACCGCTCGTGACACAAACGTCCAGCACCGACCCGCGCGGATTTGAGCGCTTAAGAGCGCGGGTGGCCGCGATGCAAGGGTCGTGTGGACCTTTCGTGACACAAACGTGCAGCACCAACCCGCGCGGGTTTGAGTGCTTAAGAGCGCGAGTGGTCGCGATGCAAGGGTCGTGTGGACCGCTCGTGACACAAACGCCCAGCACCGACCCGCGCGGGTTTGAACGCTTACGCGCGCGGGTGGTCGCGATGCAAGGGTCGTGAGGACGCTTTGTGACACAAACGCCCAGCACCGAGCTGCGCGCGTCAGCAAGCGGGTTTTTACCGGGGATCCGTTCATGGGCGCTCCTTTGTCTGCTGGTCGAGCCAATTAAAAATGTCGGGGATCGACATCACCGCGACCGAAAGATGATCGCCATTGGCGTACTCGGAATATTTCACCGGCATCGATTTTGCTTTCTCGGCCACGGCACGGCAACCCGCGACGGCGACCAGCGCGTCTTTTACCCCGCAGACGATCATCACCGGCATCTTGGGATTCAATTGCACCTGCGCGCTGGTTCCCGCGATCGGGATCAGGCCCGCGAAGCGATCGGCGTACAGCGTCCCCAGCCGCCAGGTTCCGGCGCCGCCCATCGAGTGGCCGCCAAGAAACACCGGGCCGATGTTGTAGTTCGACTTCACCAGCGCCATCACGTCGAGCACGTCCTGCTCGCCGCCCGACTCCTTCGAATAGCCGCTCAGCGGACCGCGACCGGTGACCGACGCCAGAATGTAGCCGCGCTGCTCGGCCAGCTTGGGCCACTGGCCCTGATAGGCGTCCATGAAATCGGTCTCGTCGCCGCCCGCACCGTGCAGCAGCACCACCAGCGGATATTTTTTCGACTTGTCGTAGGTCGTCGGGACGTACACGCGGTAGGGCACCAGCTTGCCGTCGAAGGGCGAGCGATACGCCATAAAAAGGTCGCCGCGATCGGGAGGCGGGATCTTCGTGGCCCGCGCCAGACCCGCTTCGTAGTCGAAGGCTTCCTTCAGGCCGAGTCCCGAGGCACGCATTCCGGTGAAGACGTAGCCGGCCAGCCCCTGGAAGCCTGGCGCATAGTACATCGCGTGCGCGGCTTTCACGGTCTCAAGTGTGTGGCGCGCTTCGAGCGCCTGAGGCGATTTCTGGTCGGGGAGCAGCTCTAAAGTCTTCTCCAGTGCCGCAACTCTTTTGTTTAAATCAGAAACGATGACAAATGTTCTGTAATACTCGAAGTCCGGTTTGCCGCTGGAATCCTCAAGCGTCGCTTTAATGGTGTGGAGGCCGGGTTGAACCAGTTTCGAGGGATCGAACGATAAGCCGCTGAATTCGCCCGACTTGCGATTCCGCGCCGCACCGATGTTGATACCCGGTTCGACGGCGGCCTCTTGGGTGCCGTCGGCCTTGAGAAGATCCAGGCGCATGCGGTACGGGCCGTTTTCGGTCTGCGGCGCGTCGAAGAGAAACGTCGCCCGAGCCGACAAATTTTCGCCAGTCGAGACAATTTTCGACGAGATCGAAAAGTCGAGCAGCGTGGGCAGTTCGTTGTCGGGAGTCCAGGCGTGGCCCTCCATCAGGACCATCGCGTGAGTCAGGCTGCGATAGTTTTGCTGCGACATGAGCGGGCTGATCGCAGTCATGTCTCCACCTGCGGTTCGATAGGCGAGCGAGCGGGTTCGGGCCGAGAGTCCGGCGAAAACGGTATCGGCGGGCGTGAGCTGAGCCCACGCCGCTGTGGTCACGAGAGCGAGCAGCAGGACCGATCGTTTCATAGGTAACGATCAGTCTACCTGAGCTTTCGGCGGGACGGGCGCTGCTTGACGCCCTTCGGTTCTGCGCGAACCGGCGAGCCGCGAGCGGAGGGAACGGTCCCATGGTCGGGCATGCGACAACGGCCGGTTGGGCCGCTCCTGCGGAAATTATCGGCGGCGGTCGCGGACTTCGCGGAGCCGATTGAGGTCGTCGTTGAGCATGTCGCGGTCGCGAGGCATCAGGCGATTGTCGCGCACCACGCGGCCCATCGCGTCGATCACGTCGTTGAGGGCGCGGCGGTCGAAGCGGCCGGAGCCCCAATCGCGCTGCAGGTCATTCAATTCGTCGAAGGTGCGATTCAGGCGGTAGCGATCGTCGCCGCGGAAGGCGTAGCGGGAGACGTAGTCCAGGTCCTGGCGGACGCGCTCAAAGAGGCGGCCGCGCCAGTCGCCACGGAAATATTCGTCGCGGTCGCGATAGTAGCTGTCGCGGTCATCGCGATCCCGGTCGCGGTCCCGATCCCGATCATAGTCGCGGCCGGGAGGTCCGGGGGCGATGGGCGGAGTCGGCGGACGCGGTGGTGCAAATCCACCAACGCTCCAGAAAATATCGAACGTGTAGCCTTCCTGCCCGTTATTGGGGTCTTCGAGCCGCACGACGGCAGGTCCGCCGCCGCCGGGGGCGCGCACCAGCGTCTGGCGGCCTCGTCCATCGACGCCGGCAAAGCGGAATTCGCCGGGGTTGGGAGGCAGCGGCGCGCTGCAAACAAAGCGTCGCCATTGCGGCGGCTGGCCGCGAAGATTGCGCAGAATCGCGCGGTCACCGCGGATTTCGACCTCGGCTGCGCCATCTACCACAACCTCAATGGTGCATTTGCCGCGGTCGCCGCCACCGCCGACGATGTCGGCGCGGCGCTCAAACGATTGCGCGGAAGCAGATAGAGCGGCCAATCCCGTTAGAGCTAGTAAGAAACGTGAATTCATCCTCGTCACCTGATCGGAATGTAGCAGTTTTCGTACCGCGGGCGGGGATCTGGTTGTCGCGAAACCACGCCCTAACGAGGTTGTGTGAAAAGTATCGGCGCTGGCCGCTCCGCTGATTCCGCGAGGCGGCGACAATGAACCGCGACCAAAGGAATTGAGCTTCACACAGACTCTCGGGCGCGGCCGTAAGATTCGGTGTGAAAACTGGGCCGGCTCCACATCAGCCGGCATGGCTGCCGGCTCGCCGCTCGACGAGCGGCCCCACGTTCGAGCGGTGGATTACCACGAGCAGCGCGGATGCGGTCAGCAGGAGGTCGCGACTTGGGTGCCCATCACGTCGTGCCGGGGATCCCTCCGTTGTCGGTGGTGATCGGGGCGGTCGTGGTGGGCTCATCTCGACGGTGGCAGTCGCGGCAAAGCCTTAAGTGTCGCCGGGGCCGAAGTTTCCGGCGATCAGGCCGGCAAGAAAAAGGGCGAGAGTGTGGTCCCGCAGTGGACGTGCGCGAACGGCGCAAGAAGTGATAATGATTGCGCCCGTATGCCACACTCAAGGTATGGGGCTCTCCCAATCCTTTTTTTCCGAACGATTCGCCGTTACAGAACACGATCTTGAGAGCTATCTCAACGAGGCGCTTTCGGCCGGCGGGGAGTACGCGGACCTGTATTTCGAGTATCTTTCGACCTCGGCGATTTCGATCGACGAAGGGATCGTCAAGAGCGCGACGGAAGGCGTCACGCTGGGGGTGGGGGTGCGTGTCATTTCGGGGGAACGGACCGGGTACGCGTATACCGACGATTTGAGTCCTGAAAAAATTCGCAAGGCGGCGCGGACGGCGGCGTGCATCGCGCGCGGGCCGGCTTCGATCACCAAGACGGGGTTCGAAGAAGCGCGCCGGCACAATCTTTATCCGATGCTGCGGGCGCCGCATGAAATGGGGCTGGTCGAGCGCGTCGACCTGGTGAAGCGGGCGGATCGCGCGGCCCGGGCATACGATGCGCGCGTGTTTCAGGTGCAGGCGACGTACGCGGACAGCGTGCGGCACGTGCTGGTGGCGACCAGCGAAGGGCGGTTGAGTGTCGACCGGCAGCCGATGGCCCGGCTGAGTGTGACGGTCCTGGCGAAGGATAAAGAGGGCGCGCCGCAGACGGGACATTCGGGAGGCGGCGGTCGTGTGACGCTGGACTTTTTCCTGAATGAAAAGACGCCGGAGCATTTTGCGAACGAAGCGGCGCGGCAGGCGATCGTGCAGTTGGGGGCGGTGGAAGCGCCGGCGGGCGAGATGACGGTGGTGCTGGGTCCGGGATGGCCGGGGATCCTGCTGCATGAAGCCGTCGGGCATGGGCTGGAGGCGGACTTCAATCGCAAGGGAGTTTCGGCGTTCAGCGGTCGCGTCGGGCAGCAGGTGGCGAGCCCGCTGTGTACGGTGATCGACGACGGGACGATCGGGTCGCGGCGCGGGTCGTTGAATGTCGACGATGAAGGGAATGCGACCAAGCAGAATGTCCTGATCGAGAAGGGGATTCTGCGCGGGTATCTGACCGATAAATTATCGAGCCGGCTGATGCACACCGAATCGTCGGGCAGCGGGCGGCGCGAGAGCTATCAGCACATCCCGATGCCGCGCATGACGAATACGTACATGCTGGCGGGGGAGAGCGATCCGGAAGAGATCATCCGGTCGGTGCCGCGCGGTTTGTATTGCACGACGTTCGGCGGCGGGCAGGTGGATATTACGTCGGGGAATTTCGTGTTCGCGGCGAGCGAGAGCTACTTGATCGAGAACGGCAAGATCACGCGGCCGGTGCGCGGCGCGACGCTGGTGGGGAATGGGCCGGAGGCGCTGAAATACGTCAGCATGGTGGGGCACGATCTGGAGCTCGACGAAGGAATCGGCGTGTGCGGGAAAGAGGGGCAGAGTGTCCCGGTGGGTGTGGGGATTCCGACGTTGAAGATCGACAAGATGACGGTGGGGGGGACGGCGCAGTAGGGGTTGAAGTCAGCCGGCATGGCTGCCGGCTTGCCGCTGTGGCCAGCGGCCCCACGTGGGGGCACAGGAAAAATGAGTGATCTGGAACAGATTGTCTGCGATGCGGTGAGGCTTGCGAAGGCGCGGGGGGCTTCGGATGCGGAATGCACGGCTTCGGAGGGCGATGAATTTTCGGCGGGCGTGCGGATGGGCGAGATTGAGAAGCTGACCGAAGCGGGATCGCGCGGCGCGGGGATTCGTGTGCTGGTGGGCAAGCGCGCGGGATCGTCGTATACGTCGGATCTGACGAAGCAGGGGATCGAACGGATGGTGGACACGGCGCTCAACCTGGCGCAGATCACCTCGGACGATCCGTTTGCGGGGCTGCCGGACGAGGATCAGTTGGGATCCGTGGGCGATCTGCAACTGTACGACGAAGCGATCGCGCGGCTGGAGCCGGCGTGGAAGATCGAGCAGGCGAAGGAGACCGAAAAAGTCGCTCTCGCGTTCGATCCACGGATTCAGAATTCCGAAGGAGCGTCGTACGATTCGTACCTGGGGCGGCGGGCATTCGCCAATTCGCGCGGCTTTGCCGGGAGCTATCGCACGTCGAGCTGCGGGTTGTCGGTGACGCCGGTGGCGAAACAGAACGGGTCGATGGAGCGGGATTACTGGTACACGTCGGCGCGAAAAGCGGCGCTGATGGAGTCTCCCGAAGTGGTCGGAAGAATGGCCGCGGAGCGCGCGCTGCGGCGATTGAATCCGCGCAAAGTGGCGACGCAGAGGGTGCCGGTGGTATTCGAGCCGCGGACGGCGCGGTCGCTGCTGGGAGATTTGTTCGACGCGGTGAACGGGTCGGCCATTTATCGAGGCGCGTCGTTTCTGGTGGGGAAGCTGGGGGAGAAGATCGGGTCGGAGTTGTTGACGGTGGTGGACGACGCGATCCTGCCGGGGCTTTTCGGAAGCTCGCCGTTCGACGATGAAGGCGTGCGGGCGCGCAGGACTGTGGTGATCGAGCGCGGGGTGTTGAAGAGTTATCTGCTGAATTCGTATTCGGCGCGGAAGCTGGGGTTGAAGACGACGGGCAATGCGTCGCGCGGGCTGAGCGGCAATGCGGGCGTCGGGCCAGGGAATTTTTTCATTGAAGCCGGCGCGAAAGAAGCGTCGAAGATCATCGGCGATGTGAAGAACGGATTTTATGTCACGGAGCTGATCGGGACGGCGGCGAGTCCGGTGACGGGCGATTATTCGTCGGGGGCGGCGGGGTTGTGGATCGACAACGGCCAACTGGCGTATGCTGTTTCGGAAATCACGATTGCGGGAAATTTGAAGCAGATGCTGATGGATTTGGGCGAAGTGGGGAGCGATCTGGAATTTCGCGGGTCGGTGGCGTCGCCGACGATTTTGATTGGGGAGATGACGATCAGTGGCCATTGATGCTTCCACCAGACGGAAGATGACGTTCGGTCCCGCGCTGTACGTGGCGCTGGCAGTGGCGGCGGCGGGCGCGGCGGCGGTCGGGTATCTGGAGTTCGGCAAGTCGCGGCCGGCGGCGGCGATGGAACTGACACCCGAGGCGAAGCAGTTCGTCCGCAACCTGCAACTGAGCGACGTGACAATGGAGGCGAACCAGAGTTTCGCCAACCAGTTGGTGGTGGAGATTCAGGGAAAGATCGGAAACGGCGGCGACCGCGATCTGGAGGTCGTCGAGATTTATTGCGTCTTTCACGATTCCTACGGGCAGACGGTGCTGCGCAAACGCATGCCGATCGTCAGCGCGAAGATGGGCGGGCTGAAGCCGGGCGAGACGAAGGGGTTTCGCCTGGCGTTCGACGAGCTGCCCGGGAGCTGGAATCACGCGATGCCAAGCCTGGTGATCGCGGGCATCAAATTCACAGGATGAAAGTGCTGGTGGTGGATGACGACGCCGCGGGGCTCGACATTCGCCGGCTGGTTCTGGAGCGGCACGGGTTCGCGGTGGCGACGGCGTCGAGCGTCGATGCGGCGCGCGCGGCGTTCGCGGCGGATCGTCCGGACGTGGTCGTGCTCGATTTGCGATTGCCGGAAGTCGAGGATGGGCTGGGGCTGATTCGGGAGTTTCGAGAAGTGCGGATCGTGGTGTTGTGTGGGAATCCGGCGGATCTGGACGGTCGCGAGGAGGCTGCGATGGTCGCGGGGATTTTGGGGAAGCCGGTGCGGTCGGAGGAACTGGTGCGGTGGATTCGGGGGGGTGACTGAGAAAAGCTGCAGCCGGCTTTTCAGCCGGCTTGCCGGCATGACTGGCGGCCCCACATTCGATATTGTCGAGGAGTATGGAGAACGAACTTCATGTGATTTTTGGGGGCGGACAGGTTGGCACGCCTCTGGCTTGCATTCTGCGCGATCGAGGGCTGCGGGTGAGGATGATCAAGCGGTCGGCGGGGACTCCCGATGGGGTCGAACTGATGCGGGGCGACGCGACGGATGCGGCGTTCTGTATCGAGGCGGGGCGCGGGGCGGCGACGGTGTATCACTGCATGAATCCGCCCTATTCGGCGAAGGTGTGGGCGGAGGTGGTGCCGAAGTATATCGACAATCTGATCGGGGCGGCGGCGCGGGCGCAGGCACGACTCGTGGTTCTGGAGAGCGTCTACATGCTGGGGCGGCCGGGCGGGCGTCCGATGAATGAAGATACGCCGATGCATCCGTGCAGCAAGAAGGGCGAGATTCGCGCGCGCGAAGCGGAGCGGCTTTTCGAGGCGCACCGGCGCGGCGATGTGCGGGCGACGGCGGCGCGCGGGTCGGACTATTACGGTCCGGGCGGGACGCTGGCGCATCTGGGCGATCAGTTCTGGAAGCCGGTGATCGCGGGCGGCAGAGGCATGGTGCTGGCGGATCCGGATGCGATCCACACGTATCACTACATTCCGGATTGCGCCGCAGGGCTGGCGACGCTGGGGACGGCTGCAGACGACGCGTATGGGAAGCCGTGGATGCTGCCGTGCGCGACGGCGGAGTCGATGCGGTCGCTGGTGGCGCGATTTTCACGGCACCTGGGGCGGGAGATCCGGATGCGCACGATGCCGCGGTGGGCGATCAAGACCTTGGGGCTCGCGATGCCGATGCTGCGGGAGATCGACGAGATGCTGTATCAGTGGGAGGAGCCGTTCATCATCGACGACCGGCGCTTCCGCGAGCGATTCGGGGCGCAGCCGGCCGATGTGGATCAGGCCGCGGCGGCGACGGTCGCGTGGGCGAAGGAACATTACGGCTCGCGATGACGGCGAAGGATCTGCGGCGCTTCGCGGTGGCGCGGACGCTGTTCGCGCCGACCACGCTCAAACAGGCGATCGAGCGGATGGGATTCGTTCAGGCCGATCCGATTCGCGCTCCGGCGCGCGCACAGGACCTGATTCTGCGGCACCGGGTGCGGAATTATCGCGCGGGGGATCTGGAGCGCGATTATGTGAAGCTCGGGATCGAAGAAGATTTCTTCGTCGTGTACGGATTCGTGACGCGGGCGGTGGAGGCGTTGATGCATCCGCGGCCGGAGATCGGAGTGCCTGCCGGGAGTCGCGAGCCGTGGCCGGCGGAGCAGAAAAAGCGGGCCCGGCTATTGATCGAGTTTGTGCGCGAGCGAGGCGCGGTGCATCCGCGGGAAGTGGACCAGCATTTCGCGCACGGGCGCGTGCGGAACTACTGGGGCGGGTCGTCGAGCGCGACGACGCATTTGCTGGCGGAGATGCATTATCGCGGGATGGTGCGGATCGCGCGGCGCGAAAACGGGATCCGGATGTATAGCGCGCATGAGCACGGACCGGAGGCGGCGGATACGGCAGAGCGTCAGAAGAGGCTGGACGCGCTGGTGGATGTCGCGGTGGAGTTATACGCGCCGCTGCCGGCTGCGTGTCTGGGCGATCTGGTGCGGCGGCTGCGTTTCGCGGTTCCGCAGTGGCATCGCGAACTGAAGCCGGCACTGGGGCGTGCGAAGGAGCGGCTGGCACACGCGCGCGTCGATGGCGTCGATTGGTATTGGCCCGCGGGGGAGGATCCGAGGGATGCGGAGCCGGCGGATACGGTGCGGCTGCTGACTCCCTTCGATCCGCTGGTGTGGGATCGCGACCGGTTCGAACTGCTGTGGGGCTGGGTGTATCGATTCGAGGCGTACACGCCGGTGGCGCAGCGCAAGCTGGGGTATTATGCGATGCCGCTGCTGTGGCGGGATCGAGTGATCGGGTGGGGCAACGTCGCGGTGAAGGACGGGGCGCTGGAGGCGGAGTTCGGCTCTGTCGCGCCGGCCTCGGGGGAGCGCGCGTTCCGGCGGGAGCTGGAAATCGAGCTGGAGCGGATGCGAGGGTTTCTCGGGGTGAGCGACACACTGAAGTAACGACTTGACTATCGCGCCGGCTGATGGGATACTGAAGGCGTTACTTCAGTAACCAGGAGATCCTCATGAATTCATCAAAGCTCACACACAGCACGTTTGTCATCGAGCGCGACTATGCGAAGCCGCCGGAGCGGGTGTTCGCCGCCTTTGCGGATGCGGGGCGGAAGCGGCGCTGGTTTGCGGAGGGGGACAACAACGACGTCGTGGAACACACGCTGGATTTTCGCGCGGGAGGCCGGGAGATCGGGCGGTGGCGGCTCGACGAGCGGTCGCCGTTCCCGGGGGTGATTCTCACGCATGAAGGAATTTATCTGCACATTGTGCCGAACCAGTTGATCGCGAGCTCGCACACGATGGACGTGGGGGAGAAGCGCATTTCGGCTTCGCTGGTGACGGTGGAATTTCAGCCGGGCGGCGCGGGGACGCACATGGTGTTCACGCATCACGGCGCATTTTTCGAAGGCGCGGACGGTCCGCAGATGCGCGAGGCCGGGTGGAGGAAGATGCTGGACCGGATGACGGCGGAGATCGAGGGGAAGTGAAAGGCAAGATCACAGCCGCGCGGGTGTTTCACGCGCTGGGCGATCCGACGCGGCGGGCGATCGTCGAAAAGCTCAGCAAGCGGCCGCTATCGGTGTCGGCGCTGGCGGGGCCGCTGGGGATTACGCTGACGGCGGTGGTTCAGCATCTGCAGGTGCTGGAGGAAAGCGGGCTGGTGCGGACGGAAAAGATCGGGCGGGTGCGGACGTGCCGGGCGGAGATGACGGGATTGTCCGTGCTGGAGCGATGGATCGCGGAGCATCGCTCGATGTGGGAGCGGCGGTTCGACCGGCTGGGTGAATTGCTCGACGAGGCGGATTGATTGTCAAGATTTGCCGCGGTGTGTTAGTGTCTCGCTGTGAGGCGGGTGGCGGAAGCTCCGGGGATGGTTGAGGAATGCTGGCCGGACTCCGCGCAGGCCGAGGTCGCGCGGCGGATTCTGCCGGACTATCTGCGGCTGGGGCCGGCGCAATTTGTCGCGAACGCGGACGTCGAGATGCAGGCGATGGTCGCGGGAGACCAGGTGATTCCGGTGGTGTACGCAAGACCGGGCGATCGCCGCGCGCCCGATGTGTGTTCGACCTGGAGCCATTACGTGCGCTATCCCGGGTCGGAATTGGATCGGGGCGGGAGCCGCGCGGGCGCGCTGATCAAGAGAGGCCTGCTGGCGGCGAGCCGTCCGCTGCTGCGCTTTTCGCGGATCGACGAAGTCGTGTCGGTGAACAACTGGCTGTTGTCGACGAATCCGGCGCCGTCGCTCGATCGGGCGGCGGTGGAGAGTCTGACGGCGCGTCTGTGCGAACAAGCTCCGGGGCGGGCGATTGTTTTTCGGACGGTGAATCCGGCGACGAATCCGGATCTGGCGGAGGCGCTGACGGGGAGCGGGTACCGGATGGTGGCCGCCCGCACGGTGTATGTGCTGGATCCAACGTCGCGGCCGTACCGGCAAAGCGAGAATGCGCGGCGGGACCGGAAGCTGCTTTCCCGCGGGGATTATGAAATCGCCGGGCATGACGATTTGAGTCCGGCGGACATGCCGCGCCTGGCGGAACTCCATCGGGCTCTGTACGTGGAGAAATACACAGCGCTGAATCCTGAATTTTCGCCGTTGTTTTTCGAGACCGCGTGGCGCAACGGATTTTTCGAATTTCAGGCGCTGCGGAAAGACGGGCGGATCGATGCGTACATCGCATTTTATGAATGGCAGGAATTGCTGGTGGCGAGCCTGCTCGGCTACGATACGCGTCTTCCGGCGGAACTGGGGTTGTACCGGCGCGGGGTCGCGCTGATGACGAAGGAGTCGCGAAGGCGCGGACTCCGGCTGCACTTGAGCGCGGGCGCCGGGCAATTCAAGTATCTTCGCGGAGCGCGGCCGTGCATCGAATACGACGCGATCTTCGACCGCCATCTTCCGCTGCGGCGGCGCGCGGGGTGGACGCTGCTGCAGATGGCGGGGACCGTGCAACAGCGGAAGGTGCGGCGCGGGTGGTGACGGAATCGTTGCGTTACTGGGAACAGGTCGGCGCGGATCTGGAGGCGTGTCCGCCGGGCGGTCGCTGGCGGGCTTACTGCGACAGTCTGAATCGGCGGTGGCTGCGGGAAGTATTGGGCGGGCGAAGGTACCGATGCGCGTTGAAGACGGACCTGTTCGATGAAGCGGTGGGTGAGGGGATCGGGCCGAGTTTTGCGGATCGCGTGGTGGGGATCGATGTGGCGGAGTCGACGGCGCGGCTGGCTAAGGAAAGGCCGGGGCTGGCTGCGTCGGCATGCGACGTGCGGTGTCTGCCGTTTCGCGACGGCGCGTTTGACCTGGTGATTTCGCTTTCGACGCTCGATCATTTTTCGGATACCGGCGAGATTTCGCGGGCGTTGGGGGAGATCCGGCGCGTGCTGGCTCCGGGAGGCGCTTTGGCGATCACGCTGGACAATCTTTCGAATCCATACGTCCGGTTGAGGAACGGGCTGGGGTGGGGGCTGCTTTCGAGGTCGGGCCTGGTGCCGTATTTCGTCGGGGCGACGATGACGCGGAAGCAACTGGGGGATGCGCTGGGGGCAAACGGATTTCGGGTGGTGCAATCGACGGCGATCATGCATGTGCCGCGGGTGGTGATGGTCCCGCTGGCGGAGCGGGTGGGGCCGGAGAGGCTGAAGACGGCGCTCGCGCGGTTCGAAGGGCTCAGACGATGGCCGACGCGGTATCGGACGGGGTTGTTTCTGGCGATGCTGGCGCGGGCGGATTAGGGCAGTCGCGTTTTGGGTCCAGCCATCATGAGTGCGCGGGCACTCGTGGTTTTTCGGCAATCCCGACAGAGAGTCGGGACTGCGGAGGAGCGGGTGTCGGTGTTTTCACGCATAGACTGTGACCCCCGCCATCACTGGCGGGGCTGGCCGGCTGGACGGGCGCTTGGGGGGTTATTTCGTTTTGTCGACCACGACCTTGCCGGCCTTTCATCACCCAGCGGACTTTTTGGATCGCAATGTTGATGTCGTCGAGAGGATTGCCTTCGCGGGTGATCCTGACAAAGAGCGGCGACTGCGAAGGAGCGGGGGGGGGTCACGCATAGACTGTGATCCCCGCCATCACTGGCGGGGCTGGACGGCGAGACGGGCGCTTGGGGGGTTATTTCGTTTTGTCGACCACGACCTTGCCGCCTTTCATCACCCAGCGGACTTTGTTGATCGCGACGTCGATGTCGTCGAGCGGGTTGCCTTCGACGGCGCAGATGTCGGCGAAGTAGCCGGGCTTCAATTCGCCGAGGTCGTTCGAGTGATGGAGAAGCTCGGCGGCGTTGACTGTGGCGGTCTTGAGAGCCTGTTCGGGAGTCATGCCGGCTTTGACGAACCAGGCGAGCTCGCGCGTGTTTTCGCCGAACATCGTGTAGACGACGTCGGAGCCCATCGCGAATTTTACTCCGGCTTTCCAGGCTTTTTTCGCGGTTTCGAGATTACGGCGGATGAAGTCGTTGAGGCCGGTGGTGGCTCCGGGAGGATAGCGAAGGAGCTGCGCGTTGTCGACGTAGTAACGGTTGTGATCGATCGTCGGGACGTAGAAGAGTTTTTTGCGAGCCATCTCGGCGATGGTTTCGTCGTCCATGTCGGTGGCGTGCTCGATGGAGTCGGCTCCGGCGCGGACGGCGTCGCGGGCGCCGGTGGGGCCGTAGGTGTGGATCGCGATCGTCTTGCCGAGCGCGTGCGCGGTGTCGACGGCGGCTTTCATTTCTTCATAGGTGAAGGTCTGGAATCCGGTGACGTCCTGGCCGCTGCCGGTGGAGCCGTACATTTTAATGACATCGGCTCCGGCGCCGACTTGCTGGCGGACGACTTTCATCACTTCAGCGGGGCCGTCGGCGGTTTGTGGACCTCCGCCGCGTCCGCCGCGTGTGATCTGCAGGCCGTAGCCGGAGACATACATGCGAGGGCCGGTCATGAGGCCGGCGTTGATGAGGTCGCGCATGGCGATGTCGGTATAGTCGCTCGCGCCGAGGTTGCGGACGGCGGTGACGCCGGTTTCGAGCGTCTTCTTGGCGTTGTCCTGAGACATGTAGACGGTCGCGGCACCGCGGCCGGATTGGCTGATGCGCGTCATGTCGAGCACGTAGGTCATGTGCGTGTGGACGTCGATCAGGCCGGGGAGCGCGGTGTAGCGCGTCATGTCAATCGCGTCGGCGGGGCCGGTGGAGGAGATCGACTTGATACGGTCGTGATCGATGGTGATGACGGCGTTGGGGATGAGTTTTTCGCCGTCCCAGGCTCGGGCGAATTTGTAGGATTGTGCGTTGGCGGCGAGGGTCAGCGCGAAGAGCGCGAGAAACGGCGGCTTAAACATGTGATCTCCCCTTGAGGATTGTAGCGAATGAGGCGGAGCGGAGTTCGTCGAGAGAGAGGCCGGTGAGGGCGGGGATTCCGGATTCAGGGATGGCTCCGCAGTTGACGGCGCGGAGGAAATAATTCAGCAGGCCCTGGCCGGTGGCGGCGTCGTCGAAAACACCGCCGACTTGGGTGGCCTGGGCGGCGCGGGCGATGAAGTTTTTGAGGCGCTCGGACGATGCATCGAGTCCTTCGAGGAAGAACGAGTAGACGGCGGCATAGCGCGAGACGAGCTGCGCGGGATGCAGGTCCCAGCTTTGGTAGAAGCCGCATTCGAGCGAGTGGCGGATGTGGCGCGCGTGAATCGACCATCCGCGATGGACGTTCGGGGGGAGCGGCAGAATGTTGGTCGCGCCGTCGGAGACGTGAACGCCGGTGGAGGCGAGCTGCGCCTGCATCATCGAACGCGCGAAGTCGCAGGCGGGGTGCAGCATGTCCTGATGCGCGGCGGCGATGCCGAGGGCGGCGGTGTAGTCGTAGGCTCCGAAGTGGGCGGTGGTGAGGAGGCCGCGGGATTCGTCGACAAGCTGCGGGATGAGGAAAAGCGACTGCGGGGTCTCGATCATGATTTCGAGACGCTTCACGCCGTACTCGTCGAGGATCGCGGCGCATTCGGCGGCCTGGCCCGGCGCGGTGATCTTCGGTAGCGCCACGGTGAAATTTTCGGGGAGCGGATGGAGGTTGTCGAGCACGAGGTGCAGGGTCCGCAGCGCGCGCGGCTTCGACTCGTCGGTGAAGGACTTGATGCGGATGCCGATGAAGGCGGGAAGGGAGTGCCGATCGCGGCCTTCGGCGAGGCGGGCGGCGACGGTGCGGGCGGCTTCGTCTTCCTCGGCGTCGGGACGGATGCCGTAGCCGTCTTCGAAGTCGATGTGAAGGGCCTCGACGGGCTCGCGCTGGAGTTTTTCGAGGATGCGGGTGTAGACCAGGTGCGCGAGGGGCGGGGGGATCGCGCAGGTTTCGGCGAGGGTGACGTGGTCTGGGGCGTACTCGTGGAGGAATTTGAGGGCGAGGTCGCCCATGCGCCGCGCGGCGTCGGGTTTGAAAAGATGCGCTCCGCCGTAGAGGACGTGGACGGGTTGGCGGGAGATCATGGGTGGACCATCCTTGGGCGGATTAAAAATCCGCCGCAGGCTGCAAGCCTGCCCCACAAGAAC
>JAIQFJ010000522.1 GCA_020073325.1 Terriglobia bacterium | reverse complement strand
CCGCAGATCGTCTAGCATCTCGCGGATGTATTTCTTCATGCCTCATGGTCGAGACACACGACCGCCCGCGGAATCGCCTCGCTCGCGAAATTCCTGATTCGCGGGAAGAAAAAAGCTAGTTGGTGAAGGTGACCGTCACCAGCCGGTACCACGTCTGCCCGCTGCCGTCGTCTTTTCCGAAAAATTCGAAATACTTCGTCACCGGCGTATACAACCCGCTGGTGTGGATCGTCCCGGTCAGCGATCCGTTTGCCGCGATGTGGGTCCCGCCGAACCAGGTCGGAATGTTCGCCGAATAGTCGACGCCGTCGATCTTCAATCCCGTCAGCGACGTCGACGCGCCCGCGGCCTCGTTCACCGCGAGCGAAAGCGTCCACGACGTTCCGTTCTCCGGCACCGGATCCGGCGACGCCGTCACCGTCACGCTCGACACGTCGATCTTCATCGCGACGGAAACATTGACGAACACCGGCGGAGCCGCGCCCGAAAGAATCGTGATCGTCGACGTGTATGTGTCCGACGTGACGAAGTATTTCGGATCCACCGTGACGTTGAAAGACGCCGGAGCCGACGAAGACACCGATCCCGAAATCTGCGAAATCTGAATCCACGGCGCATCCGCGCGCGCCGACCAGTGAATCTCCGACGCCGAGCCCACCGTGAGCGCCACCGCCTGCGTCGCGCTTCCCGTGATGGCGCGATTGCGGCCGTTAAACGTCAGGCTGGTCGCCGAAGGCGTCACCTGCGTAAACGGCAGATCCTCCAGATACGGTTGCAGGTAATAATACGCATTGGAAAATTTCCCGTAGCCCGCGATTCCGCCGATCAGGCACAGTTCTTCACCCGGCAGATCCGGTCCATACGTCAGGGCGCCCACAATCACGCCCGGGCTGCTGAACAACGGCGACCCGGACGATCCCTGCTGGGTCAGCCCGTTGTCCCACTGGACTAAGTGATACAGTGCGCCCGGCGCAGGATCGGTCCCGATGCTCACGTCCACGCTGTCGAGCGAATGCCCGAACGCGATGCGCTTGTACGATCCCATCGGATGCGAAATTCCCACCAGCGGCGACCCGACGCCGGGATCGCTCGCATCCCATCCCGAAAACACCACGCCCGAAGGAACATTCGGCAAGAGGACCAGGCTGAAATCGCCCAGCTCGATGGTGCCCCAGCCGAGCAGATGCCCGCCGTTTTGCGAATTCAGCGTGCCCCTGCTCGAGGGAGGCCCCAGATTGCAGCCGTCCGATTCATACGCCCAGAACGTTTCGAGCGACCGCGCCGCGGGCTCGTCGTGAATGCAATGTCCCGCCGTCAGCAGATACGGTTGAAAACTGTTGTCGCGCGTCGCCACCAGCGCGCCGGAACACAGAAACGTGCCCTGCTCCGGCCCCTGCGTCTCTTCGAACTGAAGCTGCGCGACCGATTTTTTCGCTTCCGCCCAGTCCGGGTAGCAGTTCACGTCGAGATTGCACGACGCCGCCGGATCGGCGACCTGCGGCGGCAGATCCTGCTGAATGCGGAGCGCCTGGTGCGAAATCCGATGCACATGAAATGGCGGCGGACCACTCGCTCGGCTGCCGGAAGGCTGATATTCGATCGTCAGCGAATCGCCTTCGACCGTCGCGCTCCAGAACTCGCCGTTGCCGTACGGACCGCGGCCGGTGTACGGCCCGTCGCTCGCTGCATTCGTATGAACCCAGACCTGTCCCGCTCCGGCATCGAAGTTCGAAAATTCGACGCGCATCCCGCTGGCCTGGTCGGATTGAATCGCGACGCGCCAGACGGAGCTTCCATCGGGCAGCGCCGACCACGCGCCCTGCCCCATCGCCTCCTCGCCCACCACGCGATGCAGCCCGACGCGCCGCATGGGGCCGACTTTGCCGAGCTTCATCCGCTCCTCGGCCGAGAGCGTCCCGAGACCGATCGTCGGGGGCCGCGGCAGCCGGTGCGCCCGGCTCGGCGCGGGAATCGCGATCGTTTGCGGAGTCGTTGCCCGATAAATTGCCGGATCTTTGCGTTGACCAAATAGGGCCGCGGCGAGGAAGCCAAGTAAAATCGCCCGTTTAAGGCTCATCAGCCGTTGATCGGCGGATGAATGCTCCGACTTTAGCCGTGAATACTGCTGACTAACAACCCCGCCATCACGGTCTGTTTGAAAAGGTCGTCAGCCCGCTCCTTGCAGTCGCGGCTCTGTGGCGGGGTTTGCGGCAACTTGATGATTCTGCGCCGTGCCCAAAAAGAGCCGCGAGTGATAACGAGCGGGTCACCTCCATTTTTCACACAGACTCTCACTGGCCGGGCTTGCCTCAATCGGAGCCGCCGGGCGACGGGAAAACCGCGCCAGTCATGGCGGGGGCCGGTTGTTTCTGTTCTAATACGTACTCATGAAGCCAGCCCTCTCCGCTTTTCTGGCCGCTCTTCTGGTACAAGCCCAGGACCCCGCGATCTTCGCCAAACTTCGTACCGAAGCCATGGACCATTCCCAGGTGGAGCCCGTCTTCGACATGTTCACCGTGACCATCGGCCCGCGACTGACCGCGTCGCCCGCGCACAAGCGAGCCGCCGAATACGCACGCGAAAGACTCTCCGCCTATGGACTCGCCGACGCGCATCTGGAGCCGTTCAAGTTCGGCCGCGGCTGGTCGCTCGAAAAGCTCACCGTCGAAATGATCGAGCCGCGCTATCTGCCGCTGATCGGCTATGCGGACGCATGGTCGCCATCGACCGCCGCTGAGATCGTGGCGGCGCCCGTGTTCCTCGGGGGCCAGTCGCCCGAACAGGTCGACGCGCTGCGCTCGCAACTAAAGGGCGCCATGGTCATGACCGCGCCGATTCTGACGAACTTCGTGCGGACGGACCGGCCGCAGCCCAGCGATCCGGCCTACCAGCTCATGTCCGCGGCCTATGCGACCAGCGTCGGCCAGCGCTCCAACCCGAGGGGTGGGGCGGGGAGTGCCGCGCAGCGCATCGCGCAATCGCTTCGCGACGCGGGCGCCGGCGTGCTGCTGAAGCCCAGCCGCGGCGAGCACGGCACCGTGTTTGTATCCGGGCGCGATAGCGGCGCCGGCGCCGTGCCGTCTGTGACGCTCGCCGCCGAGCACTACAACATGATCGCGCGCATGCTGCAAGAGAATGTTCCGGTCAAGCTCCGCATCAACGTGCAGTCGAAGTTCTACGATGCGGAAGGCGGCAACGCCTACAACGTGATCGCGGAACTACCCGGCGACGACCCGGCGCTCCGCGACGAAGTGGTCATGATCGGCGGCCATCTCGACTCGTGGCATACCGGCGTCGGAGCCACCGACAACGCCGATGGCGCGACTACGGTGATGGAGGCGATGCGGATTCTGAAAGCGATCGGCGTGAAACCGCGCAGGACCATTCGCGTGGCTCTGTGGGGCGGAGAGGAGCAGGGCCTGTTGGGGTCGAAAGCCTGGGCCGCGGCGCACCTGGCGGGCGATACCAACCAGGCGGCCCGCGACAAGCTCGACGTGTACTTCAATATCGACAACGGAACCGGGCCGATCTACGGTTGGTACCTGCAGAACAGCGAGGCGGTACGTCCGCTCTTCGACGCGTGGCTCGAACCGCTGAAGAGCTTCGGCGCGCGGCGCAATATCATCGAGCCGGTCGGGTCCACCGACCACTTGAGCTTCATCGATGCAGGCGTGCCCGGCTTCAATCCGATTCAGGACTACGCCAACTACGACGTCCGCACGCACCACACGAACATGGACACGGTGGATCGCCTGGACGTCAAGGACATCACCCAGGCAGCGGTCGTGATGGCTTGGTACGCGTACAATGCGGCGATGTCCGGGCAGAGGATCCCTCGCCCGGGGGCGAAGTAGCCGATCGGCATCGCCGT
>JAIQFJ010000068.1 GCA_020073325.1 Terriglobia bacterium | reverse complement strand
GTGCATTTTCCGTGCGTATGAAACGCCGAATCCGTCTGAGTATCGCGACGTTATGCATCGCCGGACTTCCCCTAACGGCGCAAGTTCCGAATCCGACACAAAAACAGCCCGTGCCGGAGCAGATGACGCCGACGCCCATCTTTCGCATTGAGGTTGTTTCCCGCACCACGCCCGCGGTGAACTACCGGCATCGTGGAGGATCGACGAAGATCGATTTTAGAGGCACGCCGCTGATGGCGACGGCGAAAGGCAATGCCACTGTCGAGAGCGTGCGAGGCGTCATTCGCATCGAGGCTGAATTCAAGAACATGGCTCCGCCGTCGAGCTTCGGTCCCGAATATCTGACCTATGTTCTGTGGGCCGTTTCGCCGGACGGACGACCGGTAAATCTCGGCGAGCTGACGCTCAACGACTATGGCGCCGGATCCACCAGCAAGCTTGAAACGACCAGCGATATTCAGACCTTCGGACTGATCGTCACGGCGGAGCCTTACTATGCCGTGACCCAGCCGAGCGACGTCGTGGTGATGGAAAACGTCATTCGCAAAGACACCCTCGGCGTGGTGGAAGATATCAACGCGAAGTACGAGCTGCTGCCGCGCGGAACGTACACCAGCCAGGGTCGAGCCTCCGAATTCAGGCCGATTCAGGTGAGCAAGAAAGATCCGTTCGAGTTGTATGAAGCGGAAAACGCGGTGCAGCTCGCGCGCGTCGCCGGGGCGGACAAGTACGCGACCGACAGCTTTGACAAAGCCAACGATGCGTTGAATCAGGCGATGCGCTATCAGACTCAGAAACCCGGGCAAAAACCCGTGATCACCATGGCCCGTGAAGCGGTGCTGCGCGCGGAAGATTCGCGCATCATTGCGATCCGCGCGGAAAAGAACGAATACGAAGCAAACCAGCGCGCGGCCGCGCAGGCTCGTGAAGATGCGGAGCGGGCGAGGGCGGATCAGGCTCACCAGCAGGCGTCGCTCGAAGCACAGCAGCGCGCGCAGGCGGAATCGGAACGCGCGGAGGCGGAGAAGGCGAAAGCCGAGGCTCTGGCAGCGGCTCAGACCGCGCAGCAAGAGAGGCTTGCCGCGGAGCAGGCCAAGCGTGAAGCCGATGAAGCTCGCCAGGCTGCGATCGCGCAACAGCAGCAGCTTGCGGCCGACGCGGACGCCTCCCGGCAACTCGCTGCCCGAGCCGATGCGGCCCGCCTGAAAGCGGAACAGGATCAGGCCGAGCTGCGGCGTCAGTTGCTTGCGCAGTTCAACATGATTCTGCAAACGACGGAAAGCGCGCGCGGGCTGATCGTCAACATGTCGGACGTGTTGTTCGATACGGCTCGCTACACGTTGAAGCCGGGGGCGCGTGAGAAGCTCGCGAAGGTGTCCGGAATTATTCTGGGACATCCGGGGTTGAAGATTGAAGTGGAGGGCTACACGGACTCGACCGGTTCCGATGACTACAACATGAAGCTGTCGGAAAATCGCGCCAACGCGGTTCGTGAATTTCTGGTGTCGCAAGGCCTGCCTCCGGACAGCGTCACGGCGCAGGGATTCGGCAAGGCGGATCCGGTGGCGGTCAACACCACGGCGGCGGGGCGGCAGATGAATCGACGCGTTCAGTTGGTGGTGTCGGGTGAAATTCTCGGCACAAAAGTAAGCTCGCTCAAGACGGGACCGGGCGATCGATAAAAATTCATCGCTTTGAAACGCAAGCGGAAATTCCCTCGTGATATCGTGTCACGAAGGGGGTTGAATGTTCAAGGTTCTACGTGCGATTTCTCTTGCGGCGCTTCTGATCGCGCCGGTTTTTGCACAGTTTGAAACAGCAGAAGTACTTGGTACAGTTCGAGATAGCAGCGGGGCAGCGGTCGCTAAAGCGACTGTGATGCTAATCAATCAAGACACTGGTATTCAGGCGAAAACAACCAGCGACGAGAATGGCAATTTTCTTTTCTCCAACGTGAAGATCGGCCGGTTTACCGTTACGGCGGAGGCCGCTGGATTCTCCAAGGCGGTTGCTTCCGATGTGCGGGTGGACGTCGGTGCGCGCCAGCGCGTCGATCTGACGCTGCAAGTCGGCGCGGTGACGGATTCGGTGCAGGTGACCGGCGCGGCGGCGACGCTCGAGACGGATTCGAGCGAACACGGACAGGTGATCAACACGCAGCAGATCGTCGAGCTGCCGCTGAACGGCCGCGCTTATTCGGATCTCGCGCTGCTTTCGACCAACGTGCATCGCTCGCCGCTGGCTGCGTCGTTTGCGGTGAGCGGGACGCCGCGCGAAGGGTCGTTCAACGTGAACGGGATGCGCAGCACCTACAACAATTTCCTGCTGGACGGACTGGACAACAATGCCTACTCGACCAGCAACCAGGGTTTTTCGAATCAGGTGGTGCAGCCGTCGCCCGACGCGCTCGCCGAATTCAAAGTGATCACCAGCAGCTATAGCGCGGAGTACGGGCGCGTGGGCGGCGCGGTGGTGAACGCGGTATTGCGGTCCGGCACGAATCAGTTCCATGGGACCGCTTATGAATTCCTGCGCAACACGGATCTGAACGCGGTCGGCTATGTCTTCGGCCAGCGGCCCGCGACATTTCAGAAGCCCACGCTGCAGCGCAACCAGTTCGGCGCCACGTTCGGCGGTCCGATCATCAAGAACAAGTTGTTCTTCTTCACCGATTACGAAGGATTCCGGCAGCTTCAGCGCTTCCTGAATTTCGATTCGCTGCCGACCTCCAATGACCGCAGCGGGATCCTGCCGGTCACCGTCGTGAATCCGCTGACGGGTAATGTCTATCAGGCGGGCACGCCGATTCCGATCTCCGCCATCAATCCCTTCGCGGCGAAGGTGTTGAACGATCTGCCTGCGTTGACCGGCGCCGGGCGCGCCAGCAACTATCAGTCGCTGCTGCTGGTGCGCGATTACAACGATAAGTACGACGCCAAGATCGACGGACAGATCAACGAGAAGATGACGGCCTTCCTGCGCTTCAGCCAGCGCAAGGACAATCAGTTCTATCAGCCCGACATCGCCGGCCCTTCGGGCGGAGGCGGAAACGGATTCATCCGAACCGTGCAGCAGCAGGCGGCGATCGGCTATACGTGGACCATCACGCCGCAGTCGATGTTCGAAGCGCGCCTCGGTTTCGATCACATCCTGGGCGGAAAATTCCCGGCGTATCTGGGGGGCCAGAGCATGCAGGCGCTGTACGGAATTCCGGGCCTGCCCACCTCGCCTGATCTCGCTGGCGGCCTGAACACCCAGGCGGTCAGTGGATTCAACCAGTTCGGCCGGCAGGCGACGAATCCGCAGTTCCAGAATCCGATGTCGTGGGATCCCAAGTTCAATTATTCCTGGATCAAGGGACGGCACTCGCTGAAGGTCGGCTATGAGTTTGTCTCGATCCGCACCGAAGTGAACGACATCAATCCGCTGTACGGTCTGGACAGCTACTCGGGCCAGTTCAGCAAACCGACCTGTGCGCAGTTGGGACAGCCCACCGGATGCGCCGTCGCTACCGACGCCACCAGCTACAACCTGGCGGATTTCATGTTCGGATTGCCCTCGTCGCTTTCTCTTTCCAACTACCTGATCACGAACTACCGCCAGCACGTCCATTCGCTGTACGTGCAGGACGATTATCGCGTCACGCCCAAGCTGACCGTGAATCTCGGACTGCGCTGGGAATTCGCCACTCTGCGCTGGGAGCGCGACAACAACCTCACCAACTTCGATCCGGCGACGAACAGCATGCTGAAAGCGAAGGATGGAAGTCTCTACGACCGCACGCTGGTCAATCCGGACTACAAGGATTTCGGGCCCCGCATCGGCGTGGCGTACAACGTGACGCCGAAGATCGTCGTGCGCGGCGGTTATGGAATCAGCTACGCGTTTCTGAATCGCGTCGGCAGCGCGGACGAGTTGGGCATCAACGGTCCGCAGGTGATTTTCGGCGTCATCAATCAGACGCCGCTGCTCGGCAACGGCCAGGTGAATCCTGGATTCCTCACCACGCAGATGGGATTCCCGTCGACCATCGACGATCCGAAAACCTTCAATCCGGCAAACGCGAACGTCGCTTATATTCCGGCGGACACACGCTGGCCCTACGTGCAGACGTGGTTCCTGTCGGTGCAGCGCGAACTGATGAAGGATACGGTGCTCGAGATCGGCTACAACGGCAATCACGGCTTGCGGCTGCCGATCCTCGCGGACTACAACCAGGCCCTTCCGAACCAGCCTGGCGGGACTCTGGGCGTGCAGGCGCGGCGTCCCATCCCGACCTTCGGCGCGATCTCGTGGGTGGATCCGGCGGGTCAGCAGAGCTACAACGGCCTTTCCGCGCGGCTGGAGCACCGCTTCTCCGGCGGACTCTATTTCCTGAACTCCTTCACCTGGTCGAAGGCGTTGGGCAATTCCGAACAGGCGCTGGAATCGCTGCCGGGATACTACGTCGCCAATCCGCAGAACATCCGCAATCTGGCGGCGGAGCGTGGCCCGTCGAGCTACGACGTGACGTTCATCAATGTGAGCAGCGTCGTCTACCAGGTTCCGTTCGGCAAGGGACGGAAGTTCGGGTCGAACTGGCATCCCGCCATTGACGCGCTGCTCGGCGGCTGGGAGATCAACAGCATCAACACCGCGAACAGCGGCACGCCGATCGACGTGACGTACGCGCCGTCGGCGGCGAACGATGTGACGGGACGCATCGCGGATTATCGCGGAGTCGCCGAAATGCGGCCGAATCTGGTCGGCAATCCGGCGGGCGCAAGCGGCCCGGCGCGGCTGGACGCGTACTTCAACAAGAGCGCCTTCGCGGTCCCGGGCGCGAGTTCGCCGTTCGGAAACCTGGGGCGCAACTCACTCCGAGCGCTGGGATTGGAGCAATGGGATCTTGGGGTAAACAAGAGTTTCCGGATTCACGAAGGGATCAACATGCAGTTCCGTTCGGAATTTTTCAACGTGCTGAACCACACCAACTTCGGAAATCCCGATCCGGTGATCACGGACGCGGCGTTCGGACAGATCCGCACGACGTTCCCGGCGCGCCAGATCCAGTTTGCATTGAAGGTCCTGTTTTAATGAAGCGGCCGCGAATCAGCTTGCTCGATTCCCGCTGATCCGCGGCCGATTTTTCTAGACTTCGTGACGCCGAGTTCGCCCGAGCAACTCCTTCGCGCGGGCGATCGCTTTTTCTTCCGCCTCTTCGCGAGTCGCGCCGGTCGTGCGCGCCAGGCCCGCGCCAGGCGATACATTGTCGGCGCGGCAATGATACGTCCCGGCGATCTGATAGCTGACCAGATTCACCGGCCAGCCATCAATTTCGATTTTCCGCTCCGTGAAATTTTCGACCTTCATGCTTTCGCCCCGTGTCCGGAAACGGGCTGCGCCGCTCCGCGTTCCACCGGAGCGCCCACCAGATTGCCCCACTCCGTCCAGGAACCGTCGTAGTTCAGCACCTTGTCGTATCCGAGCAGGTATTTCAGGACAAACCACGTATGGCTCGACCGCTCGCCGATGCGGCAATACGCGATCACCGGCTTCGAGCCGTCGACGCCTTCGCCGCCATACAGCGCTTTCAGTTCATCGGCGGATTTGAAGGTTCCGTCTTCATTGCAAGCTTTGCCCCAGGGGATGCTGCGGGCGTGCGGGATGTGTCCGCCGCGCTGGCAGGTTTCAGGAAGCCCCGGAGGCGCGAGAATTTCGCCGGTGAACTCCTGCGGGCTGCGGACGTCCACCATGGCATGCGAATGCGCTTCAAGCGCCGCCCGGACCTGATCGAGAAACGCGCGCAGCGAATTGTCGGGGCCGTGCGCCTGATAGGTGGTCGCGGCAGGCGCCGGGACGTCGGTGGAAACGTCGCGTCCTTCAGAGAGCCACTTCTTGCGCCCGCCGTTCATGATGCGGACGTCTTCGTGGCCGTACATTTTCATTTGCCAGAAAGCCCACGCCGCGAACCAGTTGTTGTTGTCGCCGTAAAGCACGACGGCCGTGTTCTTGGAAATTCCCGATTCCGCCATCAAATGTTCGAATTGATGTTTGGAAAGAATATCGCGACGCGTCGTGTCGCAGAGCTGGGTATTCCAGGCCCACGCGATCGCGCCGGGGACGTGGCCTTCCTTGTAGGAGTTCGTATCGACGTCCACTTCCACCACGCGGACGTTGGGATCTTTTGCGTGCTGTGCGACCCAGTCGGTCGACACGAGTGCTTCAGGATGCGCGTAATCTGCCATTGTCGTTCCTCTGCTCGATTATTTCACGCGGCACGGGACCGCGTCTTGACCTGACTATTGCACGGTGATCAGATTTCCCGCCGGCGTGAACTGCGAAGCCGACGCGGTCCGCTGATATTGGCAGTAAAACAAATTGTCCCCGGGCGGCGCTCCCGCGGGAACCACCACGTTGAGCTGAGTCAGCCCCGGCGTGATCACATAGGCCGCCGTGACCTGCGCCTGATTCGTTCCGAGGAAGCAATCGGGAATCTGCGGCAGCGGACCGAACTGCGTGGCGGAGCCTGCCACGATCGGCGTCGAAGGCAGGCCGAATCCGATGGCGTAGAGTACGATCGTTTCTCCCGCCTTCGCCGGAGTGGACTTCCCCGGATACAGGCTCGCCGGACCGACCAGCGTGTAGTCGAGATGCGTCGCCACGATGTAGCCAAGCGTGTTGAACAACAGAAACGAAGGCTTGATCTCGCGCTTCGTGACGACGAAGGGCGTGCTCGGGGTGCCGTTATTATTCACCACAACTCGAATCGGCCCTTGCGTTACATCGGGCGGCGTCAGGACGTTGATCTGATCGAGAGGACATGCCGCCGGATTGGTCACAGCGCTGCAATAAAAATAAACGTAAGCGGAACGCTCGTTCACCGTGACGTTGATCCCTTGCAATTGGGTCGGCATGCGATTGGACATAAATTCCGGCGCTCCGCTCCAGTCGACACCTGCGGCGGGAGTATTGGCGGGAACGAGATTGGCTCCCTTGATCGCGATCCACGTGTTCTGCGCGACTTCGTCGTTTCCGAATGCGGTCGCGACTTCGCGAATGAGCGGCGCCGTCAGCGGGCGTTGCGTAATACTTGCCGAGCCGGTGAGCGTGTAGTTGTTTCCATTGGCCGATACCGCAAGCGTTGCCGATCCCGTCGCGGTCGCATAGATTCCGGTGCCTCCAGTAACGACTGCGGAGACGGATTCCAGTTTGCCGTTGGGGGCGATGAAATGAAAAATCAGACGATCGGAAAAAGTGACATTGACCCCGATGGTACCCGATAGAGTCCCGTCCGCATCGACAGGGGCGAGGGAGAACGTCGCCTCGGCATTCGACGCAAGCGGCGCGATCTGGGCCAAGCCTCTTCCGCTCATCGAATTGGCGGGAAATGTCGTCGTGGTGGCGTGTGCAGGTGCGACGGTGAACGGAGTTGTTTTTCCGCCCGCCGTGACGGTTCCCGTGCCAGAGAGCGTGAAACCGCCCGGCGCGCTCGTAAGCGTTAAATTCACGGAACCGATCGCATTCGCATAGACGCCGGTACCCTGCGATGACGTGATATTGTTGCTGATTGTTCCGGAAGAATCCAACGGCACGTTGGTGATCACACCAAAACTACCCAGCCGGTTGAAGCTGAATGTCATCAGTCCGACCGCCGTCGAGGTTCCGTTGAATTGCGTCGAGTTGATGGTAATGGTCGCGACACCGAGCGGCGCAACGTCTGCCTGGGCATAAGCGATTGTGCCAATGCTCGAAACGTCGGTGACACTTGCATTCACACTGAGATCGACATTGGTTGTCTGGGCGAATCCGATGGAGCCGAAAATACAGGCGAGAAGAAGCCCTCGCGATTGATTCATGCCCGATTGTATCGGTGAGCAAACTCCATCTGCTATAGCAGCGTAATCAGGTTTCCCGCTGGAGTAGCTTGTCGAAGTTAAACGCGCCCTGGATTAGGCCAAATCGAATTTTTCGTGATGAAGTTGTGGGTCGCCTTTAACCAGCACCGGACGCCGAAGAACTTCCTCGAGTTCTTCCAGATACTTGTTCTGGTGCGACTTCAGCACCTTGGCGACGTCCGGATGCACCCGCAGCATCACGTCTTTGCCTTCGATGCTCGACGCCAGCTTGCGTGCTTCCGTCAGAATTTCGCCGACCACGGTCTGCACGCTCTTGATGTAGCCGGCGGCGTCGCAGTACGGGCACGGCGCGCACAGCGTCCGCTCCAGCGATTGCTTCACCCGTTTGCGCGTGATCGCCACGAGTCCGAAATCGTTGAACTGGAGAATTTTGTACGGAGCGCGATCGGCGCGCATGGCTTCTTCCAGCGCCTGCATCACCTTCTGGCGATTCTTGCGCTCATCCATGTCGATGAAGTCGATCACGATGATCCCGCCCAGGTCGCGCAGCCGGATCTGCCGGACAATCTCTTTGATCGCTTCCGTGTTGGTCTTGACGATGGTGTCTTCCAGACGATTCGTCTTGCCGACGTATTTGCCGGTGTTGACGTCGATCGCCACCAGAGCTTCGGTCTGGTTGATCACGATGAACCCGCCCGACTTCAGCCAGACTTTCGGGCGCAGGGCTTTTTCAAGTTCGCTGGTGACATTGAACGCGTCGAAGATCGGTGCGTCGCGCGTATAGAGCTTCACCTTACCGACCAGCGCGGGCTGGAATCGTTCGACGAAGCGGAGCACGCTCTCGTAGTGTTCTTCGTTGTCGATCCAGATCGCCTTGAACGTGTCGGCGAGCTGATCGCGCAGAATGCGCTGTACGATATCGAGGTCGTGATGCAGCAGTGCCGGCGCGGGCTTCTTTTCAGCCTTCGCCTTGATGTCCTGCCACAGGTTGTAGAGGAACGCCATGTCGGCGGCGATCTCTTCCTCGGAGCGTCCTTCGGCGGCGGTTCTGGTGATGAATCCGCCAACGGGTCCCGGGCGGCGTCCCTGCAGGACGCGCTTCAGGCGCAGACGTTCCTCATCGCTGCCGATCTTGCGCGAAACGCCCATATGCTCGAGCGTCGGCATGTAGACCACATAGCGTCCCGGCAGCGCGATGTGCGAAGTGATGCGCGCGCCTTTCTGCCCCAGCGGCTCCTTGGCGATCTGAACGATGATCTCCTGGCCCTCTTTGAGAAGATCGGAAATCGAGATCTGCTGCGTGGTCGGACGGGATACGGTCCTTTCCGGACGCTCGCCGCCAGGACGCTCACCGCCGGGACGCTCGGCTTGCGCGGGCGCAGGTCCGCGGTGCTCCTGCTGCTGCGGTCCTCCGCGTCCGCGGCGTCGCATGCGTCGCGAGACACGATGCGGAAAACGCCCGCCTCGCTCGCGAACCGCGGCCGTTCCGCTCTCGGGCTCGGCCTGCGCGGAGCTCTCTTCGGAAGCGCCGGCTTCAGCGGCTTCGGGCTCGCCCTCGGCGATCACTTCCAGAATTTCGATCTCATCCGTGTCGATGCCTTCGGCGTGGCTGAGGATCATCTCCTGAATGTCGCGATCCTCTTCTTCATCGAGCATCGGTGCGACGGCGGGACCGCCGTCGGATTCGGCTGACTCGGCTTCTTCTTCAGCTTCTTCGTCGGCCTCTTCCTCCACGCCCTCCTCGGCTGCGGGCACTGCGGCAGCCACGGGAGCCGGCTGAGCCGGAGCCGCTTCCACCGGCGCGGGCGCCGTTTCGTGCGCGGGCGCATCGGGCAGGGCATTCTCGGGCGGATAGTGAATCGGCTCGTCGTATTCGTTCTGAACTTCTTCCTCGACCGCCGGAACGACCTCTAGCTCGGGCGGATGCGATTCCGCGGCAGACGGCTCCACTCCGCGATATTTCGCCAGCGACTCGCCGGGCAGAATGATCGGCGTTGCTTCTTCCGCGCCGGCCTCTTCTTCCTCCTCCTCGACAGCCGGAGCCGCGGCGGCGGGCTCAGCCGCGTGAGGCGCGCCTTCGTGTGCGTATTTCGATTCCGGGAAACCGCGTCCGCGATTGCGGCGCCGGCGCGAACGGCGGCCACGCCGGTCGCCGCGATCTTCATCGCGCTCAGAACGAGGCTCTCCCACCGGCGCGGGCGCTGTTGCTTCGCCGGCGGGCGCCGCTGCCCCTTCTTCGGCCGGCGCGGCTGCGGCTGCCGGCGGCGGAGCCTGCTGCGGACGGCGATCCCGTCCCCGGTCTTCGCGCGAACGCTCGTCACGTCCCCGGTCGTCACGAGAACGGTCTTCGCGACCCCGGTCCTCCCGAGGACGTTCTTCGCGTGGACGTTCATCGCCCGTCACACGATCGATGTCCTCGTGTTCTTCCAGGAAGTCAGAGACGTAGAGGAACGTGTCGCGCTCCAGGCCCAGATCGACGAAAGCCGATTGCATGCCCGGCAGCACGCGCGTGACGCGCCCCTTATGAATACTTCCCGCGAGCGAATATTCATTGGCTCGCTGAAAGTACACTTCGACGAGTTGATCGTCCTCAAGCAGCGCCACCCGGGTCTCATGCCGGTTGGCGGCAATCACTAATTCTTTACTCATCCTCACCCTCCTGCCGCGATTTGCGGCGGAGACGGTACACCGTTGCCGTCAGAGGGTGGAACAAGAGCAGAAGCGCTTCGGGATGGGGTGGCCGATCGTTTCTCACGCAAGCGCGAGAGGGGTGGAGTCCGTCCTCCTCATACACCCCGGCCCAACCACAGGCCGATCAGCACGCGAAACCGGTCCGGCCGGGAGCGTTCAGTCCTCCCCGTGCCGAGCGGCTTCGAAAAATCCGTTCTACCGAAAATCGCTTCTAGTCCCCGCACTCATCTGAGCGTCAGGACCGTCGTTCATCATCGCGCACGCACCACGTGCGCTCTTATATACCGTTACGTCACAAAACGCCGGAGCCGTACGTTGATCACCAGCCCCAGCATCATGAATATCGAAAAAGTACTCGAGCCGCCGTAACTCATCAACGGCAGCGGAATGCCGGTCACCGGCATGTACCCCACATCCATTCCTACGTTCACCAGCAGGTGGAACAACAACAGAGTCGCCACACCCATGCAGATATACATCCCGGCGCGATCGGGCGCCGCCTGCGCATTCTGCACCACTTGCATCAACAACAGAAAATACAACCCCAACACGACCACCACGCCCACGAACCCGTGTTCCTCTGCAAACGTGGAGAAGATGAAGTCTGTGTGCGGCACCGGAAGAAAGCGGAGCTGCGTTTGCGTTCCCTGCGTCACCCCGCGTCCCCAGATCCCGCCATGTCCCACCGCGATCTTGGATTGAATCACCTGATAACCCCGGCCCCGCGGATCCTGCGACGGATCGACGAACGTGACCAGCCGTGCCTTCTGGTAGTCTTTGAGCAGATACCAGCCGGCCGGCAGAGCCAGCGCGCAAACCATCGCAACCACGGCCAGATAACGCCATCGAAGTCCGGCCAGCAGAATCCCTCCGGCGAGGATCGGCATGTAGGTCGCCCCGGTGCCGAAGTCCGGCTGGCTCATCACCAGCACCGTCGGAATTCCGACTAACCCTCCTAGTTTCAATAGGTCGCGCAGACTGATCTCATCGCTTTTCAGCTCCGAGAGGTACCGCGCTACCAGTAATATTATCACTATTTTGGCGAACTCAGAGGGCTGGATCTGAACGCGGGTCCCCGGCACGGCGATCCATCGCTTGGAATGAAAGACCACGTCGCCGATGGCGAAGGTCAAAAGCAGCGTGCCGATCGAGATGCAATAGAGAATCGGAACCTGCCCCAGCAGCGTGTGGTAGTCGATCGAAGTGACGATCCACATCAGGCCGAGTCCGACCACGATCCACACAATCTGCTGCCACCACGCGCTATGCCATTTGGTGTCGTGCGTCGCGGAATAAATCTGCAGCACGCCGAGTGCGCAGATGATCAGGGTAATGATCAGCAGGGGCCAATCGAGGTCGCGGAAACTGCGATATCGCGCCACGTTGTTCCAACCAGTTTAGCGGATCGTCTTATGGATATGCCTGCGAGCGATGAAGAATGTTTGCGATCGTAATGATGGCTCGCTCAAAATCGACCTGGTAGAGAATCCGCCAGTCGCCGACGCGCACGCGATAAAGACGCTCCTCTGACTGTAGTGTCTTCGCACCCGGCGGAAAAGGCCCCGAGCGCTCCAGCCTGATCGATTGTTTGCGAGACGCGATTCTGGATTGTGCCATCCAGCCGGTCGAATTCGCGGCGTGCCGCCGGAGAGAAATCGACCGGCCAATTCATCCGGTCTTACGTTTTTGCTTCACGACGCTCCATGGAATCCGCGTCTTCGACGCCAGGCTTTTTCGCGCGGTGATAACGTCGAACTCATCTTCGCTCGATTTGCGTCGCTCAAGCGCTTTCTGTGCGATCTCCGTAAAGAATGCGCTGCGGCCATTTTTCCCCACGAGCGCATCGATCTCGCGAAGGAGCCGGACCGGGATCGTGAGTTGAGTGCGAGTCCTGTCCATTCCTTCTCTAGTAAGCTGTCCCAGTGATTTCGAGAGCGGCGCTACCCACTCGCTGGCGCTCGTGGTTCTGTGGTCTGCATTGCAACTCCATCGCTTAGCACTGAACCGCGAACGCGAGTGAGCAGGTCCGTTCGCTTTCGAAATCGCCGGGACAGCTTACTAGTGTGCCACGGCGAGCGGGCTGGTTTTCATCAGCGCCAGCGACGGAGGCTTCGACTCCGTCATGCGGATCTTCTTGTCGAAATACGCCTTGATCACGTCGCGCACTATCGGAGCCGCCGCGTACCCGTGGCCGACGTTTTCCCACAGCGCCGCCACCACGATCTCCGGATTATCACGCGGCGCGAAGCCGACGAACCAGCCGTTTTCTTTCGCCAGTTCCGCGCCGACCTTGCCGGACTTGGCCAGAGTCAACGACACGCGCTGCGCCGTGCCGGTCTTGCCGCAAATGTCGAGCCCTGGAACCGCGGCCGATCCGCCCGTGCCGCCTTCGTTCACGACGCCGTACATCCCCGAAATCACCGTCGTCAGGTCGTCGCTGCGAAATTCGGCGCGGCGCACCGGATCGGGACGCGCGGCTGACTTCACCAGGTGCGGCTTGTACCAGCTACCGCCGATCGCCAGCCCGCCGATAATCGAAGCGAGCTGGATCGGCGTCTGCAACACAGCGCCTTGGCCGATCGCGACCGAAATCGTCTCGCCCGCGTACCATTTCTCGCGCTGTGTGCGGAGCTTCCATTTTGACGACGGCATCAGTCCTTCGGCTTCGCCCGGAAGATCGATGCCCGTTTTCTTTCCATAGCCGACCATCTCGGCATACTCGGCCAGCTTGTCGATTCCGACTTTATTACCGACCGTATAAAAATAGGTGTCGCAGGAATGCACGATCGCGCCGTGCAGATTCAATCCGCCGTGCTTTTCGTCGCAGCGGAAGAAGTGGCCGTAAAACGTCGCTCCGCCGCCGCAGTGGACCGAAAAACTCGGATCGATCGTCCCCGTCTCAAGCGCGGCCATGGTGACCAGCGGCTTGAACGTCGACCCCGGCGCGAACTGCGCCTGGATTGCCCGGTTCATCAGCGGCGTGTACGGATCGGTGGTCAGCTCCTTCCAGTCCGATGCCCGAATGCGCGTCGCGAATGCGTTGGGATCGAACGCGGGACGGCTCACCATCGCGAGCACTTCACCGGTCCGCGGATCGAGCGCGACCACCGCGCCGCGCTTGCCGTCCATCGCCAGTTCGGCGACCGCCTGCAGATCCAGGTCGAGCGTCAGTTGCAGATTGTTTCCCGGCGTCGGATCGAGATTTTCCAGCACCTGCCGTTCGCGGCCGACGCTATCGACCACCACGCGGCGCTGGCCGTCGACGCCGGTCAGAATGTCGTTGTATTGACGCTCCAGGCCGAACTTCCCGACGATGTCGCCCTGCGAATATTTCGCGAAGTCGGAGGAGTTCAGTTCCTGCTCGCTTACTTCGCCGACGTAACCGATGACGTGCGCCGCCAGTCCGTTGCGCGGATAGAGGCGCGCCTGCGTCTGCACCAGATCGAGTTCGGGAAATGTCTGCGCGTCGCGATGCGATTCGACAAACGACAATTCGCCGGGCGTCAGTTCCTGCTTGATCGTGATCGGAATGTAGTTAGGCCGCGACTTGAACCGCTTGAGCCGCGCCCGCAGATCGTCGGGATCCAGATGCAGCCCCGCCGCGATCGGCTCGATATGCTCCGGCTTCAGATTCTCGCGCGTCAGCCGCACTTCGAACGCCTGGTGATTGTCGACAATGACCCGCCCGTCGCGATCCAGAATTTTTCCGCGCGGCGCATGCAGCGGCACGGTCTTGATGCGATTGCGCTCCGCCAGTTCGCTATTCGCCTCATGATCGCGAACTTGCAGAACCCAGAACCCGGTGATCAGCAGGAGGAAAACGCCGACCGACAGGTACTGAAACACCGCGATGCGTCCGAGCGCGAAGCGCGTATCGTCTTTAAACAGCCGCGACGTTTCGGGTTGTTGGCGCTCGGATTCGATCGGAGTCATCTACTTCATCCCGTGATCTTCAATTTATCCAATATGTGATACAGCGGAACGGCGACCGCGGCATTCAGCATTCCCAACACGATGGTCTGCTGCGGATCGAAATCCAGCGATTCTCCGAGCAACGCCCGCGACAACACCCAGTAAAAAAACTGGTGGAAAAAGAAAAAGAAAAATCCGAGCACCAGCCGCACCACGGGGTTCTGGACATCGAACCGCTGGCTGACCGATGCCGCGAAGTATCCCACCAGTGTCTTGACGATGCCGAACATCCCCAGCGGATGCGAGGACAGCGAATCCTGCGCCAGCCCGATTCCCGCGCCGAACAAAACGCCTGCCACAGGCGAGCGCCGCATCAGCGCAAAATACACGGTGACAAGAAGCGGCAGTTCGAGATACGAGAGAAACGTCAGGAAGCGTGGAACGTAGACCTGAAACAGAATTGCGGCCAGCGGGATCAGCAGAATCGAAGCGACATTGAACTTCGAGACTCGATCCTTTTTGCGCGGCTCTGTGAAGGTCTCGGTGAATTCGGTCATTGCTTTTTCACCGGGTCCGATTTCTTCTCGTCGTCCTTCTTCTTCATTTCATCCGGATTGACGTTGAAGTTCGGAATCACGGCGCGCTCGCCGTACACGTGTTTTTCCGCCTCGCCGATTTTGCGATAGCGGTCGACGATGCGATCCGCATCCGACACAGGACCGTTCTGCGCTGGAGTCACGGCCTGCGGCGCGCCCGGTTCGGGCGGCGGCGGATCCTGCAGATGAACCTGCTGATTGGTGGACGGAACTTCGGGAATCGCCACGTGAACGCCCTCGGTGATGATCAGCACCTCTTCGAGGCCGTTCTGGAAACCCGACGGCGTGAGATAAATTTCTTTTTCCCCGCGCCCCTGGCGGACCACCGTCGCTTCGCCCACCGGAAGCCCCTTCGGGAAAATGCGATCGTCGCCGGAGGTGTAGAAAAATTCCCCCTGATCGACCTTCTCCTCGTTCTGCACGTACTCCACTTGCACCGTGCTGTGGCCCTGGCCCTTCAGCGTCCCGTGCACGCGGTTCTTTTGCGAGATGACACCGGCGCCAAAGGTCGGATCGGTGATCAGGAGAACGAAGGACGACACGGGATACACGTCGACCACTTTGCCGACGATCCCCGCGGGCGTGATCACGGCCATGCCCTTCTGCACGCCGCTGGTCGAGCCGCGATCGATAATCACCACTCGCGCGCCGGTCCCGGTTCCATTGCCGATCACGTGCGCCGCCACCATTTTCGAAGGCGAGTGCGACTGAAAAATCGCCAGCGACTGCGCGCGATCCGCCGTGTCCAGCTCCGTCCGGAGATACTGATTCTCCATGGAGATCCGGTCCAGGTCTTTCTTGAGGCGCTTGTTTTCTTCGCGCACGTCGAGCAGCACGAAATAGTCGGAGAAAAAATGCGCGGCGCTCGACCGGCCGCCTTCGATGACGCGCGCCAGAGGTGTGACCGCCGTGACGGCCCACACGCGAATCAGCCGGACTTCGCCATTGCTTTTGACCTGATAGGCCAGCAGCACCAACTGCGCAAGAATCGCCACGAGCAGCACCGTGAGGTTGCGGTAGCGATTAAGGAGAAGCTCCATACTACATGTTTACGGCTATTCGATCGCAATGCGGCGCAGCAGCTTGAACTCGGTCAACATCTTCCCTGTACCTAATACTACCGAGGCCAGCGGATCCTCGGCGATGGAGACCGGCAATCCGGTTTCCTGACGGATCCGCTTGTCGAGATTCTTCAGCATCGCGCCGCCGCCGGTCAGCACGATTCCGCGATCGCTGATGTCGGCCGAAAGCTCCGGCGGAGTGCGCTCCAGCGCGACGCGGATCGCGTTCATGATGGTCGCGACGCATTCCGAAAGCGCGTCGCGAATTTCGCTGTCGTCGACGGTGATCGTTTTCGGCACTCCCTCGATCAGATTGCGTCCCTTGATCTCGATGGTCAGCGGTTTTTCCAGAGTGTAGGCCGAGCCGATCGAAATTTTGACTTTCTCCGCCGTGGTCTCGCCGATCAGCAGGTTGTATTTGCGCTTCATGTACTGCATGATGGCGTCGTCCATTTCATTCCCCGCGACTCGCACCGATCGCGAGTACACGATACCTGATAGAGATATGACAGCGACGTCGGTCGTTCCACCGCCGATATCGACCACCATGTTTCCGGACGGCTCCGTGATCGGCAGGCCCGCGCCGATCGCCGCGACCATCGCCTGCTCCACCAGATACACTTCGCTCGCCTTGGCGTGATACGCCGAATCGATCACCGCGCGTTTTTCGACCTGCGTAATTTCGCTGGGAACGCCGATGATGATGCGCGGATGCACCAGCATCTTGCGTCCGTGCGCTTTCTGAATGAAGTAATTCAGCATGCGCTCGGTGACTTTGAAATCGGCAATGACGCCGTCCTTCATGGGACGGATCGCGACGATGTTGCCGGGCGTGCGGCCCAGCATCTCCTTGGCTTCCTTCCCGACCGCTTCCACCTCGCCCGTGGTCTTGTTGATCGCAACGATGGAAGGCTCGTTGACGACGATTCCTTTCCCCTTGGCGTATACCAGAGTATTGGCAGTACCTAGATCGATGGCGAGATCGGATGAAAAAAGACTGAACAACGACCGCAAATTCATATGAATGTCTACTTTTTAAGACAGCCGGGAGGGTGGGTTCCAAGCGCCACCTATGAAGGTAGCACACAGGTTAAAGGTGGGCAACGTTTTTTCTTTTCAGCGAAGTACAGACCAGTACCCTAGGGCGGGTTATGCTGGAAAGGTGGTGTCCCGCCGTGCATTTCTAGGTGTCCCGTTCGCCTCTGTTTCCATCGGAGCCTGCTCGCGCCGGGGCTCGCCCGGATACCGCGGTTATGCCTTCGTGGCGAACCAGGAAGGGCGCGCCGTGGCGGCCGTCGATCTGCAAGCGCTTGTGGTCATTCGGCATATCCCGATCGAAGGCGCCCCCACCCAGATCCTGGCTGCCCGGAACCAGCCCGCGGTTTACGCGCTGGCACCCGAAGAAGGCTCGATTTTCGAGATCGATTCAGACCGGCTCACCGTGAAGCGCAAAGTGGCCGTCGGTCAGGCGATCGGCATGAGCCTGGACGCGCAGGAACGGTCGCTGTTTGTGGCGACGCGCGAGCCAAAGGCGCTGGTTCGCGTTTCGCTCGATTCGTTGCGCGTGGAATCGAGCATCGCGCTGCCGGAAATTCCCGTACAGTTCGCCGTGGCTCCGGATGCGAAGATTGCAGCCGTGAGCCTGGAGCGCTCGGTCCGATTGATCGATCTGGCGGCGGGCAAGCTTGGTTCGCCGGTCGGGGAGAGTGAGTTTGGCTCGGTCTGCTTTTTATCCAATTCCGCGACGATGATCGCGGCCGATCGCGGGGCGCGGCGATTGTCGCTGTACGATGCGCCCAGCGCACGGCTGATCACGCATCTTCCGCTCGCCGTGCGGCCCGATAATCTATGCTTCAACTCCGACGGCGGCCAGCTCTTCGTCACCGGCGATGGGCTGGATGCCGTCGTGATCGTGTATCCGTACAATATTGCCGAGGTCGGGCAGACGGTGCTGGCCGGGCATGCGCCGGGGCCGATGGCTGCGTCGGCGTCATACCTGTTCATCGCCAGTCCGCAGGCGGGTAATGTCAGTGTGCTGAATGTCGGGACGCAGAAGGTGATGGCCGTGGTTGCGGTGGGCAGCGATCCCGGGTGCGTCGTGGTGACGCCGGACGATCAGTATGCGCTGGTGTTGAATCGCAGATCGGGCGACATGACGGTCTTGCGGATCGAAAGAATTCAGCCGAATCGCCCCAATCCGGCAGCGGTGCGGACGGTGATCCCCGTGGGGTCGCGTCCGGTCAGTGCTGCGGTTCGGAGTTTGTGAGGACTTCGGAATACGACGCGGTGGTCACGGCGCGCGCCAGATTTTCAGCGGGCTTGGGAAATTCGGGCGAGGTGTGCAATCCGTTGTCAATATTGCGGCGGATGTCCGTCAGGATCTCCTTGATTTCGCCCAACTCCGTCGCGATCTGCGTCAGCTTCCAAATGGCGAACGCGACGATCCCGTAGCCGATCATCGACATGAAAGCGCCGATCAATTCTGGTAACAAGCGGAAACCTCCGAAATGTTGATCGGCGGAGGAGGGGTTCGACTTTATGGGGGGCTCGCCGCCTCCTTCGGTTCGCGCATGAACCGCGACCAGAGGGAGGGGCGAGCGGCCTGTTATGCGACATCGTCGAGCGATGAGCTATTCCGAAGCTTCCGCGAGTTCGCGCTGGCGTTCCCATTGCAGCTTGCTCTGGTACTCGTGCCACAGCGTCGTTGCGCCGGCCCAATAATACCCGCCGACGAACAACATCAGGAACGGGATCGCCAGGAAATTGTAGGATTCGATCGCGAAGACTACCATCCACGTGAAGAAGCCGCCCATGGCGAGTTCCGCATACGGCAGCCAGCCGCTGCGGCGGCGATACTTCACGCTTTCAAGTTTGACCTTCTGCTGACCGCCAATCGCATACTTCGGCGTCCGCGCGAAGCTGGTCTGATAACCGATCAGCGCTTCGATCACGGCCCGGGTATTGATGATGGTCAGCGCGACGCCCGCCGCCATCAGCGCGGGCAGGAAGAGAAAACTGCGCTTCCAGGTCTTGGGATACAGCTCCCGGTGCGCGATCACGTAGAACGCCGAGATCGACCAGAACGACGCGGCGATCAGCGGCAGGTCGATCAGCAGCATCTGGAACCAGCCCATGTAGAAGCGCACGATCATCACCGGCAGCATCAGCGCGCTGACGGCGATCATCATCGGGTAGGAAATGTTCGGTGTGAGATGGAAAAACGCCTCGGCTTTGACGCGCAGCGGAAGTTTCGCGCGCAGGATGGTCGGCAGCAGTTTCTTCGCGACCTGCGTCAGCCCCTTCGCCCAGCGCGATTGCTGGACCTGGAAGCTGTGCGTGTCCACCGGCAGTTCCGACGGGCACTCGATCCAGGGGCAGTAAACGAATTTCCAGCCCTTGAGCTGCGCGCGATAGCTGAGGTCCGAATCTTCGGTCAGGGTGTCGTGCTGCCAGCCGCCGGCGTCCTCGATCATGTCGCGCCGCAGGATTCCCGCGGTTCCGTTGAAATTGAAAAACAGCCCGTGGCCGCAGCGCGCGACATGCTCCAGGACAAAGTGTCCGTCGAGCAGCATGGCCTGCACTTCGGTCAGGACGTTGTAATTCCGGTTCAGATACGTCCAGCGGGTCTGCACCATGCCGACCTTCGGGTCGGCGAAATAATGCACCGTTTTGCGCAGAAAATCCGTCGGGGGGACGAAATCCGCATCGAAAATCGCGACGATCTCGCCGGTCGCGGTCTTCAGCCCGTTCTGCAGGGCTCCGGCTTTATAACCTTGGCGATTCATTCGATGGATGTACTCGATCGGATGGCCTGCGGCGCGATATTGAGCCACCAGGCGTTCCGTGAAGGGATGCGTATCGTCGGTGGAATCGTCCAGAACCTGGATCTGCAGCAGTTCCCGGGGATAATCCATCTTGACCGTCTCTTCGATCAGCCGCTCCACCACATAGCGTTCGTTGAACAGCGGCAACTGAATGGTGACGGGCGGGAGATTTTCGAACTGAACCGGCGGCGTCTCGAGCAGATTCTTCCTATATTTCCAGTAGCCGCGGATCATCTCGTAGCGATGCAGGCCGTAGAAGGACAGGA
>JAIQFJ010000067.1 GCA_020073325.1 Terriglobia bacterium | reverse complement strand
AACACGGGGACGATTCGTCAGGCTCCGCTGCTGATGGTTTCGCCCGGACAGGTCAATTTTCAGGTGCCTTCGGGGACGGCCGCGGGTGAGGCGGTGGTGAACCTGAGCCGCGGCTCGCAGACCATCGCGACCGGGTATCTGCGGGTCGGCAGTGTCGCTCCGGCGCTGTTTTCGGCGAACGGAAACGGCCAGGGTGTCGCGCTGGGAACGGCGACGATGGCCACATCGGGCACGACCATTCCGCTTGAAACCTTCGATTCGACGCAGCAGGCCTGGGTTCCCGCGCCGATCGACCTGGGCGCCGATTCGATCGTCACGCTGACCTTGTACGCGACCGGCGTCCGCGGACGTTCGAGCCTCGACAACGTGAAGCTCACCATCGGGGGAACCCCGGTCGCGGTAACGTTTGCCGGACCGCTGGGACAACTCGCCGGGGTGGATGAGATCGACGCCGGACCGCTGCCGCATTCGCTCTCCGGGCGCGGACCGGTTCCGGTGGTCCTGACGGTCGACGGGAAGGTTTCCAATTCGCTGACCGCGCAATTCAAGTAGGAGATTCGAGCTTGACAGCAACATCGAGGCGGCGATGCGAACGCATAGCGACCGGGCTGCTCCTGGTCCTGGCATCGCCGCTGTTCGGACAGACCGGCACGTTCAACTACGGCGAGGCGCTGCAAAAGGCGATCTTTTTTTACGACGTGCAGCGCTCGGGACCGCTTCCCGCCGGCAACCGGGTGGGCTGGCGCGGCGATTCGACGCTGCAGGACGGCGCCGACAACGGCGTCGATCTCACCGGCGGCTGGTTCGACGCGGGCGATCACGTGAAGTTCGGATTGCCGATGGCATCGTCGACGACGCTGCTCGCCTGGGGGGTGCTCGAATACGAGTCCGCGTTCCTCGACACGAAACAGATGGCCCCGATGCTCGCCAATCTGCGCTGGGCCACCGATTATTTTCTGAAAGCGTCGAGCACTCCCAATCAACTCTGGGGCCAGGTGGGCGAGGGAGGCGCGGACCACGCGTTCTGGGGATCCGCCGAAGTCCTGCCCATGGCGCGGCCTTCTTATAAGATCACGGCGGATTGTCCGGGTTCGGATCTGGCGGGAGAAACCGCGGCGGCGCTCGCGGCAGCCTCCCTGGTGTTTCAGCGCGAAGGAGATCCCGACTACGCGGGGAAACTGCTCAGCCGGGCGAAGTCGCTGTATCAGTTCGCGGAGACTTATCAGGGAAAATATTCGGACTGCATCACGGTGGCGAACGGTTTCTACACCTCCAGCGGTTATGCCGACGAACTTGCCTGGGGCGCGGCCTGGCTCTATAAAGCCACCGGAGTCGCCGATTATCTGACCAAAGCCCAGACCTGGTATGCGAAGTTTCCGCTCCAGCCGGGCACTCCATTTCGCTCCTTCGGCTGGACGCACAACTGGGACGACAAGACGTACGGCACCTACGTGCTTCTCTCGAAGATCACAGGGCAGGCCCAGTATCGCGCCGACGCAGAGCGCTGGCTGGACTTCTGGACCATCGGATTCCAGGGACAGCGCGTGCGCTACACGCCGGGCGGCCTGGCGTGGCTCGATCAGTGGGGATCGCTGCGCTACGCCGCGAACACCGCGTTTCTGGCCATGATTTACAGCGACTGGCTGACGTCGAATCAACTGAGCCCCGATAAGAGCGCGCGGTACGTCAGCTTCGCCGAGCGGCAGCTCAATTACATGCTCGGCGATAATCCGCTGCAGAGCAGCTATGAAATCGGCTTCGGCGTGAATCCGCCGCACAATCCGCATCATCGGACCGCGCACGGATCGTGGGCGAACAATATTAATTTGCCCGCGAATTCCGTCCATACGCTGTACGGCGCACTGGTGGGCGGTCCCGATGCAAGCGATCAGTACGCGGACTCGCGGTCCGATTATGTGAAGAACGAAGTCGCCACGGATTACAATGCCGCTTTCACGGGAGCGCTGGCGCGCATGTTCGTAAAATACGGCGGGTCCATCCTCAATAACTTCCCGATTCCCGAGACGCCGTCGCGCGACGAGATTTTCTCCGAAGGTTTGATCAACGCGCAAGGACAGGACTTCATCGAGATCGCCGCCTTCGCGAACAGCCAGACCGCGTGGCCGGCCCGCGTCACGCACAATACGACGCTGCGCTACTTCTTCACCGTCCCTTCCGACGATCCGTCCGGCGTAACGCTCAGTCATTCTTATAACGAATGCGCCGACCCGGTTGGACCGCTCCGCTGGGCGGCGACCGTGTACTACGTCGACATCAATTGCGGCGACGTTTCTCCCGCCGGGCAGAGTGCGTCGCGCAAGCAGACGCAGTTCCGGATCACGGCTCCGTCCCGCAACGCCTCGAACGACTGGTCGATCAGCGGACTGAATTCCTCCGGGGCGACCAAGACTCGCCGGATCAACGTTTATGTGGACGGCGTTCTCGCCTGGGGCGACCCGCCGCCGGGAGGTGTTCCGCTGCCGCTCACCATCGCAACCGCATCGCTTCCGGATGCGACGGCCGGGGCTCCTTATCAGGCCGCGATTCAGGCCGCCGGCGGCACACTGCCGTATGTGAAATGGGACGTCGCCGCGGGCGCCCTTCCCTCCGGATTCACGCTCGACGCCGCGGCGGGATCCATTGCGGGCCAGTCCTCCAGCACCGGGACCGCGACGTTCTCGATCCGCGTCACCGATGCCGCCGGGGGCGTCGCCGTGAAACCATTCACGTTGACCGTCGATACCGCTCCGCCGCTCGCCATTACCTCGCGTACGCTCGGCACACCGTTCGCGGGAACGAATTATCAGGCGACGCTCACAGCCACCGGAGGCGTTCCGCCGTATCAATGGTCCATCATCCAGGGAAATCTCCCGATCGGGCTGACCTTGAGTAACAATCTCATCGCGGGCGTGCCGCAGACGGTGGGAGATTCGAATTTCACCATCCAGGTGACCGATCAGGCGGGCACGGTGTCGCAGCACGCATTCGGGCTCAGTGTTGCGGCGCCGCCGCACGACGCCACTTTGAAGCTCCTGTACCGCTCGAACTTCCCCACCCCGGCGTCGAACCAGATTGGACCGCAATTTAAAATCGTCAACGCTGGAGCCGGCGCGATTCCGATCTCCGAACTGACCGTTCGATATTACTTCACCATCGAAAATCCGCAGCCGCTGAACTGGTGGTGCGATTACGCGGCCGTCGATTGCGCCAACGTCAGCGCGCGGTTCGTCGACATGGGCGCCGGAGGGATGTACCTCGAAGCGAGCTTCGCGGGAAAGGCTTCGCTTGCCCCCGGAGCCGATTCCGGAGACGTGGATCTCCGCTTCGCCAAGGCCGACTGGACCGATTTCGATCAATCGAACGACTACTCCTTCGATGCGTCGAAGACCAGCTACGCGGTGTGGGACCACATCACGGTCTATCGCAACGGCGCGCTGGTGTGGGGCGTCGAACCACGCGCGAGCAATCGCACGACGACCCCTGCGATGCGTCGCAGACCGTAGAGTTTCCGCGAAAATCTGCGCGCACGATTTCGACACTCGAGTCAGGTGGAGCGTCGACGCACAGTAGTACCCTGATGATTTCCCTCCGATAGAACGCCTACGATCGGCAGGCGCTCAGCTTTAGCCGAGTAGGGCGGAAACCTGATTGCTGCTTAATCCTTCGTCCCGTTACTATGCAAGGTGAGGTACTGGTAATCGAATTCCGCAAATCGGGAAGGACCTCAATATTTCATGAAGATGACAAAATATCGCGCAGGTTTCGTGTCTCTGCTGCCGTTCGTTCTGGCCACGCTCCACGGGCAAGGGTATCTCCATACGAGTGGCAATCAAATCGTCGACTCAAACAGCCAAACCTTCCGGATCGCAGGAATCAACTGGTACGGTTTCGAGACCACCGATGAAGTGGCTCACGGGCTCTGGGCGCAGGACTATCACACGATTCTGAATTCCATTAAGAGCAACGGCTACAATGTGATCCGTATTCCGCTCTCCAATCAGATGGTGGAAACGCCGATCATTCCGTCCAACATCAACTACGGAAACGGCATGAACAGCGATCTGAAGGGGCTCAATAGCCTGCAGATCCTGGACAAGATCGTCAACGGGGCCGGAGCGCTGGGCCTGCGTGTGATCCTGGACAATCATCGTTCGAATGCGGGCAATAGCGCGCAGGAAAGCGGGTCGTGGTACACCAGCGCATACCCGGAAACCAACTGGATCAACGACTGGGTCACGCTGACCAACCGCTATCTGAACAATCCGACCGTGATCGGAATGGACCTTCGCAATGAGCCACACTCGTCGGTGTGCTGGGGCTGCGGATCGCTCTCCTCGGACTGGCGGCTGGCCGCGCAGCGCGCCGGCAATGCCGTGCTGAACGTCAATTCCAATCTCCTGATCTTCGTGGAAGGAATCGATTGCTACAACGGCGATTGCGACTGGTGGGGCGGCAACCTGGAAGGAGCCCAGAATTTTCCGGTCACCCTGAGCGTCGCCAACCGCCTGGTGTACTCGGCCCACGATTACGGTCCGGACCTGTATCGCCAGAACTGGTTCAACGGCGGCACGACATCTTCCAGCCTGGTGACGACCTGGACGAAATACTGGGCGTATCTCAGCCTGAATCACATTGCTCCGGTTTGGGTCGGCGAATTCGGCACGACGAACAACAACATCGATGTTCAGGACACCACGCCCGGATCGCAGGGCCAGTGGTTCTCGTCGCTGGTGTCGTTCCTGCAGCAGAATCCCGCGATTCAGTGGACCTATTGGGCCCTGAACGGCGAAGACAGCTTCGCGCTGCTCGATTCGAACTACGATCCGACGCCTGCGAATTCACTCAAGCAGAAGCTGCTGGCCGGGATTCAGTCGAGCGGGGGATCCACTCCGCCACCCGCCTGCACCACACTGCCGTCGATCCCTTCGAGCCTGACGGCGAACGCAAGCGGGTCGACGCAGATCAACCTGAGTTGGACCGCGGTGCCGCCTCCGTCGAACTGCTCGGTGACGTATAACGTGTACTCCAGCACGACCTCGGGCTTCACGGTGAGCGCGTCGAATCGCATCGCCAGCGGAGTTTCGGGAACCACGTTCGCCGCCCAGGGATTACAGGCCGCGTCGACGCATTATTATCGCGTCACGGCGTCCGACGCAGCCGGCGAATCTTTCGCATCGAATCAGGCCGGGACCACCACGTCCGGCCCCACCTGCACGGTCGCGCCGGGAACGCCGGGAAATCTGACGGCCCTGGCGATTTCCTCGACGCAGATCAACCTGCAGTGGAACGGAACCACCACGCCGAGCGGATGCTCGGTTGCCTATAACGTCTATGCGAGCACGACGCCGGGATTCACGCCTTCGTCGTCCAATCGCGTCGCGCAGGTGACGGGAACCAGCACGTCGGTCACGGGATTGACGGCTTCCACTACCTATTACTTCATCGCGCGGTCGGAGGATCAGGCCGGCGAATCGTCGAACTCGAATCAGGCGTCGGCCAAGACCCAGGGTGTCGCGACCGGCGGCGGCGGATGCCATATCACCTACACGGTCTACAGCCAGTGGACTGGTGGCTTCAACGTGGGAATCTCGATCCGCAACAATGGCTCGACGGCGATCAATGGATGGTCGCTCACATGGACGTGGCCCGGCACCCAGGGACTTGCGGGCGTGTGGAACGCCAGCGGATCCCAGCAAGGGCAAAAGGTGACATTTGCAAACGCGCCGTGGAATCCCCAAATCCCGGCCGGAGGTACCGCGAGTGGGATCGGATTCAACGGAACCTTCACGGGATCCAATCCGAGCCCGACGTCCTTCTTCCTCAACGGCGTCCCGTGTAATTGAGCGCGCCGAGTGCTGTGAATATTTTGGTAAGGCTCGCCCGCGGTGGGCAGCGCAAGCTTCCGCAAGGGCGGGCCTGGCGCCGGCGCACAATGGGCGGATTACAAAAAACCCCGGCCTTACGGCCAGGCTGTCGTGCGGTCAACCAGCAGAGAAATCGTGAGCACGAAGGAGGGCGGGATTTATCCCGCGCGCGGCTTCAGCCGCGCTGTACGAAGCGGAGCTAAAGCTCCACACCGGCTAAAGCCCGCCCTCCGGTGGTAACGTCGTCTTTGCGACATGCCGCGAGTAAGAAGTCCCGGCGATTTCGAAAGCGGCGCCGCCCACTCGCTGGCGCTCGTGGTTCTGTGGTCTACATTGCAACTCCATCGCTGAGCACAGCCGCGCCCGTCAGGGCGGGGTTCAGAGAGTTTTTCCGCAGACTCTACAAGTCCGCCCCGCTTGGTTTCCAGTGGAGCCGCGAATGGATCGCGCATAGTGACCCCTAAGGGAAAGCTTGGGAAGCCTGCCGTTCGGTGCGGGCGCCGTTGGAAAATCGCGGCGGCCGGCGGTTCCGCCGTCTGGCAGTGGTAGCATTACACGAGGATCAACTTGTCAGCAAGGCCACTACGATAAGGAGCAAGCCATGAGTCCCATTCAAGGCGTTCAAGCCGCCGCGGAAACCGACCTCGATCAACTCTGCATCAATACGATTCGCACGCTGTCGATTGACGCGGTCCAGCAGGCGAAGTCGGGGCATCCCGGCACTCCGATGGCGCTTGCGCCCCTGGTTTACACCCTCTGGAACCGGACCATGCGCTTCGATCCGAAACATCCGATCTGGCCGAATCGCGACCGGTTCGTGCTCTCGAACGGCCACGCATCCATGCTGCTGTGGTCGGTGCTGCACTTGAGCGGGACGCAGGCGGTGAACAGCGAATACGAACATCTGGGACAGCCCTCGGTCACGCTCGACGACATCCGCCGCTTTCGCCAACTGGACAGCAAGGCGGCGGGACACCCCGAGTATCACTGGGTTTCAGGCGTCGAGACCACGACGGGTCCGCTGGGCCAGGGTGTGGCGACCAGCGTCGGGATGGCGATCGGCGAGAAATGGCTCGCGGCGCATTTCAATCGTCCCGGCTTCCCGATTTTCGATTACAACATCTACGCGGTTTGCGGCGACGGATGCATGATGGAGGGCGTCGCGTCGGAGGCTGCGTCGCTGGCGGCGCACCTTGGCCTGGACAATCTGTGCTGGATCTACGACAACAACCAGATCACCATCGAAGGCAACACGCGCATCACTTTCACCGAAGACGTCGCCGCGCGATTCCTCGGGTACGGATGGAATGTCTTGCGGGTGGGCGACGCAAACGATCTCGAGCGCATCGAGCATGCCCTGGACGTCTTCCGGAAAACGACGGGCCGCCCGACGTTCATCATTCTCGATAGCCACATCGGCTACGGTTCACCGAATAAACAGGACACTCCCGAAGCGCACGGCGAGCCGCTCGGCGAAGAAGAAATCCGCCTGACGAAACGCCGCTACTGATGGCCGGAAGATGCGAAATTCCTGGTGCCGGACGGCGTGTACCAGCACTTCGAGCGCGGCATGGGCGCGCGCGGCGCGGCGGCACGGCAGGAATGGACCGAGATGTTGGACCGGTACAAAGCTTCCTATCCGGAGCTGGTTGTGGAGATCGATCACATGCAGCGCCGCCTGCTGCCGGCGGGCTGGGACAAGAACCTGCCGGTTTTTCCCGCCTACGCCAAGGGCATGGCCGGACGGGAAGCGTCCGGGAAGGTGCTCAACATATTGGCTCAGAACATCCCGTGGTTCCTGGGCGGCTCGGCCGATCTGGGGCCTTCGAACAAAACTCTGCTGACCTATCCGGGTGCCGGTGATTTCCAGGCGGATAACCTGCACGGAAAAAATCTGCACTACGGAATCCGTGAGCACGCGATGGCAGCCACTGTGAACGGCCTGTCGCTTTCGAAGATCCGCGCGTTCGGCGCGACTTTCTTTATCTTCAGCGACTATGCGCGGCCGGCCATGCGGCTGGCGGCGCTGATGGAACTGCCCGCGATCTTCGTCTTCACTCACGACGCGATGGGCGACGGCGAGGACGGCCCCACGCATCAACCCGTCGAGCACCTGGCGTCGCTGCGCGCGATTCCCGGGCTGGTGACGCTGCGGCCCGCGGACGCGAATGAGGTGGTCGAGGCGTATCGCTACATCATGCAATTGCGGCACGAGCCCGCGGTGCTGGTGCTGTCGCGCCAGCCTCTTCCGACGCTCGACCGCGGCAAGTACGCCGCGGCGTCGGGTGTCGCGCAAGGCGCTTACGTCCTGGCGGATGCACCCGGGGGCGCGCCGGAGGTGATCTTGATCGCCTCGGGGAGCGAAGTGAGCCTCGCGGTGCATGCACACGAAACTCTGAGTGCGGCAGGCGTTCGCTCGCGCGTGGTCTCGATGCCGTCGTGGGAGATTTTCGACCGCCAGAGCCAGGAATATCGTGATCGTGTGCTGCCGCCCGGCGTCACAGCGCGCATCTCGATCGAGCAGGCCTCAACCTTTGGCTGGGAACGATACGTCGGATCCGCCGGACGGATGGTCGGCATGAAGACTTTCGGAGCTTCAGCACCGTTGAAAGAGCTGCAAACGCGATTCGGCTTCGAGCCCGACGCCGTGTGCGCTATCGCGAAGCAGATGCTGACAAAAGGCTGAGGCGCGCATCCAGGCTGCGATACTGCAACGCTTCGGCGAGATGTTTCGCGCTGATCTGGTCGCTGCTCCAGGCGCGGAGGCGTGCACCAATCAGGTCTTCTCTAAAACGCTGCTGGCAAAGCTCGACGCGCAGCAGGATGTCGTCAGTGGCGCGTTTACGAGCCCGTCGCACCTGGCGCGTTCGCGATTCCTCCGGAGGCGCTCGCCTACATAACGCGTTCCGCGGGAGGTGCTTGAACTGTAATGGATGATAGGACTTGCCGTTCGGAAGTACTGGATACGGCCAGTGCAAAATGCTCCTACGCTATTGTCCCGAGCGCGAGTCCGCGTTATTCTTCATTCACATCGGTGGAATCACTGTGGTTGAAACAGCTCTCACGAGCGCGATTGTCGTCGGCTCGTTTTGCCTTCTGGGCTACTGGTTCCGCTACGCCTGCTTGTTGATGGTTGCCAGGTACGCGCCCACTTCAGGGACGCTTGCGAAATCCTGGCACAGTCTACGCGGGATTCGATTGATGCTCCGCAGGGTATTGGTTGTGAATATCGTCCAAATTTGCGAAGTTGCTGCCGCAAATGAACTCAGCTTCCCTGAGGTCCAAGCCCTACTGCTCAATTCGTCCAATATTAGCCTGGATGATTTATATGAGTCATTGGATCACGACTACGTGCTGATCGATCGCTTGCTCACACGTGGCCACCATCGGCTGAGGGCAGCCAAATTCGAGTTGTTCATGCTCGCGGGCGATTATCGCCTGTTAAGCGCGTGGTATCGGATAAAACATTTTCTGTCTCTCCAAAGTGCACGCGATACACTTGAGGAGATGACGTGGGTGATATGGCACCTCGCTGACCACCTCCCTTTGTGAATCGAGCCGCCGCCTGCGTCAAAAGAGAAGCTAAATCTAACCACTACTGAGAGGGCGACCTTATCTTTGTTGAGCGCGCGGATCTGGGTGTTCAAAGTGTGCAGCGCCGGGCTCTCGTACCGATACAATAGCTTCCGGACACTCATGATCATGAAAATTACTGGTTCCATTTCCTTCACGCATTGCTTCGCAAGAGCGTTACTGGTGCTTACGGTCTCTTTCTGCGACACGGCAATCTACGCTCAGAGCAAGCAGGGCGACCTCGACCAGGCGGCCAGGCGGGTGATTGCGCAGGAGCACGTCGTGGGTGCGTCGGTGCTGGTCGCGCGCGGAAGTCAGGTGCTGCTGCACAAAGGTTATGGCTTCGCCGATCTCGGATTGGAGGCGGCGGCGAAGGACGAGACCGCGTACCGCATCGTTGGACCGATGATGCCCTTCACGGGAATCGCGGTGATGCAACTGGTGGACCGCGGCAAGCTTTCGCTCGACGATAATATCTCGAAGTTCATCCCTGAGTTTCCGGTGGAAGGCCACCGCGTCACCGTCAGGAATCTGCTCAATCACACCTCCGGGATCGTCGATTATCACTATCTGGGGGATCCGATCGAGGCGACCAGCCGGCAGCCGAAGGCGCTCGATGAAGTGATGGCCCTCTACGCAGGGAAGCGCTGGGTCAACGAGCCGGGAACCAAATGGGATTGGTCGATTTCGGGATTCCAATTGCTGGTTACGATTCTGGAGCGTGTCAGCGGACAGAGTTATGAGAGTTACGTTCAGCAGAATATCCTGACACCCGCCGGCGTGAAATCGACTACTTATTGCGACGACTTCACCCTCGTCCGGGGGTTGTCCCACGCATACCGCAGGTTCGGTGAAGGCCATGTGATGGCGCACGAAAACGCCATGGCGTACAACACCGACCTGCGCTATTGCAGTACCGTCGGCGACCTGTATCGAATGTGGCGCGCCGTTCTGGAAAAGAAACTGGTTCGGCCGGAGACGCTCAAGCTGATGAGCACCGCTGAAGGTCCCGGATTGCATATGAGCGCGCAGGATCCGGAAATGCGCTACGGTCTGGCACTCACGCTGAATCACGAGGACGATCATCGGAGCCGCGGCCAGCATGGGTCGTTGCTTGGCTATAGCGGTTGCATGTACGAGTTTCCGGCGGATCAGTTGACGGTCGTGGCGCTCACCAATACGGAAGGGCAGAATGCTTACGCGATCTGCCGGGCCGTGGCGCGCGCCGTACTCGGGCTCGCCGAACTTCCTCCACCGAATGACAACGCACCGGTCAGAGTGCTCTCCGACGAATCGGTATCGGCCGCGCAGATTCAACAGCTCGCGGGAACGTTCCTGCTCACCGCCGGGAAGCTGCCGCCGAACCTGCATGATTCGTATGCACAGTACCGGCGCACCTATCGGGTGTTCAACGAAAACGGACGTCTGATGATCGAGCCTTTAGGACAGGGCGCCGAACGCCTGCTCCGCCAGGAAGACGGGACGTTCGCCATGCGCTCCTCCCCCCGTACCCGCATTTCCTTTGTTATCGAAGGCGATCACGCGGTCGGCATGAAAATGGAATCGGGTGGACTTCCATTAGCCGGAGAACGCGTGGGCGACGCGGATCCGCAAACTTTTCATCGACAGTTGCGCTAGCGATACGGCCCGCTGGCATGCTGGTGCGATCGTTGGCATTCGCACCGTTTGCCGCGACGCCTCACTAGTCGCGCTCGACAGCGCTCGGCGTCTTTTTGTACTTCGGCTCGCTCAGGTAACCCTGTATGTGGTCTTTCGCGATCTGGTTGACCACCACCTCGACGGTTTCTCCGCCCAGATTGATCCACATTGGCTCGTAGAGGTTCACGTTTTTCTTCTGAATTTCGTTATCGTCGACGATCATCGTGACGTTAAATGCTTTGTGCTTCAAGTCGGCCTTGCGCAGTGAAACGCGGATCGGTCCGACGCGCTGGAACTGCTTTGACTTGTCGATTTGAAACTCGTAGAAATTTCGCTCGCCGCGCCTTTGCAGCTCGACCACTTCGTCGTGATTCCTGGCGATCGATGTGGATAGTTCGTCGCGCGTCGAATCGAGTCTCCCGGATAACTCGTCGCGTGTCTTACCGAGGTCCTCGCGCGTTCCGGCGATCTGCTTCTGTTGTTCAGCGAGCTGCGCCTGCATTTCCTTGAGGCGCGCATCGTCGCGCGGCGGCGCCCCAACTTTGGCGACAGCGCGCACCGGCCGTCTCGCTTTTGGACGCGGAGTCGGCGTAAGGACAGGCGCCGGTTCCGACAGAGCCGCTAACTTGTGGTTCAGCGCATCGACCTGATGGCGTACGTCGGCCAGCGAACTCGTGAGCGCCTCATTCTGTATCATCACCTGTCGCTCCCTTGCGCGCTCGTGGGAAATGTACGCGAAACTCCCAACGCCGACAATTGCGAGAGCCGCGGAAAGGGCAAGCACCGGCCACTTTAAAAGCAAAGTGTCACCTCCGAGAAATCGGCGGAGTGACCGCAAATCAAATGCCAGAGCTAAGTTGTTGAACTGTCTTCCAGAATCATCCCGGGCTTCCCTGCACACCTTCCATGCTCGGAAATGTTTACTGCTACAACACGTAAAATCGTCTTGCGCCCGCGCGAAGAGGGGCCGGAAGTCGGAGGCTGCGCGAAAACAGCGACGGGCTCGTCGGTGTCGATTGGAATCGAGTACGATCTACGGTTTGACCGCAACCTTGACGTCGGCGAAAGTCCAACAGCACTGCTCTCCTCCTCCGCCGTCACCCGAGTAGTCGTTCGCGACAACGTGCAGAACATAGTCACCGGGTTCGCTGAATTTCACCGCGACCGTCGCTTTGCCGCTGAATTTCGCTCCGTCCTTCGGCTCGATTCTCTCGACCATCGGGCGATCGGGCGAGAACGTGACGTCTCCTTTGCCGCGATACTTCGTCCAGTGAATCGACACGGGAGTCCCCAGGTTTCGCGGCCGCGCGCCCGAAAGCGTGGTCCATTTTTCATCGTCGGAAACAAACACGGTCAGGCTCAGTGGATTCGCGACGGTCGTGGTTCGCGAGATCGTCAGCCCTAACGGTCCCTGCACCGCCGGGCCCGCCTCATCGAAGCCCAGTTGCGGCGGCGTATTTCCCACCGCCTCCTCGTGGAAGGGCGAAATTTCGTAATCGGGGTGCAGGCTCGCCGGGATCATCGACGTCTTGCCGTTCGATGTAATCGTCCAGTTGATCTTCTTCTGGCCGAAATCGGCGGGGACCTTCACTCCGAACATTCCCCACTGCCGCAGCGGCAGAAAATGCGTCGGCTGACCCCGATCCGGGCCGCCGGGTTCGATTCGGTTGTCCGCGCCGACCGGAATGTCGATCGCCTGCTTGTCGTCGCGATTGAAATAGCCCAGCAGCAGCGTGAAGGTGCCGTCCGGATTCTTGAACCATCCCTCGAATGCGCCGGTGATCCCGGCTTTCTTTTCAGAATTCGCGTTGGCCGGACTTGAAGATGCCGGCTGCGCGTAGAGTGCAGTGATCGCCAGCGCCGCGGTGGCGATTTTCACAAAAGCGGATTTCATGGTACCGGCGCCCTACTTCAGCCCCTGCGGTGGCTCGCTTGTCTGCGGAGCGGACTTCTTGTGCTTCGCCGCCCAGTCCTGATAATCCTCTTCGGAAATGTAGGTGACGTTCATCCAGGCGTGGCACATTTCGTCTACCGTGCGATCTCCGTAGCCCACCCACTGGTCGGGATCCGGGTTGTTCGGATTGGCCGAGGTATTATCGTGCCACGCGGTCACGTGGATCTTGGTCCCTTTGGGGAACACGGGCGCGGCATCGTCCGCGTAGATGTAGTTCGTCATCCAGTTGAAATTGAAATTGGGGACGTAGCTCACCATCTGCCTGGTGCCGTCGGGCAGGATCGCTTCCACCGACATCGCCTTTCCGCGCAGATGCATGTGCGGCTGGAAATTTTCGAGCCGCGCGGGCCGGCTCAGCACCGTGAAGCCTTCGTTCTTCGAAATTTCGTTCGGCGCGATGTCGAGATAGCGGCCGCTGCGGCCCTGGAATGCGGTGAGGGTGGTCCGATACTTCGGTTCCTGGCCCTTGGGATAAAGCCATACGCCCAGTTCGACGTGATCGCGAATCGTTTCGCCGACGGCGTGGATGTGAATGTCCCAGGAAACCTGCGCGCCGGGCAGCAGAAGCTTGCCCGTGTTCGGACGGTACATATCGTATTGTTTACCCACGGCCCATTCCATCAGCATTCCGCGGCGCTCCTGGGCGGCCGGATCTGCACCCGGTTCATCCTGCGCAAGATAGGCAACCGCGTGATGCGTGATGCGGCGGCCGGCCATGGTTCCCGGACGAATCTCCACGGCGCGGACCCAGCGAGGCTCCGTCACCGGGATATTGGTGATCGGCCTCCACCACACGTCCTGATGATGTGCAGCCATGGTGTAGGGGTCGGACTTGATGACGAAGTCGGGCTGGCCGAGTTCCTTCGCTGCCTGCCATTCGTTGTCGGACGACCACTGCCTGGGAGCAGGCATGTCCTTCGCATTGCCCAGCGGCGCTCCCGCGTCCACCCAGCGCACGATGGTCGCGATCTGATCTTCATTGAGCGAGCGGTCGTTGGCGAAATGCGTCACGCCGACGGTCTTGTCGATATGCCACGGCGGCATCTGCCGCGTCGCCACACGCTGCTTGATCGACTTCGCCCACGGCCGGGTCTCTTCGTAAGTCACCAGCGACATGGGAGCCATCGATCCTTTGTGATGGCAGTCCTGACATTTTTCCTGGAAGATCGGCACGATATCTTTGGCAAACGTCACCGCCGTTGCCGTATCTGCCGCTGAACCAAGGCCCGCAAACAAAACGAGCCCGCTTAAAGTAGCGACCACCCCGCGCCCCACTAAGGACGTGTCTGTCATGACCGGCTCCTTTCGGAAGTCTTTCAATCTTATCTCACAGTTTCGTTCGACAAAAGCCCGGGGGGGCGAATGAAGCCGCGACCGATCACTGCCAATAATTCCGGTCCAGGCTGCGATACTGCACCGCTTCGGCCAGATGTTTCGCGCTGATCTGGTCGCTGCGATCCAGGTCCGCAATCGTGCGCGCGACTTTCAGAATCCGGTCGTGTGCCCGCGCCGATAGTCCCATCCGCCGCACGGCGGTTTCAAGCGTCCTTTCTCCAGCTTCGTCCAGCGCGCAAAGGCTTCGCAGTTTGCGCACGGGAATCTGCGCGTTATAGAAGCCTCGCTCCTGCTGACGGGCACGCGCGCGTTCCACCCGGCCGCGAATTTCGGCCGAGCTCTCCCCTTCCCCTTTTCCGCGCAGTTCGCGATACGGGACCGCGGGCACTTCGATGTGCAGATCGATCCGGTCGAGCAGCGGTCCGCTGATCCGCCCGAGGTAGCGCTGGATCAGCGCGCCCGTGCACCTGCATTCCCTGGTCGGGTCCGAAAAAAAGCCGCACTGGCAAGGGTTCATGGCGGCGAGCAGAACGGCGGATGCAGGGAACGTCAGCGTGATTTGCGCCCGGGCCAGAGTCACCGTGCCTTCTTCGAGCGGCTGGCGCAATTGTTCCAGCACATTGCGCGGAAATTCCGGCAACTCGTCCAGGAACAGGACTCCATGATGCGCCAGGCTCACCTCGCCCGGACGCGGCGTGCCCGATCCGCCGCCGATCAATCCCGCGTCCGACACCGAATGATGCGGCGCCCGGAACGGCCGCCGCTGCAGCAATCCCGTTCCCTTCGGAAGCACACCGGCAACGCTGTGGATCTGCGTGGTCTCCAGCGCTTCGGTGAACGTCAGCGGCGGCAGGATCCCCGCAAAACGCTTGGCGAGCATCGTCTTGCCCGACCCCGGCGGCCCGATCAGCAAAACGTTATGGCTTCCCGCCGCGGCGACCTCCAGCGCGCGCTTCGCGGTGATCTGGCCGCGGACGTCTTTGAAATCGAGGAACTCCTCGTGATGGTCGACCGCGGCGGCTTCGTTGCGAGCCTGCGGTTGAAATGCCGCCGGCTCGCGCAGGAACGCGACCGCCTCGGTCAGGTGACGGATGCCGTAGACACCCACACCTTCGGCAACCGCCGCTTCGGCGGCATTATCGATCGGCACCAGCAGGTTCTTGATGCCGCGTTTCCGGGCGCAGGCCGCAATCGAAAGCGCGCCGCGCACCGGCCGCACGCTTCCATCGAGCGACAACTCTCCCACGAACAGGTGCTGCTCCGCGCTGGTCACGACGCCCATCGCGCCCAGGATTCCCACCGCCATGGGCAGGTCGAACCCGGCTCCCTCCTTCCGGACGTTCGCCGGAGCCAGGTTGATGGTCACGCTCTTCGACGGATATCCGAACCCCGAATTGATCAGCGCCGATTTGATTCGCTCCCGGCTTTCTTTCACCGCATTGTCCGGCAGGCCCACCGTAATGATTTCCCGCTGCGAGCCGGGGTACATGTCGACCTCAACGTCGATCAGGTGCGCGTCGATCCCGAACAAGGCAGCCGATTGTGTGCGAAATAAAGCCATCTCATGTGTATAGTGCCGCCCGGCCGCCGTTTTCTCGCACAAGTCGAAAAAACTCGCTAAACCGTTTTGTTTCTTAGCGGGCGATCAGCACGGCGACCTGCGTTGCGGTCCGAGGTCGCAAGAGGATACGATGGGCCGCTTGGAGCGTGCGGAAATGAAGAAGAAAATCGCATTTCGATCCGCCCGGATTTTCGACGGCGAATCGGGAGCCTTGATCGCGGGTAAGAACGTCATTGTCGAGGGCGCGACAATCCTCGAGATCTCCGATGTTCCGATCGCCGCCGGCGTGGAGATCGTCGATTGCGGCGGGCGCATTCTGATGCCCGGCCTGATCGACGCCCACGTGCATGTCTATGCCGCGGGATTGAACATTGTCCGGGTCGCACAGTCGCCGGTTTCCTACCTGGCGCACTTCGCGGCGCAGTTTCTGCGTACCAGCCTCGACCGCGGGTTCACGACCGTCCGCGACGTCGGCGGCGCCGACGTGGGTTTGGCCATGGCGATTCAGGATGGACTGCTCGATCGCGTCCCCAGATTGTTTTACGGCGGACGCGTCATCTCCCAAACCGGCGGCCATGGCGATTTCCGGCCGGGAGATCACGCCCTGGACGCCGGGCATTACTGCGGCTGCGCGCACGTCCCCGACCCGATGGCCGTGATTGCCGACGGCGTCGACGAGGTTCGCAGAGCCGTTCGCGAAGAACTCCGGCGTGGCGCATCGCACATCAAAATCATGGCTTCCGGAGGAGTCGCCTCTCCCACGGATCCGCTGGACCGCTGCCAATACTCGGACGACGAGATCCGCGCCGCCGTCGAAGAAGCGGAGCGCGCCGGGCACTACGCCGCCGCTCATTGCCACCCCAAGGAAGCCGTGCGCCGGGCCGCGGCTCTGGGCGTCAAATCGATCGAGCACGCCACGCTGATCGATCGGGAAACCGCCGAATTCGTAGCCGAGCGAGGCTCGTTTGTCGTGCCCACGATTTCAACTCTGGTCGCTCTGTTCGAAGAGGGCGAAAAGTTAGGGTTCCCCAAGGTCAGCATGGAGAAGCTGCGCCGCGTCGCCGATTCCTCTTTGAGCAGCCTGGAAATCATGAAGCGGGCAGGAGTGAAAATGGGGTTGGGAACCGATCTCCTGGGCACTCTTCACGTCCGCCAGAGTACGGAATTTACGCTGCGCGCGAAAGTGCTGCCGCCAATCGACGTGCTTCGCTCCGCGTGCGCGATCAACGCGGAATTGCTCGGTCAGCGCGGCCGGATCGGATGCGTTCGGGAAGGAGCGCTCGCCGACCTTCTGGTGGTCGACGGCAACCCGCTCGAAGACATGTCGGTGCTGGGATCGGGCGGCGATCGGATTCCGATCATCATGAAGGACGGCAATTTTCACAGGCGCGCGATCTGATCTGTTTGCGGGTATCCTAGGAAACTATGAGAACAGCGCTTCTGATCGCGGCTCTGTTGTGCCTCGCGAGTCCCGGTTTCGCGACCTGGTCGGTCATCGCGATCGATCAGAAAACCGGCCAGGTGGCGATCGCGTCGGCGTCCTGCGTGGATGACATCGACGACGGCATGCGCGACGCCATCGCCGTGGTTGTTCCCGGAAAAGGAGTCGCGGCGTGCCAGGCCGCGGTCGACAGAACGCATCAAAACCACGCACTCGTTTTTCAGGAAATGCAGAAGGGCACGGATCCGCACCGGATCATCGAAATGCTGAGCGCCGATCCGCAGTTTCAGTCTCGCCAGTTCGGAATCGTCGATATCGAGGGCCGCGCCGCCGGACATTCCGGACTGCTGAACAGCTTCGAGACCCTGTTCGTTCCCGGACACGTCCCCGATACGGGCGTGTACTACCAGGTGCTGGGCAACACGATTCGATCCGGCGCGATCCGCAAAGGGGCACAGGCGTTTGTCGAAGCATCGGGGTCCCTGACGGACCGTGTGATGGCGGCCATGGAATCGATCGACGCCAATGGCGGAGACGTGCGTTGTTCCTGTCCGCCCGCCGAAAGCAAGCCGGCCCTTCCCTGCGACAACAAACACGCGCATGCCGCCTATATTCTGCTGGCAAATCCCGCCGATTCGAGCGGAAGCGCCGAGAGCAACGGCAAATACGCGATGTACATCGGCGTCACCCAGCCGGCGCCGGGCCGTGCGCAGGGCGCGAAACCGGGCGAGAGCCTGAATCCGATCAAAACTCTGCGGATCCGTTACGACGCCTGGCGCAAGAACGCCCTCGCGAACTAGGGAGCTTCGAGCCGCGGAAAAACTCTCTGAACCCTGCCCTGACGGGCGCGGCTGGCTTCTAAATAGTCGACCGTACGACAGCCCTGGCCGTTAGGCCGGGGGTCATGTCGAGTTTTTCCGCAGCCTCTTGCAGCGCCTGCACGCCGGTTTGGAACCGGCGCATGCGGGTGGACTAGAAGTCCACCGCGGGCTGCAAGCCTGCCACACGAGTGCTTTCGAAATCGCCGGGACAGATGGGATGAGACGACTGGCTCACCTGGACAGCGGTTAAGCTGTGCAACGCACTCGATGAGGTGCAGAGGAGAAACCAGCCATGAAAAAGCGTAGCAAAATGCGGAAGCAGCCGTGGGAAACGATCGGAATCGATTTGGGCGACAAGCTGAGTCGCTATTTGCATTGTCGACTCGGACGGGGAGGTCGTTGAAGAAGGCAGCTTTCGCAACCAGGTGAGTTCGATCGAAAAGCACTTCAGAGGAGAGCCGCGGCGGATCGCGCTGGAAGCGGGAGCGCAGTCGGCCTGGATCAGCCGGGAGCTAAAGCAACTGGGCCGTGAGGTAGTCGTGGCGAACGCACGCGAGCTGAAGTGGATCACCTCGAGCGACACCAAGAACGATCCCGGAGATGCGCGCAAGCTCGCGCTGCTGGCGCGTGCCGATGTACGGCTGTTAGCGCCGGTGGAACACTGCACGGCCGAGCAGCAAGCCGAGTTAGCAGTGATCCGGGCGCGCGACGCGATCCTGCGGGCGCGGACACTGTTGATCAACACAGCGCGCGGCATGGCCAAGGGGTTTGGAGTACGGCTTCCCCCGTCGATCACCGGCAAGTTCGGCCAGGTGGCCGCGCGATATCCGGAGGTGAAGCTGCTGGAGAGCGTACCGGGCGTAGGCACGCTCACAGCCGTGACGTTCCGGTTGACGTTGGGACGGGCCGAGCGGTTCGCACACAGCCGCGACGTGGCGGGGTTTCTGGGCCTGCGGCCGAAACTTGCATCGAGCCATGCACCGCTCGGCTCACCAAGAATGCGTATGGAAGCCTGGGTCGAAAGTGGTACAAAGATTTTCGTTGACAGTGGACGCCGTCTCATGGAAGCTTACTAGGATCGGCTACTTCGACTTGCGTTCCTGCGCGCGAGCCCCGGAGAGGATATTCGGCAGCGCGGAATTGCCTTCGTGGCAAGCGTACTCGTAGATGGGGCCGGCCGCCGCGACGAAAGGAATTTCGCCGCTCCACGGTTTTGTGAACGCGGTAGGATCCTCGATCGTGAACCGGTACAGAATCGTGTTGGCGTCGACCCGCTTGAACCGCTCGACGACGTGCAGGTTTTCGTCGGCCCCGCGAAAGCGCGTCTTGCCGGTCAGGTTCGTCGTATCCACCACCAGCGTCTGGCCTTCCCAATGGCCGCGCGAGTCTCCCAGCCACTGGCGCACCTCGCCCGGCAGGTGGCGCCGTCCGTCCAGCGGAATGATCCGCACGTCATGAATCATCTCGGCGAGAATCATCACGTAATCGGCGGTCTGCACGATCTGGTACGTGTTGTTGTACGGACCCGGAAGCATGGGCGGTCCCGCGGTCGGCCAGAAAATACAGCGCTCCGTTAACGACCGGTCCTGCGCGCGATCCGCCGGATGAAGCCGGGCATATTCGCGCAGTTCATCCGCCTTCCGCTGTGCGGCCGGAGTGAGCGAAGGAATCCTGCCATCCGGCGGATCGACGACAATCGACGTGCGAAACCCGTTGCCGACCTTCGCCAGCCTCGCGCCATGATCGAAGAACAACTCGTTATAAGCGCGAGCCACGTCTGTTTCCGAATCGCCGTCGCGGCGATCGCGATTCCCCTGCTCCAGCAGTCGTTTCTCGAAACGCGCCGCTTCCTGCTCCGTCAACGATTGCTTGTCGCGGAACTCGGCGGGCCGCTCGATCGGTGTCAGGGTTGAATTTGTCCAGATCCCTTGCAGATCGGCGTGTCCACCCGCGGTCCGCGCGGACTGGCCATTCACGCGCCAGGATCCGAGAATCAGCAGCAAGCCCCCAAGGCGACGCCATCTCATCGCGCTACCTCCACACA
>JAIQFJ010000521.1 GCA_020073325.1 Terriglobia bacterium | reverse complement strand
GCGGGGCAGTTCCAGCTTCCCTCCGGAATCTCGATCGACGACCGCAACATCATTTACGTCGCCGATTCCTACAATCGCCGCGTGCAGGTGTTTCGCTACCGGAGGGTGGAGTGATTCGGGCGGCACTCGCATTGTTGCTGGGATCGGGCGCGTTCGCAGCGAGCCCGAAGCACTCCGTGATCGGAACGCAGCACGACCTCACGGCGACCGGAAGTGCTCCGGTGAAGTCCACCGTCGGCGATGCGTGCGTCTTCTGTCACGCCTCGCACAACGTGCAGCCGAACATCACGCCGCTGTGGGATCACACGCTCTCCTCGACGACCTACACCGTCTATACCAGCAGCACTTACGGCTCAGGCACCGAGACTCCCGCGGTGGGATCGTCCAGGCTGTGCCTGAGCTGCCACGATGGAACCATCGCCATCGGACAGACGGTCGCGATGGGATCGCTGGCGACTTCCGGATCGATGAACTCCGCCGATATCCTCGGCACGAATCTGACGACGAGCCATCCCGTGAGCATGAATCCCGCTGACGACGGCCAGCTTGTGACGACGTTGTTCGCCAGCCCTCCGACGACCAGAGATCCGGCAGTGAAGCTGATCGCGGGGAAAGTCGAATGCACCACGTGTCACGATCCGCACGTCCAAAACAACGATACGGCTACGGGGAAGTTTCTGGTTCGATCGAACTCCGGCGGGACGTTGTGCGTGGCCTGTCACGATCCATCGCGCATTCTGCCGAACGCGCTGAACGGCTGGACCACGGGAGCGCATGCGACCGCCACAAACGCGGTCCCCACCAGCGGTGGTTTCGCGGCATATGGAACCGTCGCGGCCGATGCGTGTTCCAGTTGCCATGGCGCGCACAACAATGCGGCCGCACCGCGCAATCTGAAAGGCGTCGAGTCGGCGGCGTGCTCCCCGTGCCACGGCGGAGCGAATATGTCGCCGGCGATCCTCAACGTCACCGGCGAGTTCACGAAAACCTACGCGCATCCCAGCATGACCGTCACCGGCGCGCACGATCCTGCCGAATCGGTGCCGGTCAACACGACTCGTCATGCTGCCTGCGCCGATTGCCACAACCCGCACTCGACGTACGCGCAGACCGGGACGCCGGCGGCTCCGGCGATCGAAGCGTCGCTCACCAACGTCAGCGGATTCGACACGTCCGGCGTCCAGAAGCCCGCGACCAAGGAATATCAGGTGTGCTTCAAGTGTCATGCCGACAGCACCAACAAACCGGCGACCAGCACTTACGGCCGCACCTCCACTCGATATCCTTCCGGCCCGCTGCCCGCCGGCGATACTCCCAATCCGCCGCTGCCCCCCGATCAGTACAACATCCGGCTGAAATTCATGAGCCCCATCAGCCACAACGTGATGGGCTTTAGCGTGCCGACCACGACCAATAACAGTCTGCGCCCGTACATGCTCAACATCGACGGCACGAACAACACAAGTCGTCCGCTGACGACGGCATCGCTGATCTATTGCACGGACTGCCACTCGAACGATCAGGCACGATCGTCGAAGGGCACGGGACCGAACGGCCCGCACGCCTCCGCGTATCCGCACCTGCTTCAGTTTTCGCTCTATCAGGAACCCGCGACCGGCGGAAGCGGCGGCGGCACGGCGAGCGGCTATGCGCTCTGCAACAAATGCCACGATGTGGCGAACAAAATTCGCAATAGCGGCGTGCACGACGAGCATTCGAGCTACGGCTGCACTACCTGTCACGATCCGCATGGCGTCATCGGCGGAAACGCCTCAGCCAATCGCGCGTTGATCAACTTCGACACTTCGGTGACGAGAAAAGCCACGACGTACTACGGCTACTACTACAACGGAGCCACGAGCGGCCAGCGCGGATGCTACCTGGTCTGCCACGGCGAAAGCCACAATCCGCGGAGTTACTGAGATGCGCCTCGCTCTGCTGTTCTCCGTCCTCGCGCTCGCGCAGCCCTCGGACGAGCTGCAGATCCAGCATCTGTGCACGTACGGATCGAAGCACGGAATCCATCCGCCGAAGGTCTTGAACCGCCGGCCCGCGCGGGCGGCGATCGGCGACGACGAGCATCCTTACGGCCTCGGATTTCCCGAAGGCGTGGTCACGGACGCAAAGCATCGCGTCTGGATCGCCGACAGCGGCACGGCGTCGGTTCACGTGTTCGATCCGGCGACCAAAGCGTATCGTGAAATTCGGCGCGCCGGCGACGCGACGCTGCAAAGGCCCACCGGCTTGACGATGGATCGCCAGGGCTACATCTACCTGACCGACGCTGGATCGGGCGGGGTGTTCGTCTTCGATCAATCCGGCGAGTTCGACCGCGCTCTGATTCCCAAAAAGAGCGGCCGCATCCTGGAAGCTCCCACTTCGATCGCGCCTTCCGAGGACGGGCGCACGATCTTCGTCGCCGATCCTCCGCGCAAGATGATCGTCGCGTTGAATCGCGAAGGCGAGTCGGTCGGAAAGATCGGTTCCGCGGAATCGCCAATCGACGCGCTGTCGCTCGTGGTCGTCGGCAGCGAGATTTACGAGCTGGATCAGCGCTCGCACAAGGTGGAAGTTTTCAGCTTCAGCGGCATGCTGCGCCGCGAGCTGGAGTGGGACGGGGTTGCCCTGCCCTCCGCGTTCGCCTACGATCGCCGCCGCGATCTGTTCTTTGTCGTCAATCCACGCTGGATGGTGATCGACGTTTTCACCGGCTCCGGCAAGAATCTCAGCGCCTTCGGGCAATATGGCGACGAAGTGCATCAGATGAAGAGAGTGGACGCGCTCTATGTCGACCCGGAAGGCCTGATCTACGTCATCGATTCGCACGACGGCAAAGTCCTGGTGTTCGGCGAGCCCTCGCAGACCGGCAGCAAGCCCTGATGTATGCTGGTCCGGGGTTGCCATGAAGATTCGGATTTGCGTCGCTTCGATGATGATTGCCGTGCCGCTGTTGCAGGCGCAGAAAGCCGCCGCGCCCGCCGATGCAGCCGCGAAAGTCGACAGGATATTTTTGCGCTATCACAAAACCGATAGCCCGGGCTGCGCCGTCGGAGCCTCCATTGAGGGCGCGCCCGTCTTGAGCGCTGCCTACGGCATGGCGGATCTGGAGCACGACGTCCCGCTTACTCCAGCGTCAATTTTCGAAGCCGGATCCGTTTCGAAGCAGTTCACCGCGGCCGCCGTGCTGCTGCTGGCGCAGCAAGGCAAGCTGTCGCTGGAGGACCCTGTTCGCAAATACATTCCCGAAGTTCCCGATTACGGAAAGCCGCTGACCATCCGTCATTTGTTGAATCACACCAGCGGCCTGCGCGATTGGGGAAGCGTCGAGGGAATCGCGGGATGGCCTCGCACGACGCGCGTCTATACGCACGCGCAGGTGCTCGAAATCATCGGCCGCCAGCGCGAACTCAACTACGATCCCGGCGCGGAATACTCGTATACGAACAGCGGCTTCAATCTTCTGGCGATCCTGGTGGGACGCGTCAGCGGCAAGCCGTTTGTCGATTTCGAACGCGATGCCATCTTTCATCCGCTCGACATGAGCTCCACGCAATGGCGCGACGATTTTCAGAGGATCGTGAAAAATCGCGCCATCGCTTATCAGGAAACCAACGGCCAGACGTGAAACACATTGCGGTCGCTATCGCGATCATCGTCGTCAGCAGGCTGCTGGGCGCCTGGATTCTCGCCCACGTCTCGTAGCTCTGGAACACCCGTCGGCGGCCGGCCGGCCACTGCCTGTCATGCTCAACCGGGCGCATCCATGGCGAGCGTCCCCGGGCGGTTTACCTTCTCGACACCCAGGTGTCTTGGCGCCGTATGGGACGCAACGGACTTGAAACATGCCCGCGGGGTCCGGGCAGGTATCGGACGCCGTGAGCCCCCCT
>JAIQFJ010000520.1 GCA_020073325.1 Terriglobia bacterium | reverse complement strand
TGCCCCCCGCCATCACAAGTCTGTGTGAAAATGATCGGCGTCGGCCGCTTCCTGCGGTCGCGGTTCCTTAAACGGCTGATTCAGCGGGATGCCGGCAATGAACCGCGACCGCAGGAAGCGGCGAACGTTCAGTTTTCACACAGACTCTCACTGGCGGGGTTTGTCGAGTTTTTCGAACTCAGCGAATCTCCGTTCCAGTTCCGCCTTCGCGCGAGCTTTTTCATCCTCGGGCAGAAACGAATATTCCAGGCTGTTCCGGGCCATCTTTTTCAATTCAGCATAGGTCAGGCCGTAATCGAGCGCGGCGCGGACGTACTCGAGCGTCAGGTGGCCGCGCGAGACGCCCTCGTCGTCGGTCGCGAGCGCGACCGGGACGCCGGCCTTGCGATACGACGGCAGCGGATGGTCCTTGCCGCGGACGCCCAGGATCAGGTCGTTGCTCGACAGGTTGATCTCGACCATGATGTGCCGGTCGCGCATGGTCTCCAGCAACTGAGCGGCGCCGGTTTCGTACAGAATGTCGACGCCGTGGCCGATGCGCTCGGCGTGGCCGAGTTCGACGGCTTCGCGAATGTGAAAGCGCAGACCCTCGGGAGGGATCAGCCCGGGCGCCAGTTCGCCTGCGTGCAATGAAACGTGAGCTTTGGGGTAGAGATGCTTTGCGTAACCGACCATGCGCATCTGCTCGTGATAATCGCGCATCGAGACCAGGCCGTCTTCGGGCGCGACGAAGTTGATGCCGACCACCAGCGGATCGGTGGCCGTCAGCATGCATCCGGCGAGCACCTCGGCGAAAATCTCCTTCAGCGGCGACTCGCGGATGACTTCGTAGAGGTACCGGACCACTACGCGGCAGGCGGGCGTGTCGGGCTTCGTGTCGCATCCGAGCGCGCGCACCCGGCCGCGATCCATTTCGGCGACGCGGGCGCGCATCGCTTCGACCACCTTATCGAGCCCGGCTCGCAGGAGCGCGTCTTTGGCGGCGTCGTAATCTTTCATCTCGCCGATCTGCGCCGCAAGCGCGTCCGCTGCGCGCCCGTTGATCGCCATCACTTCGAGATACGACTCGTTCTGATCGGCCGCGCGCCGGACCACTTCAGCCAGGAATTCCCCACGGTGTTCTTCCTTGATCGGGCCGAATTTTCCGAAGGTGGCGAAGAAGTGATCGTGGCCGGATTCGCGTCCTGGAACGAAATTGCGCATCGAAAGCGCGTCGATCAGGGTATTGCGCAGAGTGTTGTCTTTCGCGACGCGCTGCGCATCGATCAGGCCGGGGGCGCAGACGACGATCTTGAGCGCGTTCATGTCGGCGCACAAACCGTCTTCGGCCGCGGCGGCGATGTAGCTTTCGGCGTAAACGGCGCCGCTCAAGTGGTTGTGCAGATCGCCGCCCTTGGGCATGCGCAGAAGGAACTGGTACAGCTCCGGCGGATTCTTCTTGAGCTGCGCGAATCGCTGCTCGATCGAGACCGGGGAAGCGGCCCAGGCCGATGCACAGATCGTCAGGATGAGCAGACGCATTTCGTCACGTTAGCAAATGCAGCTTGGGGGCGGACCCACGGGTCCGCTCACTCGCGTTCGCGGTTCAGTGCTACGCGATGGAGTTGCAATGTAGACCACAGAACCACGAGCGCCGGCGAGTGGCTAGCGCCGTTTTCGAAACCGCCGTGACATCTTACTAGTATGATTGAGGGAATCTATGAAGCCACTCCCGCTCCTGCTCGCTGCTTTCATCGGCTCGGCATTCGCCGCCGATTGTGAAAAACTTGCGTCTCTCAAACTGAAAGACGCTAACATCACCTCGGCGACGGTGGTTGCCGCGGGCGCGTTCACGCAGCCGGAAGGGCGGGGCAACGCCGTATATAAGGATGTCCCCGCGTTCTGCCGCGTCCAGGCAGTCTCGCAGCCGTCCGCCGATTCGCACATCGAATTCGAGGTCTGGCTTCCTCTCCAAAACTGGAACGGGAAATATTTCGGCATCGGCAACGGCGGTTTCGCGGGATCCATCCAATACAACCTGATGGCCGCGGCGCTGATCAACGGCTACGCCAGTTCCTCCACCGACACCGGCCACAAAGCTCCGGCGACCAGCGCCGACTGGGCGCTCGGCCATTATGAAAAGATCGTCGACTTCGCGTATCGATCGATTCACGAGACCGCCGAAAAATCGAAAACCGTGATCCGGACCTACTATGGCCAGGCGGCGAAGCATTCCTATTTCAGCGCCTGCTCGAATGGCGGACGCCAGGGACTGCTCGAAGCGCAGCGCTATCCCGACGACTACGACGGCATCATCTCCGGCGCGCCCGCGAATTTCTGGACACACAATTTCGCCGGATTCATCTGGAACCAGCAGGCGCTCGAAGGCGCAGCGCAGATCCCGGCGTCGAAAATGCCCGCGATCGAAAATGCCGCGCTCGCCGCCTGCGACGCAATCGACGGAGTGAAAGACGGGGTGATCGACGATCCCACCAAGTGTCACTTCAATCCCGATGTGCTCTTGTGCAAAGGCGCCGAGTCCGATTCGTGTCTGACCGCGGCGCAGGTCGGCGCGATGAAGAAAATCTACGACGGCCCGAAAAATTCCAAAGGCGAGCGCCTGTTCCCGGGCTACGTTCCTGGAGGCGAGGCCGGTCCCGGCGGTTGGAGCCGCTGGATCACCGGCGCCGACTCGCAGCAGTTCGTGTTCGGCAAAGGCTATTTCGCCGACATCGTTTTTCAGAACGCGAACTGGGACCTCCGCACGTTCAATTTCGATCGCGACATGAAAATCGCCGACGACAAATCCGCGCGGATGTTCAACGCCGTGGACGCGAATCTCAAGCCGTTCAAGGATCACGGCGGAAAATTATTCATCTATCACGGGTGGAGCGATACGGCGATCGCCCCCACCAACGCGATCATCTACTACGAATCGATCGTGTCGAAAATGGGCGCGAAGCAAGCCGGCGATTTCGTGCAGCTCTACATGGTCCCGGGCATGCAGCACTGCGCGGGCGGCCCCGGCCCGGATAATTTCGGCACCAATCCTTCGGCCATGCGGTCGGACGCGGATCACAGTCTATCGATCGCGCTCGATAAGTGGGTCGATCAGGGCGTCGCGCCGGCCCGCATCATCGCGACGAAATATAAAGGCCGCACGCCCGACACGGGCACCGTCCGCACGCGTCCTTTGTGCCCGTATCCGCAGGTCGCGAAGTACACCGGCTCGGGCAGCACCGACGACGCTGCGAACTTTAAGTGCGTCGCGCCCTGATCACTTGAGCAGCGCGCGGATCTGATCCACCGCATCGTGGATCTTGTCATCGACGAACATCTTTCCCAGTTCGACCGTCGCCTTGGTCTGATCGCCCGTGACGCCCTCGGTGCCCTGGCCGTTGATCAATTTGTCCGGCCGGATCCAGCGATGGTCCTTGTCGACGAACATCACCTCCGAGGTGTCGTCGGTTCCGGCATGGCTGTCGATCGGGATCTTGTGCTCGGTCAGATACGCGCGCATCTGCTCTTTCTCTTTGAAATAAAGATCGGGAACGTAAATCACGCGGACGCCCTTGCGCTTCCAGATGGAATCGAGATCCGCCGCGACGCGCTTCAGCGCTTCCTGCCCGCCGCCGCCGTGGTCGCTCATCAGCGCGACATTCTTGAAGCCGGCCGCAATCGCACTCATCGCGACGTCGCGCGCGATCAGTCCGTAGGCCTGTTCGGATACGTTGACGCTGCCTGAGAAGCGCATGTGCCCGGTCTTTTCGACCGGATCGCCGGTCGGCGTGAACGGCATGGTCGGATAGACCAGCGCGTTGCCGAGTTCTTCGGCGATCCGCTGGGCAATGTAATGCGCCAGGAAGAGATGTTTTCCCAGAGCCATCCCGGGGCCATTCTGTTCGATGC
>JAIQFJ010000519.1 GCA_020073325.1 Terriglobia bacterium | reverse complement strand
TGGTGACGGTGGCGGTGCGGCGCGTGAATCTGGATCGATCCAAAGAATCGCTGCTCGACTATATCGACCGGTCGAAATATTTTTTGCTGCCGAATACGGCGGCGTGTTTTACGGCGGATGAAGCGATTCGCACGGCGCGGCTGGGTCGCGAGGTGGGGCTGTCGGAGTGGGTGAAGCTCGAAGTGATCGGCGATCCGAAGACGCTGTTTCCGGACAATGCGGGGCTGCTTGAAGCGACGCGCGTGCTGGCGAAGGAAGGATTCGTCGTGCTGCCGTACACGAATGACGATTTAGTCAACGCGAAGCGATTGATCGACGCGGGCGCGGCGGCGGTGATGCCGATGGGCGCGCCGATCGGCAGCGGCCTGGGGATCCAGAACATCACGAATCTGCGGATCCTGCGCGAAATGATTACCGAAGTTCCGCTGATTGTCGATGCGGGAGTCGGCACGGCGTCGGATGCGGCGATCGCGATGGAGTTGGGTTATGACGGCGTGCTGATGAATACGGCGATCGCGGAGGCGGAAGATTCGGTCGCGATGGCGACAGCGATGAAGCTGGCGGTCGAGGCGGGTCGTTATGCTTATCTGGCGGGGAGGATGCCGAAGAAGCTGTACGCGTCGGCGAGCAGTCCGATGGCCGGGGTGGTGCGGTGAGCGTACAATAGAATTGCTGGATGATGTATACGTTCAAGGTGGTCGTTGAACCGGATGAGGGCGGCTGGCATGCTTATTGCCCCGCGCTCAAGTCGCGGGGAGCCGTGACGCAGGGCCCGACCTACGACGAAGCGCTCAAGAACATCAACGAAGTCGTCCAAATGATCGTCGACGAAATGACTGAGGAAGGGTCGGAAATTGCTTCCGGGCAGAGCAACACCTCGACTCACACTTGCATATTACAGATCGGGTGAGCCGTTCGGACCGCAGACAGATTTCAAACACCCAATATCACCTTTGAGGAATGGTGCGCCGGCAATTCCGAACGCAAACGCTGCACCTGATCGCTTGGGCACACAAAGCCAACAATTGCATCGGCGGGCGGCCGAAGCGAGCTAGAGTCCGTCACCTTCGACCATCCTTCCGAAGTCGTGACCGATTTAATAATTTCAGCTTTGGGTGGATAGCCGAACCGAGGGATAGGGTGGACGATGCGCCATTCACGTTGGAACGCATGGGAGCCAGGCTCAAAGTACTCGTAGAGTGTAAGCAAATTGGCCCACAGCATTTTGTCTTCGAGGCCCGCCATTGCCCGATTCACCATTGGGTTTGTTGCAGAGAGCACATCATAGGAGTCAGCGGCGAACGTACGTTCGAACGCTGTCGTGAAGAGCCATCGGAGGGCCTCGACCAAGGGGCCATCATCGATGTACAACACGCGTTGCGCTCGCAGGGCTGGCCGAACATTTTCGGGATGAAAGCCACGGAGCGGCTTTTCAGCCAGCGCCCACTCGCGTGAAATAATGATGCCAAAGTCTCCGAACGTCTGACGATGTTGAAGAGGTGCGGGCGGGGGCCAATCGGTGAATGAGATCATCCCGAATTGCTGCGGTTCGCGTTGGGAAAAGTCGGCGTGGGGCACAAGCGCAGGCATGAGATTTCGCCGATTGGGAACCCAGGCAAAGCCGTTTTTTAGAATCCCCAATAAGCTGTCGATCTTGTCGGTGTAGTGTGTGAGTCCATCCATAAAGGCAGTGCAGAATTACCTGCCTGGCTCGCTTGATATACGAATCCGGCTCTCGCCGATCAAGCCGACCGCGGGGTACCGTGAGACATAGCAGGCGGCCTTGTTAGGCAGCCAAGACCCTACGGAGCATCATCGAAGATCAAGCGCGGTGTGATCTAATTCTTCGCCCGGGGAGGCTGATACCCCGGAGGGAACGACGAGCCTTCACCGAAGAAATAATCTTCCATCTGCTTCAGCAGAAATTCCTGCGCTTCCTGGGTGCCGAGGTTCAGACGATATTCGTTCATGATCATCTTCATGTGCTCGAGCCACAGTTTCCAGGCTTCTTTCGAGACATTCTCGTAGATGCGCTGGCCGAGGGGGTGCGAATCGAACGGCACTTCGTCCAGGCCCGGCATTTCGCGCTGGAATTTCACGCAGAAAACCTTGCGACCGCTCTTGTTGGTTTCTTCCACCGTCGGTCCGCCGAGACCGCCTGCTCCGCAACCCATGAGAATGCTCCTTAGAGTTCTAGGATAACAACTCGGGGGTCGCGACCGGCGCGGGCGCGGTTTGTGCGGCGCGCTTCGATTTCACGGCGTCCAGGTATTCGGAAAGCTTCAAGGGCAGGCGCGCGCCTTTTTCCATGTGACGCTGGACGGCTTTCTGATAGCGGCGCAGCGTCTCGCGCTTCGATGCCTCGCGCAGATTGCAGGCTTCGATATCCAGCAGCAGATCGATTTCCCAGGGACGAAACGTGTTGCGATGCATATTGCCGCGCAGCAGCTCCTGGATCAGCCGATTGAACTGTGCGAGAACGGCTTCGCTATCTGGCAATGAATCCTGCATGCTCTATGGCAACGTATCGCCCTGATTCCTCAAAATGTTAGCACACTGCAATGACGAAATAAGACGAGTGATTTACCTTAGGCCGGCCCTCAGTTGACACGCGCCAGCCAGCGGTGGATGGCGAGGATCTGCTTTTCAACTTCAGCGCGGTCAGCGGCTTCGGGCTCCAGGGCCAGATATCGTTCGAAGTCCCGGCGCGCTTCCTGAAACCGTTTCAATTCCACCAGCAGCAGGCCGCGGAGCTTCGAGGCCGCCGCCAGCTCGTGCGACCTCTCGGGCGCGGCAAGCACCAGAAGATCCAGGGTTTGCGCCGCGCGAGTCCAGTCGTTGCGCTTGAGGTATCCGCTTTGCAGATTCTGAATCATGCGCCGGATGATGTCCTTTTTCGAGACCCGGCGCAGCATCATGGGATCGGCCACGGTGGCTCCGGCGAGCATGAAGCATTCGCGCGGGGTGATCGTCCTCCCGCCGTGGAAGGGATCGATATAGGTGGCGTAATTGCCGTCGTCGAACTGGATGACGAAGTGGCGCGGGAGGCCGATGCCGAAAACAGGCATCGCCAGGCGACGCGCGATTTCCATGTACATGACGGAAAGGGTCACGGGAATTCCGGTGCGGCGCTCCAGCACCTGGTTCAGGCAACTGTTCAGCGGATCGAAATAATCTTCTTCATTGCCGTGGAAACCGAGCTCGCCGAACAGGTAACGTTGCGCGGTCTCGACGAAGTCGCGGCCGTCGTTAAAATTGCGAAGCCGGTCGCCGAGCGAAGACGCGAGTTCGTTCAGGCGGTCGAGCGAGGGCTCGACGGGAAGATCGGGATATTGAATGGTGGCAAGTTCGAGCGCCGCGCGGTCCAGGCGGATGTGGGTGTCCTGGATCTCGGGGTCGCTCAGGATTAACTGCAGGTACATCACTACTTCTATTTTGCAGGTTACCTGCGAAGATATGCATCGTCGCCGCGGATCCAATCTTCGCGCGGAGGAGAAAACGTGTCGACGGCGACGACATCTTCGAGCACTTCAGCCGAGTGCGGGACATTGGCCGGAATGTGCAGCGACTCGCCTGCGTTCAGAATGATCTCTTCGCCGCCGAGGAGGAATCGCATGCGGCCCTTTTCGAGGGTGGTGACCTGTTCGTTGTGATGCGCGTGTTCAGGGACGGATGCGCCTTGGCGAAGCTCCATGCGGGCGATGGTCATGGTCGCGGTGTGGATCATCTGGCGGATGAACAGCGGATTGACTTGTTCTTTGGGGATTTCGGACCAGCGGTGAATCGGCATTTTTGATTTATTCTAGCGTTGAATCGGGTCGGCGGAAAGCTCGGCGGCTTGCGAGAGCAGGGACACCCGCTCCTTCGCAGTCGCGGCTCTTTGTCAGGGTCGCGG
>JAIQFJ010000066.1 GCA_020073325.1 Terriglobia bacterium | reverse complement strand
GTTCGCGGCGCGCATGCCCTGAAGTTCGGCCTCCGGCTGCGCGGGCAGACCGATAACAATATCTCGCCATTTAATTTCAACGGGACGTTCACGTTCGCAGGCGGCCTCGCGCCGGTGCTCGACGCGAACAGCCAGCCGACCGGCGCCGAGGCCAACATCAGTTCCATCGAGCGCTATCGCCGGACGATTCTTGGCCTCGCGGGCGGCGGAGCGTCGCAATTCTCGATCGCCGCCGGGATTCCGCAGATCGCCGCCGGCCAAATGGACGCCGGCCTCTACGCCGCCGATGACTGGCGCCTTCGCCCAAACGTCACGCTGAGCCTGGGGCTCCGCTATGAAGCGCAGTCGAACATTCACGACTGGCGCGATTTTGCGCCGCGCGTCGCGGTGGCGTGGGCGCCCGGGGGCGGCCCGAAAAATTCGCGTCCTAAAACCGTGCTGCGCGCGGGCTTCGGGATTTTCTATGACCGTTTTATGCTCAGCAACGTCCTGAACGCGGAACGATACAACGGAATCGTCCAGCAGCAATACGTCGTCACCGATCCGGGCTTTTATCCGAACATCCCGCCGCTCGCGTCGCTGGCAGGATTCAAGTCAACGCAGTCGATCCAGGAGATCAGCAACAGCCTTCGGGCGCCGTACATTCTGCAGACGGCGATTACGCTCGAGCGGCAGTTGCCCGCCAACACGACGCTCGCCGTCACTTACACCAATTCGCACGGCCTGCACGAGTTTCGATCGAACGACATCAACGCTCCTTTGCCCGCCACCGGATTGCTGCCGTTTCCAGGCGTCGGTCCGCTCTTCCTGATGGAGTCTTCGGGCGTTTACAACCAGAACCAACTGGTGACGAACGTCAACGCGCGCGTGAATCCGAGCCTGTCGCTGTTCGGCTTCTACGTGCTGAACAAGGCGATGAGCAACACCGACGGATTCTCGACGTTTCCGGCGAATCCTTACAACTTCGCGGGCGAATACGGGCCGGCATCGACGGACATCCGGCATCGCGTGACGCTCGGCGGGTCGCTCAACACGCGCTGGGCGATCCGGATGAGTCCTTATTTCGTGATTCAATCCGGCCAGCCGTTCAACATCACCACCGGCAGCGATCCCTACGGCACCACGCTGTTCAACGCGCGGCCGGGAATCGCGGCGGATGCGTCGAAAACGGGCGTCATCGCCACCAGTTACGGCCTGCTCGATCCGAATCCCGCGCCGGGAGAGACAGTGGCCGGACGGAACTTCGGACGGGGGCCGGGGCAGATTGCGATGAACCTGCGTGTGGCGAAAACGATCGGATTCGGACCGTCGAAAGAATCGAAGGCCGGCGGTCCCGCGGCAGCAGCCGGAGGAATGGCAAACGCACAGGCGGCAGGCGGCGGAGGGATCCGCAATATCATCGGATCGCCTTCGAGCGATCGCCGCTACAATCTGATCATTTCGATGTCGGTCCGCAATTTACTCAACCATACGAATCCGGGACCGATCAACGGCAACATCACCTCACCGTTGTTCGGCATGGCGAACCAGATGGCGGGTGGGCTGAACGGCGAAGGATTTTCGGAGAACGCGAACAACCGCCGCCTGGAGCTGCAACTGCGGCTGACTTTTTGAGATCCCCGTGTTTAGTGAGTTGATCGAGCCTGCCGGGTGGCCTTGTTTGCACAAGAACCGCGTGAGGCTTTCTGTTGGAGCGCTCCCTGCGGTCGCGGTTCATGGCCCATCCTAAACAACCCATCCTAAACAACCCAGGCAGTTTTCCCATCCGTTGCGAAAGCGGACACTTTATGGCGGAATCGGACACGAGGGTTGATGGAACCCTCTAACCCTCAGATTCGTAAGTTGGAAGGGGAATTGCAGTTCCAACCTTAAACCACGAGTCTAGGGTTTTCCGAAAACATGAGTCAATTTCGACGTTTTTCCATTCTGACACTGGCGGCGGTAACGACGTTTGCGCAGTCGAGCGAGGTCTCGATCCAAAACCCGGCCGGCTACAAATATGTCGGCCGTCTGGCCGCGCCATTTCATTCGCAGCAACGCATCGTGGCTCCGCCCAAGATGACGAATTCGCCGCGGCTCGATTCGCTGATCCGCGCCGGGAATCTATATTTGACGGCGCAGGACGTGATCGCCCTGGCGCTGGAGAATAATCTGGACATTGCGATTCAACGCTATGGCCCCTATTTACAGCAGGAAGTTCTGCGCCGCGCCGAGGGCGGAGCGCCGCTGCGCCAGGTGGGAGTTCCCGTATCGGCCGGTCCGGTGAGCGTGAGCACCACGGGTGTGAGTGCGCTCTCAGTGGGACTGGCCGGCGGAGGCAGCGGCGTGACCTCCGGCGGCGGGCTGGTGGCCTCGATTGGAAGCCCGACGCCAAGCCTGGACCCGACGCTGTTCGCGTTCGCGCAGTTTTCGCACACCACGACGCCGCTTCAGAACACGACGGTCGCGCTGGTCCCGACGCAGGTGTCGTCGAGCCAGGTTTATCAGATCCAATATTCGCAATCCTGGGTGACGGGAACGACGGCGCAGATGACTTACTTCACCGGTCATGTCGGCGTGAACAGCCCGGTTTACGCGCTGAATCCTTATCGGCAGGGCGACCTGGAGCTGTACATCACGCAACCTTTGCTGCAAGGCGGAAGGCGTCCGGTGAACAACCGCTACATCCGGATCGCCCGGAACAACATCAAAGTCAGCGAGATCACGCTCAAGCTGCAGGTGATCACCACGGTTTCGGCGATCCTGAATCTGTATTGGGACCTGGTGAGTTTCAACGACGATGCGCGCATCAAACAGAAGGCGCTCGAAACGGCGCAGCAGCTCTATGAAGACAACAAGCATCAGGCGGATCTGGGGACGCTCCCGGCGATCGAGGTGACGCGCGCGGAGGCGCAGGTTTCGCAGAGCAAAGAAGACCTGCTGATCGCGCAAACCAACGTCCTGCAGCAGGAGGTGGTGCTCAAGAACGCGCTGAGCCGTACCGGGATTGCCGACCCCTCGCTGGACGAAGTTCACATCGTGCCGCTCGATTCGATTATCGTTCCGCAGCAGGAGCAGGTCCAGCCGGTGTCGGACCTGGCGGCGGAAGCGCTGGCGAAGCGGCCCGAGATCGAACAGGGCAAGATCAACATCGAAAGCGACAAGATCCAGAGCCTGGGCACCAGGAACGCCCTGTTGCCGAACGTGCAGGCGTTTCTCGATCTCAGCAACAGCGGGCTAAGCGGTTCGGCCAATCCGCTGTGCGCCAGCCTGCCGCCGGCCGAGCAGTTCGTCTGCACTCCCGATCCCTACAATGTCGGCGGACTGGGAAACTTTTTCGGCCAGGTTTTCAGGCGCAACTATCCCAACTACTCGGCTGGATTCTCCGTCAACATCCCTTTCCGCAATCGCGCGGCGCAGGCAGACTACGTGACGGATCAACTGACGCTGCATCGCGACGAACTGGGTCTCCAGAAGGTGGTCAATCAGGTGCGGCAGGACGTGCGCAACGCGATGGTCGGGCTGCAGCAGGCGCGCGCGCGGTATGAAGCCTCGGTGGCGACGCGGAAGCTCGCCGAACAGACGCTCGAAGCCGAGCAGATGCGCTTCAAGTTCGGCGAGTCCAGCATCCCGACGGTGGTGCAGGCACAGCGCGATCTGGCGAACGACCAGAGCGCGGAAATCCAGGCAATGGCGAATTACACACACTCGCGGATCGCTTTCGACCAGGCGCTGGGCGCGACGCTGGACGTGAATCACATCTCCATGGACGAGGCGATCTCCGGCAGTGTGGCGCGCCCATCGTCGCTTCCGGCAAGCGCTCCCGCGAAGCCCGAGGTGAAGCGATGAGACGCACAACAACGAAGATCGTCGCGATTTCAGCGGCGTGGTCCAGTCTGCTGGTACAGCTCCAGGCGCAGCAGCCGTTCGTCGAAAAACTGGACGTGCCGATTCTGTGGCGCCCGTACACGCCGCGGACTCCTTCGCCCGTCACGATGACCAACTCGGATCGGGTGCACGCGCTGATCCGCGCGGGAAGGCTGTATCTGACGCTTCAGGACGCGATCGCGCTGGCGGTGGAAAACAATCTGGACCTGCAAGTGGACCGCTACGGCCCGCTCAATGCCGACTGGAACCTGGCTCGCGCAGAGGCGGGCGGGCCGTTGAAAGGCGTGACCAGCGGCAATAGCGTCGTGAATACTGTGGTGAGCGGCCAGGGTGTTGCGGGCGCGATTCAGGCGGCGGGGTTATCGCAAGGCGTTTCGACGGGAAGCGTCAGCAGCAACAACGGGACGATTTCGCAGATCGGCCCGATCACGCCCAACCTGGATCCGGTGTTTCAAAACACCAGCGCATGGGGTCATCAAACGCAGCCGCAGGCGAATCCGCAAATCGCCGGCACCAACGCGCTGGTGAACACGACGCACGTATATCAGTCACAGGTGCAGGAAGGCTCGCTGACCGGCGGATACGCGCGTTTGAGCATGAATGAATCGTATCTTTCACAGAATGCTCCGACCAACACGCTGAATCCGTCGGAGATTCCGCAGGCGCTGATCCGCATCCGGCACAATCTGCTGAACGGATTCGGCCTTGCGGTGAATAGCCGGTTCATTCGCATCGCGAAAAAAGGCCTGACTTCGGCCAACGTGACGTTCCGCGCCCAGTTGGACGGATTGGTGCAAAACGTGGTGGACACTTACTGGGATCTCGCCACGGCGAGCGAGGACTTGCACGCGCGCCAGCTGGCTCTTGCGACTTCACAGAAATTCTTCGAAGACACGTCGAAGGAGATCGATCTGGGCGCCGTCGCGAAGGTGGACATTTATCGCGCCCAGGCGGATCTTTCCTCGCGCAAGCAGGACGTCGCGATCGCGCAGGAGAGTACCAGCCAATTGACGACGCAATTGAAGAGTCTGATTACCCGCGTGCCCGATCCGATGCTGGATGCGGCGGAAATCGTCACTCTGGACAAGATCGAGGTTCCCGCCAGCGACGACCTGCCGCCGCTGCGGGACCTGGTGGCGAAGGCGCTTGCCAACCGGCCCGACGTGGCGATCGACCGGCTGAATCAGGAGAGCTCGGAAATCTCGGCGATCGGAACCGTCAATAACCTGCTTCCGACGCTGCAGGTGGCGGCGACGATTACCAACACGGGTCTCGCCGGCCAAGCCAATCCGGGTTCCGGAAAAGTACCGCACGAGTATCAGATCGGCGGCTACGGAACCGCGATCGGCCAGGTTTTCCGCAACGATTATGCGAGCCGGCTGGGGCAGGTGTACTTCTTCGGGACGATTCACAACCGCTCGGCGCAAGGCGATTACGGCGTCGATCAATTGACTCTGCGGCAGAACGACCTGCTGGAACGTCGCAATCGCAACCAGATGGTGGTGGACATTTCGAACCAGATGATCGCGGTGCGGCAAGCCAGATCGCGATATTTGAACGCGGTGGCGACGCGGCAGCTGCAGCAGAATCTGCTTGAAAAAGAGCGGCAGAAATTCTCGCTCGGCAGTTCCACGATCGACCTGGTGATCGCGGCGGAGCGGACTCTTTCGGCGGCGCAGTACACAGAGATCGGATCGCTTTCGGCCTATAGCCGTGCGCGCGTGGCGCTCGACCAGGTGCTGGGGTTGACGCTCGAGGCGAATCACGTGTCGATCGACGAAGCGCTGACGGGCAAGGTCGGCCGCGAGTCGAAACTGCCGGAGACGCTGCCCGCGGCGTCCGCGCCGGCCGCGCGACAATAGCGATGTGAAATCGGTTCGGATCCGCGGCGACGGCATCGCGGCGTGGTGCTGCGCGCGGCTGCTGTCGAATCACGGAATCGCCGTCACGATCGAGCGGCCCACTCCCCGCGCGCGTCCGTGGATCCTGGTCAACCAACCCGCGCAGCGGCTGCTGTGCGACTTTGCCGGCGATCCGGATTTGTTTCGCGACACGCCGAAAGTCCACCGGCGCACGGTCGCCTGGGGGGCCGGTTCCGCGCCCGCATCGTTCGAACACTGCTCGGCGATTGTCGCCGAACAGGATCTGCTCGACCGCTTGTGGCCCATGATTCCGGAGTCGCATGAGCCCGCCGAGTGGAGCATCGTCGCGTCCGGCGCAAAACCAATGCAGGATTTCGGATCGCGCGTGGCATCCGTGTCGGAGGTCGAACTGCGAGCATCGCGCGGCGCCTGCTGGATCGAATCGTTCGACCAGGGATGGCTCTTCCTGATCGCGGGCGCGAACGCATCCGGGAGATTGATCTCGGTGGGCGCGCCGGCGCCGGATCTCCTGCGATCCAGCCGCGTGATCGCGCCGGAAATCGACGCCGTGGGCGCCGCCTCCGGCCAGTTCCCCGCGCATCCCCGGATTCTTTCGCCGATGTTCGCAGAAGACTGGCTGGCCTGCGGATCGGCCGCGATGACGCTCGATCCGCTGTGCGGCGACGGCTGCGGGCACGCGCTGCGCGAAGCGATTCTGGCGGCGGCAGTCATCCGCGGCGGAGCGGAGCCGGCCATGCTGGAGCATTACGAATCGCGTCTGCGGCTGGCGTTCGACCGGCACCTCGCGATGTGCCGCGATTTTTATGTCGCGGGACGATCGGGAGCGTGGTGGGACCAGGAGATCGCGCGTTTAGAGGAAGGGTTAACGTGGACTCGCGCGCACGCCGCGGGACAATGGCGCTACCGGCTGGAAGGATTCGATCTGATCGCGGCCCGCTAGCGGCCGGCGGCCTCGACGCGCGCGAATTCTCCGACGCGGTCGACTTCCAGGATCATGTCGCCGTCGCCGTCGATCTTGAAGGCCGGGCTGAATTTTGCGCCCCATTCGATCTCGTCATAGCGATAGGAAAAGCGTGCGTTCACCGTCTGGCTGAAGGTTTCGTCGAACGCTTTGATCAGGATCAGCACCTCGGCTTGCAGCGCCTGCAATTGCTCCGGAGTTTTTCCGAACAGCGGGCTCGATTCATCGATAGGATGGACCACCGTCCAGGTCAGCGGAAAGAAATAAACGCGTTCGCGTTCGAGCGGGAGGGCCGTGTATCTTCTGGTGAGCGGAGTCCCTTCGACGGTCATCAGCAAAAGGCTTGCCTGCAGCTCGATCAGTACGTTGGAGCGCAGATTTACGATGCGGAATTGCAGACTCGATTGGTCCTGATACGGGGCGACCAGCGCGCGCGGGCTGAACCCGATGCGCGCCGAGGGCTTCGACACGCGCCCGAACAGGAGTCCTGTGGCGAGCGCGAATCCCATCAATCCGACCATCGCCTCAAACGCCGCCACGCTGTTCGCCTCGATGCCGGTGGGAGCGTAAATGCCATAGCCAACCGTGGTGAGCGTATGCGCGCTGAAGAAAAAATCGTTCATGAAGCGGCCAAACGACGAGGGCGCGTCCGTGCCCTGCAACTCGCCGCGGCCGAGGCTGAAGTAAACCACCGCGAAGAGCGTGTTCACCACCAGGTACGCGCTGAAAATGATCGACAGAAACGCCGGCCAGGACGCGTTGATCAGGTGCAGGTAGGGATGAATGTCGCGCCAGCTGGTGCCGCGGCGCTCGACGTTGAAGCTGCCGTCTTTGTTGATCGCGCGGCGCAGTGCGCCGTTCACCTGCTGCGTCAAGCCGGGGTCAAAGGAAGGCTTCTGCATACATCCCGATCTTAAACTGAATGCTAGAATTCATAACGCCGTGGGACTCTTCTTCTTACTTGCATTTGCCGCGTTCGACACGAATTGGGCCGTCAACGGCGGGCCCGATAATATCCGTTACACGACGCTTTCGCAGATCTCGCCGGCGAACGTCGGCAAGCTGCGGCTCGCATGGACATATGATGCTCACGACGCGTTCAAGGATTCCGAGATGCAGAGCAACCCGATCGTCGTCGACGGGATGCTCTACGCGACCACGCCGAAGCTGCGGGTGATCGCGCTCGATGCCGCGACGGGACGCGAGATCTGGTCGTTCGATCCGAACCAGGGATCGCAGCCCGGGCGTCGTTACCGGCACCGCGGGGTAACGGTTTATAAAGATCGCGTGTTTTTCACGCATCGGAATTTTTTGTGGGCGCTCGACCGGAAAACCGGCAAGCCGATTCAGGGGTTCGGCGACAACGGCCGCGTCGATCTGCGCAACGGCATGGATCGCCCGGCGGAATCGATCACCATCAGCGCCAGCAGTCCCGGCGTGATTTTCGAGGACCTGTACATCATGGGCAGCACGGTTCCCGAAACGCTGCCTGGATCGCCGGGCCACATTCGCGCTTTCGACGTCAACACGGGCAAGCAGCGCTGGATTTTTCATACGATCCCGCATCCGGGCGAGTTCGGATATGAGACGTGGCCTCCCGAGGCGTACAAGATTTCGGGTGGCGCGAATGCGTGGGCGGGGCTGACGATCGATACGAAAAACGCCATGGTTTTCGCCGCGACCGGATCGGCGTCGTTCGATTTTTACGGGTCGAATCGTGTTGGCAACAATCTGTTCGCCGACTGCGTGCTGGCGCTGGATGCGCGCACCGGAAAACGCGTCTGGCATTTTCAGGCGATCAAACACGACGTCTGGGATCTGGATTTTCCCGCCGCGCCCAGCCTGGTGACAGTGACGCGTGATGGGAAGAAAGTCGAGGCCGTCGCGCAGATCACCAAGACCGGCTATGTGTACGTGTTCAACCGCCGCACGGGCGAGCCGCTGTTTCCGATCGCGTATCGCAAAGCTCCGCCCTCGCCGCTCGATGGCGAAAAGCTCGCCGCGACGCAGCCTTATCCGGTGAAGCCTCCGCCGTTCACGCGGCAGGCGTTCACCGAGGACATGATCACGACGCGAACGCCCGAGGCGCACAAAGCGGTGCTCGACATGTTTCGCAAGCTCGATTCGAACGGGATGTTCACGCCGCCGAGCCTGCGCGGAACGATCCTGATGCCCGGCACCGACGGAGGAGGCGAATGGGGCGGCGCGGCGTTCGATCCCGAAACTGCCCTGCTCTACGTCAATTCGAACGAGCAGCCATGGGTGATCCGAATGGTGACGCACGACACTTCGTCGCTCTACAACAACAACTGCGCAAGCTGCCATCGCGCGGACCGCAAGGGGACGCCGCCTGAATTTCCGTCGTTGGTCGACATCGGCAAGCGCCGGTCGCGCGAAGATATCGCCGCGATCATTCGCGAAGGCACGGGCCGCATGCCCGGCTTCGATCACCTGGGACGCGGAATCAATGAGATCGTCGATTTCCTGCTCACCGGAAAAGATAACGGCAGCGCGGTTCCCAAAGACGTGAACTGGCAGAAATATCGCAATGAAGGCTACATTCTGATGCGCGATCCCGAGGGCTATCCTCCGCTGACGCCGCCCTGGGGGACGCTTAACGCGATCGATCTGAACAAGGGCGAGATTCGCTGGCGGATCCCGTTCGGCGAGTATCCCGAGCTGGTCGCGAAAGGAATCAGGAACACGGGCAGCGATAATTACGGCGGTCCTGTGGTGACGTCGAACGGGCTGCTGTTCATTGGCGCGACCAATTTCGACAAGAAATTTCGCGCCTACGACAAGCTGACGGGAAAGCTGCTGTGGGAGACGGTGCTGCCGGCGGCGGGCAACGCGACGCCGTCGGTTTACGAGATCGGCGGCCGCGAATACGTAGTCATCGTGTGCGGCGGCGGCAAGAACGGCGCGCCGTCCGGCAGCAGCATCGTCGCTTTCGCCCTGCCCCGGTAACGAATCGAATACGACAGGCATCTATCAAAATGGCCAAGTTTTTCGGCTTCCTTCTGATTGTTCTCCTGATTGCGGTCCCCCTCGGCGGACTCGAATTTCTTTCCACGCATTCGACGCTGGCATTTGGCTCGCCGCCGAAAGCGATCGGCGAGGCGACTCCGGTCACGGTGCGGATCGAAAATCCGCACGGGGCGCGCCGGATCAGCGCCTTTGTCGAGCAGGGCGGCGTCCGGCTGCCGCTGGAGGAATCGAAGAGTCCCGCCGACCGGTTCAAATTCTGGCGCAAGCATCTGCCGCCCGCCGATTTTCACTTCACGGCGGGGCGCGCCAAAACTGCCGCGCTCAAAGAAGGCAAGGCAAAGCTGATCGTGGAAGCGGAATCGAACGATCTGCGCGGTTCTCTCGATTCGATTTCGACCGACGTCGATGTGATCTTCCGGCCGCCTTCGGTGACGACGGATTCGTTTCAGCACTACATCAATCAGGGCGGATCGGAGATGGCGCTACTGACGCCATCGGGCTCCTGGACCGAAGCGGGCGTGCGTGTCGGCGATCATTTCTATCCGAGTTTCCCGATGGCCGGCTCACAGGAACGCGTTGCGCTGTTCGCAATGCCGTGGGACGCGCCGCGCGATACGGCTCCGTTTGTCGTGGTGAGAAACGCTGCGGGAACGGAGGCGAAAACGCAGTTCTGGTACAAAGTTTTTCCGAAAAAGTTCCGCGCGCGCGATTTGCCGATCGACGATGCCTTTCTCAACAAAGTTGTGAATCAGATCGATCCGTCGGGCTCGGGCGATCTGCTCGATCGATTCCTGAAGATCAACGGCGAAATGCGGCGGGAGAACAATAAGACGCTGGCCGATCTGCGGCTGAAGACAGCGGGTCATTTTTTGTGGTCGGAGCCGTTCCTGCAGCTCGCCAATTCGAAGGTGGAGTCGGCGTTCGCCGATGTGCGGAGCTACATCTATAAAGGCAAGAAAGTCGATCAGCAAACGCACCTGGGATTCGATCTGGCGGTGGGGCAGCACACGCCGGTTCCGGCCGCCAACGACGGGAAAATCGTGTGGGCCGCGATGCTGGGGATTTATGGAAATTGCGTGGTGGTGGATCACGGGCTCGGCCTGCAATCGATTTACGCGCACCTGAGCGAGATCGCGGTGAAGGAAGGACAGTCGGTCAAGCGCGGCGAAGCGTTGGGAAAGAGCGGATCGACCGGACTCGCCGGCGGCGATCATTTGCACTTTTCGATGCAGGTGGATGGGGTGCAGGTGAATCCCATCGAATGGTGGGACGCGCACTGGATCCACGATCATGTTCGGGTTTCCCTGGCCGCGAATGGACGCGAATGAACGCGAATTCTCTCGCGATGATATTTTTCGGCCATGTGGGAGATGGGTCTTCGGGCAAGCCGCTTGAGATCGTCCTCGGCAGGTGAGTACGGGCGTCGAGCCCCCGCCATGACGAGTCTGTGTGAAAACTGAACGTCCGCCGCTTCCTGCGGTCGCGGTTCATTGCCGGCATCCCGCTGAATCAGCCGTCTAAGGAACCGCGACCGCAGGAAGCGGCCGACGCCGATCATTTTCACACAGACTCTGACTGGCGGGGCTTTCCACGCTCGCGTCCAGAGGACCGGCGTCGAACGATGAGGGCGCTGGAGGGAAGAGATTCGCGTTTATTTGGCGCCTAATTCGCGCTTTTTACTCCCAACGCAGCGCGCGGATCGGGTCGACCAGCGTCGCTCGGCGAGCAGGCATGTAACCCGACAGCAGCGCGACCAGGGCGATTCCCGCGACCGAGAGAACGATGGTCGTCAAGTCGTTCGGCTGGATTCCGTAGAGCTGCGATTTGACGAAGCGCGTCAGGCCGTAGGCCGCGGGCAGACCGATCGCGATTCCGATCCCGGCCAGCAGCAGCACTTCGCGCATGACCAGCCACACCACATCGCCTTGCGCCGCGCCGAGCGCCATTCGCACGCCGATCTCGCGCGTCCGCTGCGCGACCATGAACGCCATCACGCCGTACAATCCGACCGCCGCCAGCGCCGTGGCAAGAAGGCCGAAGCCCGTCGAGAGGCTCGCGACCAATCTTTCGATGACCAGCGATTCGTCCATCTGCTTTTCCAGCGTCTTCATGGCGAACACCGGGATATTCGGGTCGAGATTGGTGACCACGCGCCGGATCGATGGGAAAACCTGCTCCGGGGCGCGCGCCGTGCGGACGTAGGTATACATGCCGAGCGCGAACTCCATCTGGTGATAGGGGCGATACACTTCGAGCGGAACCTCGTCGCGCATGGTTTCATATTTTGTGTCGCGCGCGACGCCGACAATTTCAATATCGAGCTTCGTGCCGGGATCGCCGCCCATGCCGATATGGCGGCCGAGCGCGTTGCCGTCCTTGAAATATTTCCGCGCGAAGCTTTCGTTGACGATGCAGACCTTGGGAGCATCCTTGCCGTCCGTCATGCGGAAATCGCGGCCGAGCAGCAGCGGGATCTGCATGGTTTTGAAATAATCCGGCGACACGAAGTTCATGTGCGGATCGGGCGTGTTGCCCGGGTTATGCGCGAATCCCTCGACGGCCATGCTGCTGTCCCATTCATTTCCGGTCAGGACCGGCATGATGGCGAGCCCTGCCGATTCCACTCCCGGCAGCGCGTCGAGATTATCGCGAAGCTGGCGGTAGAAGTCGAAGGTCCGATCGGGCTTGTAGCCGTTCAGCGGCGGATCGACTGCGAAGCCGATGAGGTTCGCGGTCTTGAATCCGGGATCCAGGTCTTTGAGATTCTGCAAACTGCGGATAAAGAGTCCCGCGCCGATCAGCAGCAGCAGCGACATGGTAACCTGCGCCGCGACCAGCACCTTGCGCAGCTTGACCGACGTCCCGCCGGCGATCGATCCGACCTGGTCCTTCAACGTTCCGGCGACATGCGGACGCGTGGCTTGCAGCGCGGGAATCAGTCCGAAGAGTACCCCTGTGAGGATGGAGACGACGGCGCTGAAGGCAAGAATCCGGGCGTCGGGTGTCGCCGAAATCGTCAGCGATGACGTGCTTGGCGGCATAAAGGCGAGCAGCGCACGATCGATGACGACAGCAAGAACCAAGCCGAGCGCGCCGCCGGCGAGCGCGAGCATGATGCTTTCGACCAAGAGCTGCGAGATGATGCGTCCGCGGCTGGCTCCGAGGGCGAGCCTCACGGCGATCTCTTTCTGCCGCGCGGTGGCGCGCGCGATCAGGAGATTCGCCACGTTGGCGCACGCGATCAGGAGCACGCTCGCGACGATTGCGGTCAAGACCAGCAACGGGCTGGAAAAATTATCGCGCTGCGACGAATCGCCTTTTTCCGCGGGCATCACATCGATGAACATCGTCAGGAAGCTCTGCTTGGTTTCCGGAGCCGCCCGCGCGAACTCCTTCTGCTGCACTTCCATTTCGAGGATCTGATGAAAGAACGGCTGGAGCGAGGCTTTCGCCTGCTGGGCCGTCACGCCGGGCTTGAGGCGTCCAAACACGTTGACCCAACGCCCGCGGCGGTCCTTCAGATTGTAGAAGCCCTGGGGATCGAGCACGTGCTTCATCATGACGGGCACACGGACGCTGGGCGAAACCGTCGGGTCGAGCCCGTCGAATCCGGCCTGGCTCACGCCGATGATCGTGAAGGGGTAACCGTTCACCAGAATTTTCTTGCCGATCACCTGGGGATCGCTGCCGAAGCGCGTCAGCCAGTAGCGATGGCTGATGACGGCGAGGGGGTGGCCGTCGGGGACACGGTCGTCGTCGGGTGTGAAAACGCGGCCCAGCGCGGCGCCTACCCCGAGCACCGGGAAATACGTGCCGGAGACGGCTTCACCATAGACGCGCTCGGTCTTGCCGTCCGCGGCGATGCTGAACGCCGTGTCCCAACGGCAGAACATGCCGCTGAAGACTTCGTTGTGGTCGCGAAAATCTTCATACATGGGGTAGGACAGCTTGTAACGTCCATTGTTGCTTCCATAATGCTGTCCGCGGCTGCGCACCAGAACAAGCTGTTGGGGATTTTTCACCGGAAGCAGCCGCAGCAGAACCTGGTCGACCAGTGTGAAGATCGCCGTGTTGGCGCCGATGCCGAGGGCCAGCGACAACACCGCAACCGCGACAAATACGGGAGACTTTCGAAAACTGCGCAATGCAAACCGAATGTCTTGAGAAAGAGAACCCACGTTTCGGAATACCGCCTCAAACGAAGAACGTTACCGGGTTCCCAACGTTAGCTGAGGAAATTTTTGCTAAATTTATGTCAGGTTATGCGACAGGCGGGCGGCGCGGACGGCACGGGGTTGGAACGCCGCGGGCGCGGGGCCTTCCTGGTTCTCGGATTTGTCCCTGTTTTCCTGACTGCGGTCCTGCCGTGGGCCGTTCAGCAGAATCACACGGACGCCTTGTGGGTGGATCATACGCACGACGTTCTTTCCGCCCTGGGGGACGTGGACCGCGCCACGACGCGCGGGGAAAGCTCGGCGCGCGCTTATTTTGCAACGTTCGATGCGAGCCGCTTGGACGAGTTCGAGCAGTTGCGCGGCGAATCCATGGACCAGGTTCGTCATCTCCGCGAATTGGTAGCGGACAGCGGACCCCAGCAACAAAAGGTGGATGCGCTGACGTCGGCAGTCCAGGCCCGGCTGGAATATCTGGCCGAAAATATCGGGCTGGTTCAATCCGGCAGCACGATGACCACGCTTGCGGCGACACGCGGCGAGTTGGGGCGTGAAAAAGTCGCGGAGCTCAACGAGCAGATCATCAGCCTGCGGGCAGAGGAGCAGCGGCTGCTGAGCGAGCGGGTTGCGGCGCGGCGGCTCACCAATTGGATTCTCTCCCTGCTGTGCCTTTCCGCGATGCTGGTAAGCTTGGCCATCGCGTTCCGGGGCGAGCACACGATTCGCAGGTATCGGGACTTGCGCGACCGGGCGGAAGGCCGCCTGACCATGCTGAACGAGGAGCTGGAAAATCGCGTGCGGGAACGAACACGCGACCTGGAACGCTCCAACGAAGATCTGCGCCAGTTCGCTTTCGCCGCTTCGCACGACCTGAACGAGCCGCTCCGCACGGTGGGCATTTACACGGACATGCTGCGCAAGCGCTATCTCACCAAGCTCGACCACGACGGGGATCTGGTAGTGGGTTTCATTCTCAAGGGCGTCGAGAGAATGGACGGCCTGCTCAGCGGACTGCGAACCTACATGCAGGTGTCCTCGCTCACGAGGGACTCGGCGCCGCTGGTCGATCTGAACGCGGGCGTGGACGCCGCGATGCTGGACTTGAAGGCCGCGCTCGACGACAGCGGCGCGTCGCTGGAACGGGGGGACTTGCCGAAGGTGCGGATGCATCCGGTGCACGCCCGGCAGATTTTCCAGAACCTGATCGGCAATGCGCTGAAGTATCGCTCGGCAAAGACGCCCGTGATCGCGATTTCGGCGGAAGAAGCGGGCAGCGAGTGGATCATCCACGTGCGCGACAACGGGATCGGCATCGACCCGAAATATCAGGCGCATATTTTCGGCCTTTTCAAGCGCCTGCACCCAGCCGACGAAATTCCGGGCAGCGGCCTGGGTCTGCCGATTTGCCGCAGTATCGTTCAGCAGTGCGGGGGCAAGATGTGGGTGGAATCCGAAGTCGGCGAAGGAGCGACGTTCAGCTTTACCTTGCCGCGGGCGGCCTGAAAGAAATCCGGTCCCATCTTCATCCTCTGGTATGGCGCACAAATCTGCCGTGAATCCGGCGATTGCGTGGTCGTCCGGTCGAAAGATGGGACACGTGGGAGAATAATTGATGTTTCATGAGCGCCCACGCCGGCCAGCCCACTCACGGAGTGCCCGTTCCGGTGCCGCCGCGCGACAGCAGCGACTATCGCGGCCTGCTGGCCCGGCTTGCGTCACGGGCACGGCGGTTCGGGTCGGTGGACGCGGAGGGCGCGGCGCAGGAAACGCTCAAACGGGCGCTGGAGAATCCCCGCGCGCGCCTGGCAGTGGAGTTTTATTTCGGCGAACATCCGTCCAGTGCGATTCCGGAATGGCCGCTCGACCGGGTGTTGGCGTGGCTGCACGCGGTGCTGCGCAACGTCGTGCGCGAAGAGCACGGGCGAATGAGTTCGCGCAACGAACGTTCCCGGCCGCGCGAGGGGCAGCCGGATCCCACCGATCCCACGCCCGATCCGCTGGGCGAACTGATTCGCAAAGAACTGCGCGGGATTGTCGCGGCTTGTTTTTCGAAGCTCGAACCGCGCTATCGTACGGTGCTGCGCATGCGTGACGACGGGATGAAGTACTCGGAAATCGCAAAGCGGCTGGGCGTGAACGAAAACACCGTCGCGACCTGGGTGAGCCGCGGGATTCGCGAACTGGCTCAGCGTGTGCAGAAAAGAACGGAGCGCCGCGGATGAGCGACGATCGCCTGGATCGCTACGCGCGCGGCGAACTGAGCGCGTTCGAGGCTCGCGAACTGGCGCACGAATCGGCGGAATCGGACGAATTGTTCGATGAGCTGACCGCGGTCAGCCTGGCGAAAGCGGCATTGCCGGCTCCGAAGCCGGTGTTTCAATACGCCGCGTGGGGAGCGATCGCGGCCGTTCTGGTCGCGGCGCTGTTGTATGTCTTGAAGCCTGCGCCTTCGCCGCCTCTACAAGCAGCGTTGGCCTGGGCCGCAAGCCCCGGACAACCAGCGTTGCTGGCCGATCCGCCCGCCGATTTTCCCGTCTTTCGCGGCGCGGATTCGACCGCGCGCGCTCCGCGGCTTCTCGGAACGGTGATGTCGATCGAGGCAGGCGAGGCAGCGATCGATCTCGGATCGATCGACGGGCTCGACCAGGGCATGGATCTGGAAGCGTCCTCGGGCGGGCGGGTGAAGATCGGCACGCTCTTCCGCGATCGCGCCCGCGGGAAAATTTCGGGCCAGGTTCGGCCCCGGGACGAGATCCGTGTGCCCACCGAGGCTCATCTGCGCGCACTAGCCGATCAGGGGGAGGCGGCGATCGCCCGGGACGATCTCGATGCCGCGCGCGATCGCATGAGCGAAGCGCGGGCGTTTTTCGAATCGGCAAAACTGGGCGGCGAAGCAGGGTCGAGGCTCGCTTTCGTATGGAACGAACTGGGCGTTCGCAAAATTCTGCGGGGCGACTCGGCCGGTGCCGAAGTTGTGTTGCAACAGGCCGTTGCGTTTTCACCGGCCGGCGACGGCTCTCATGCGCGCGCGTTGAACAATCTGGGCGTGATCGCGGAACTTCGCGGAGATCGCGCCAGGGCCGCCGCGCTTTATCAGGAAGCGCTGGGCGCGGCGCCGGAGCGGCACAGCGTGGAGGCCAATCTCGCACGCGTCAAGGGATCGCGGTGACGCATGCGCATTCTCATCGGCGCGCTGGTTCTGTGCTCCGCCGCCTTCGCTCAGGATTGGGCCGCGCGCAGTCGCGAGGCTGAAGATTCCTACACCCGGGGCGATCTAAAAGAAGCGATCCGCGCGGCACGGCTGGCACGCGACCAAGCGCCGGGCGCGGCGGAATCGGCGCATAGCCTCGACCGGCTGGGATTTTTCGAATACACCGCGGGCGACTTGAAAAACGGCGAGGCGCATCTGCGCCAGGCCCTGGATCTTCGCAAAGAAAAATTCGGCGCGGAGTCGATCGAATATGCGGAGAGCGCGAACGACACGGCGCTGCTGCTGCGCGATTCGGATCGTCTGCCGGCGGCGCGCGCACTGGCCGAGGCAGCGGTGGCGATCCGGTTGCGCGTGCTCGGCAATCGCGACCTGCGAGTCGCGGAGAGCCTCAACACGCTGGCCAGCATTTCGGCGCTCCTCGGCGAATACGACCTCGCCATCGCCAAATCCGAAGAGGCTCGCGCGATTCACGAAGCGCAACCCGAGCCTCGCGAGTTCAGCGAAGAGTACGGGACCCTTTGCATCAACCTTGCGGGCACCTATCAGCGCGTCGGAAAGTATGCGAAGGCCGAAGCGACGTTCGAAGCAGGCCTCGCCGTTCTGCGCCAGAAGCCCGGCGTCCATCATCCTGCCTATGCGGCCAGTCTGGTGGCGTACGCGTATCTGCAAGCGGATCTGGGGCATTACTCGGCGGCGGAAAAGCTGTACGACGAGAGCGGCAAGCTGGTGCGGGAGCAACTCGGCGAGCAGCACCCGGTTTATGCCGCGTTCCTGAACAACCGCGCGGCGCTGTATACCGCGCTGGGAAACCTGACGGTGGCCGAGTCGGATTATCGCCGGTCGCTCGAACTGAAGCGGAAGATCTATGGACCCGACGCGCTGACCGTGGGCGCGTCGCTGCGGAATCTCGCGCGGCTGGTGTACCGGCGGAATCCCGCGGAGGGAGAAAAACTCTTCAAGGAAGCTGTGGATCTCTATGCGAAGTATCCGAAGCCTCCGTCGTTCGATTACGCGAGCGTGCTGCTGGGACTCGGCGAGGCGCAGCGCGATCGCGGCGACCTGAGTTCGGCCCGCGAGACTTTGGAGCGCGCGCTTCGTGTTTCGAAAGAAGGGCTCGGCGAAAAGCATCCGGTGTATGCGGCAGTGCTTGGGGGGATCGCGGAAGTGGATCGATCGGCGCACGATTATAAGAGCGCGGAACGGACGCTGCAGCAGGCCGTCGCGATCGTCGAGGAAACGCATGGCGATACGCACCCCGACCTGGCGCGCTATCTGCAGCGGCTAGCCGCGGTATACGAACAGGCAGGCGAATACGCGTCGGCCGAGCCGCTCTATCGCCGCAGCCTGGATATTTCGGATCGCGCGCTGGCCGACATGATCTCCATCGGCTCGCAAAAAAATAAATCCGCGATGGTCGCCAATCTGGACGATCCCGTTCCCGCGCTGATCGCGTTTCAGCAAAAGGCCGGAACCGCAAGCGCACGCGCGCTGGCGTTTGAAGCCGTCGCCAGCCGCAAGGGCCGCGTGCTGGACGCGGCGCATGACTGGGGACGAAGCCTGCGCGAGAATCCCGAGATCCGCGGGCGCTATGCGCAATGGGAATCGCTGCTCGAATGCCAGGCGTCGCTGACGCTGGCGCTCGGTTATCGCGACCTGCGGCCGGCGGCCATCGGCGCATGCACGCTCAGCGGCACCGACCTCGAAGGACGCTACGAGCGCCTGCTGCACGACCTGCGTACGAACTGGACCGAGGCGCGCGGCCGGCAGGGCTTGCAGGCGGTGAAGGTCCTGATGCGCCGCGGCGACGCGCTCGAAGCGGAGTTCAGCCGCGATGTACCGCAGTTCGCTTCCGCGATCCGGTCGGTGAAGCTCGACGAAATTCGTGCGCGGCTCGCGCCGGGCGAGGCGCTGATCGAGTTCACGTCGTATTCGAGCGCGCGACGCTACGGAGCGTTTCTTCTTACGCGCCAGGGCGACCTGCAATGGCGCGATCTGGGCCCCGCCGCGCCCATCGATCGCGCCGTACAGGACCTGATCGCGTCGGCAAACGACTGGAGTGCGGCGGCGGCGGCGAAGGAGACGCGCAACGCGGATCGTGCGGAGCAAACCGCGCGCGAGGCGCTCGGGACGCTGTCCGAAAAACTCGCGCCCGCGCTCTCAGCCCTCCTGCAGACGCGTGACGTGCACCGCGTCCGCATATCGCCCGACGGAATGCTGCAACTGGTGCCCTTCGGCGCGCTGGCCGACGGACGCGGCCGTTTTCTGCTGGAGCATTTCGCGATCAGCTATCTTTCCGCTGGGCGCGACCTTGTCGCTTCCGCGAGTCCGGCGGGCCGCGCCGGCGATCCGATCTTTATCGCGATGAGTCCAGGGGCGGGCGCGCGGCGCGCCGAGACGGCTTTTCGAGCCGATCGCCTGGAGCGCCTGAACGACGCGGAGACGGAAGCGCGCGATGTTCACAAGTGGATTCCACGGGCGCAGGTGCTCGGCGAAGGCGAGGCTACCGAGCAGCGCATCAAGACTCTGCGGCATCCCGCGATGCTGCACATTGTCGGACACGGCATCGTGCGCGGGAATGAGGATTGCCGTGAAGCTCCGTCGGGCGCGGGCTGCGGGCTGGCGAGCATCGATCCTGCATCGCGCGTCATGAGTCTTTCGGCGATCGTGCTCGAGGAGGCTTACGGACGCGGAGGAGTGTCGACGCAGGACGGGCTGCTGACCGCGCTTGAGTTGCAGACGCTCGATCTGCAAGGCACCCAGATGCTGGTGTTGTCGCAATGCCGCATGGCCGACGGAGTCCCGTCGTCGGGCGAGGGGCTGCACGGAATGCGCCGCGCCGCGGCAATCGCCGGTGTGCGGACGTTCGTCGCGCCGCTGTGGAACGTCGCCGACGCGGCCGAACAGAAACTGATGGACCGGTTCTACGCGGAATTGAGCGCGGGAAAAGGGCGCGCGGAGGCGCTGCGGCAGGCGCAGTTGCAGTTCCTGCACAGCTCGCCGACACCGAGCTTTCTCGAATGGGCTCCTGTCATTGTCTCCGGCGACCCGTCACCGGTTCCGCGCGACTGGTTCGCGCGATAGATCATCGGGCGCGAATGTGCCCGCGGACATACTCGTTCTGCTCCGGAAAATCGAGCCACAGCTGCTGCGCGCGGTCCGACCAATTCCGCGCCTGCGCCTCATCGCCCGTCTTGCGCGCAAGCTTTGCCAGTTCCTCGCGAACGTGCGCCAGGGGGATGATCGAGGTGAGG